>NZ_CP130427.1:6415403-6738484 GCF_030518795.1 Micromonospora sp. NBRC 110009 | reverse complement strand
GTGGTCTTGGGTGGGTTGTACCAGGTGTGACGCCAAAAAAGAGCCATCTTCACAGAAGGCCACCCGGGGTGTGGAAGACACAGCCGATCGGCCTGCGCGGATGGCGTGAACGGTGGGCCGACCGGACGAACGAGCGGCAGCAACGGGCGTACGACGCGGCGCTGGAGGCGTGGCACCAGCCGGACACGAAGCTGCGGCGGCTGCGAGCGGCGGCGTCTGAGTTCAGGGGGTCGGCGGACGCAGCCGCCGGTCTCGCTCTGGAGTTCTTCCCCGACGAGGCCGTCTTCACCGTGCTGCCCGCCGCCGAACTCATCGAGGCGGAGGGGCGCCACATCGCCGGCCTGCCCCAGCCCGAACGGGCGGTCCTGCCCACGCCCAACGGGACCCTCAACCCGGTGCTTGCAGACGGGCTCCACGTGATCGACGCGGGAATGGTGGTCGTGACTAATCGCGCCGTCGTCTTCGTCGGCCACGATGGGTTACGCGAGTGGACCTACGCGCGGCTGAGCGGGCTGGCACACGATCGGCGGGCACCGTTCACCCTGATCCACACGGTCGACGAGCAAAGACTCTCGGGACTGCTGCTGCCGCCGGCCGCCGCCGACGGATTCCGGTTCCACGTGACCCTGGCCTTCGCCGCCGCCATCGGCGAGCGCGCAGCCGTCGTGGCTCAGCTTGACCAGGTGATCGCCGCGCACCAGCATGCGCGGCCCTCGCCGCCGGTCATGCTCACCTCGGATCAGGCCCCACTGACCGCGATCGTCACGGCGGGGAGTCTCGCCATGGTCGCCGGGGTGACAGCCGCCATCTCGGCGATCGCCAATTTCCATGCTCCCGGCGAGCCCGATCAGCCGCGCAGCGCCGTGACGGGTCCCGCCATCGCCGGCGCCGGCTCCGGCTGCACAGCCGCCACCGCGCCGGCGACCGCGTCCGCCGCCGCCGGCCCTGCACCGGGCTCGGGCTCCGCTCATGCCGCCCTACCATCACAGGCCTCCGCGACGTCTGGGAAGCGCATCCCCACCGCGTCTGGAAGAGGGCCCGGGCCACGGCTTGATCGCCGACCGTGACCCGCGCCTTCTTCATACCGTCGAACGCCAGCCGATCTCAGGGCCCGGTGGCGCTCGCCACTCCGCTCTCGTTGACGGCGAACTGTCCGCTCGGGGCGCCGTTGAAGGTTCCACGCGTGATCCACTCGATCAACGCCGCCTTGAACGTGGAATGCGGGCCAGCCCAAGGGGCGCCGATCTTGCCTCCGTAGGGGGTGCCGGAGGTGGGGGTGCAGCGTGTCCCGGAGCAGCCCTCCCACAAGAAGGTGTGGCTTCCGCACGCAATCTTTACCAGAACCTTGTTCGTCATCTGGGCGGCCGTGTAGATGGCGTCCGCGTTCGCCGGCGACGTCGGCGGGAAGTCTTCAAGACCGTGGATGACGAGTGTGGGTGGGGTCAGCTGTGCTGCGACTTCGGTGTTCCAGCCGTAGCTGGAGAAAACGGGACTGCGGGCGACGCCGGTCGGGTGCCCGGCGATGGTCCCGCCCCACTGGGCGCCCACAGGATCCTCCTCCCGGATCTGCGCCGCGACCTGCTCCCGGCTGCCCGGGACCACCCGGCCGGTGCACGCCGCCTCGCGGTCGGCCGGCAGGCTCCCGGGTCCGCCACCGGCGAAGACGTGCAGCGGGAAGGTAGCCAAGCCCGCCTCCGGCGGTTCCTCGGTCGAAAAGCCGAAGAGCGACGCCGCGAACACGACCCGGTTGACCTTGGCGATGTACTGGTCGCTGTGGGGAAGGAGCGGGTTCGGGTTGGCCGCGTACAGCGTCCGGCCGACGAACTGCGCGCCAGCCGAGTAGCCCACCAGGGTTACCTTGCCGTCCGACGGCTGCGCCCGCGCGATGGCGTCGTCGATGACTTGACGGATGTCGCGTACGAAGGTGTCGGTTCGGGCGAACCGGACGTGGCTAGAGTGCGCCCGCAGCTGTCCGCCAAGCGGATTGGTGGACAACGTCGGATCCTGCGCCGCCCCCTGCTGATTGAGGGGGAAGACCGGGACATGCGTGCGGTCGCACCCCACCGGGTTCGAGCAGGTGACGCCGTCCGGGTTGTAGCCGGGCAGGCTTGCGTTGCCCGGATCGTCCAGGCCGTGGGCGAAGCGCGTCGAGCGGCCGTAGCCGAGCAGGTTGGGGGCGAAGGTGTCGATCCCTGCCCGGGCGAGTGCCTTCTGCACGCTGAGCTCGCCGCCTTCGGGGGCGGGCTGTCGCAGGTCGAACGAGGCCGGGCCGTACACGGTGCGGCCGTGGATCAGCACCGCGGCCCGGTTGGGCACCGAGTGGCACTTGCCGTGGGCGTAAACCGGCTGGACGCGATGCACCTGCAGTTCGGCCGGGAGCCCGTCGAACTGCGGGTCGGGCATCAGCCCGGCGGGGACGGTGAAGGGCAGGAAGTGATCGCTGACCTGCACGCCGGTCGGCGCCTTGTCGCAGCCGGCGGCCGACGACGCGGAGGGCGGCGGAGTGAGTACGGCAGCGAGCGCGGTTACTGCGACGATCGTGAATGCCGCCCCTCTGAGTCTTCGCTTTGATTTGGACATGGGGGTCTCCTTAATGGGAGCGCTACGCGCGGTTCGCGTAGTCGTGACACATGGCCGCACCGGCCTAATTGCGAGGGCGGGGCGCGGGCACGTCAGAGCAGGATGAAAAGGGCCGCGACGGCGACCAGCATGCGGGATTTCACATCAGAACGTTCCTGAGACGCGGACTATGCGTTGGATAAGGAACGGTGCCGCTTCCGCAAATCGGGTCGCGATGCGCGCCGAGCGGCATCTGGTGTCACTGCCCTCCGCTGGTTGTGGATACCGCGGAAGGTTGTGTCGACAAGAACTGCGCGAGCGTGTTGACATGATCGTTTGTCAACGATCGTGTCTCTGCTTCTCGGGGTCTTTTACCCGGGCCGCCTAGTTCTGTCGACTCTGAATGCGTCACTGATGGTGCTCGCATGGCGATGCCAAGTCAACGCCTGAACTTTTCACCAACTGGCTGACGGGGTGGCAGCGGCCAAGCGCTACATTCGCGACGAAAATGAGGAGGCTTTGATTTCATAGCCTTCTCTGGTTTCTGGCCCCATGGGCCAAAAATGCCGAAATAGCCCCACGAAAGCTCCATGGTCATGCGAGCTTGCCGGCTCATCGGAGATCTTGTCACGCTACCGTCCGGGTGTCCATATTGAAGGCTCCGTCCGCCGAACGTTGCCCAAGAGGACCAGGCACTGGACCAGCGCAGGGGAAGCGACTCGCAACCGCGGCAATCCGATGCATTCGTTGTGCCTGATCTTCGCCCGGGGCTCGATCCCACTGCCCGCCGATGGCGTGGGAGGGACACGCATGAGTGGCGCCCGCGGTGTCGGCGGACGGGGCTGGAGGGGGTGAGCCCGGCCTGGCGGTGGGAAACGTCGCCAGGTGGGCTGGTGCTACGCCGGCCTGTCGCCCCAATGCTGGCCGCGCCGGTCGACTCGGTGCCCGAGGGGCCGAACCTGGTCAATGAACCGAAGTGGGACGGGTGGCGGGCGCTGGCCTTTCGGGGAGCCTCCGACGTCTACTTGCAGTCGCGGGCCGGCAGGAATCTGACGCCGTACTTCCCGGACATCACCCGAGCGGTGCGGGCCCTCGTCCCGCCCGGTGTGGTGCTCGACGGGAAACTGGTGGTCTGGGAGCGGGGGCGGACGAACGGGCTTGGCGGTACAACCGGAACGTGACACTCAACTTCTGTCGAGAACTGTCGGCCGCCGACTGGATCGCCCATAGCGACCTGCCGTGGCAGCAGCTTGTGGGCCTCGGCCCTGCGGGCTTCGACGCCTACGCGCGGCTTCGGTTCCTGCCCGATCCGACACGCCCCGGCCAAAGCGAGAACGATGTCGACGCGGACTGGCCGGCCGACCAGCTGCCCACCCTTTTCGAGGTGCTGGCCGCCCACACCACGACCCCCGAAGACTGCTACTTCTGCGTCTGGGAAGGCTTCGGCGACGCCGACGTCGCAGCCGACAACGACGCCGTTTACATCGACGAAGAGAACATCGCCCCGCTCGGGCGGCCCGGCGGCCAACCGGGACTGGCGCCCACACCCGCTGCCCCGCCCTCGATGCCGCGGGCACCCAAGGTTGTGGTGCCCAACCGTGCGTACTGGTTGTTTCGAGGGCCGTTAGCCGACGTCGGCGCATGGGACACCGCAGCAGGGTGGCCGGGCCAGCGTCGTCTCAGCAACGCCGAGCCGGCGTTCGCCTGGCCCGCTGATCACGCCTGGTGCGTGGCCAAGGACGTCGATCCGCACTGGGCCGGGATCGGCGGGACTCGGGCGCTGATCAGCCAACTCACCAGCGACCCGCGCCTCGACGTGGTCCCCGCCGACCCCACCCAGGACCAGCCGCTCTACCGATAACAGCCCGTGCTCAGTTGACGAGTGCTTTGCGGCCCCGAAACGTTCACCGGCTGACTGGGCGGCGTACGGCTATGTCCCTGAAAGGCTCGCCTCGCCGGGCAGCTCTTCGACGGCCGTACGCCGGCGCGGCCAGCACCGGCCGACACGCAGCTCGCCGCGCCTTCTTTACAGCCACAGTCTTATCTCACCTCAGTGGAAGCCGGATCGAGCAGGAAGAGGTCTTGGTTCCCGGCATAGCCCTCTACCTCAGCAGTGATGCGAAGCTTCTGCCCCACGCCAATGGTTTCGGGGATGTTCGAACCCGTGAGGCGCAGATCGCTGGTGATGTTGACGTCTCTGAACTGGAAGTTGGGCCCAGTCGCTCCCGAGCCGACGCTATCTCCGGCGAGGACCAAGATGTCGTACCGCGTCTTGTAATCGCCGTGATGGTTCATTGCGGCGATGATGCCATCGAACTTGATGGTTCGGCCCTCGTACTTGACCGCGAACTCCTGGAACAGGTCGTAGTCCTCCACCGCTGCCAAGAGCGCTGCGAGATCCTTGTTGTTCTCCACGGTCAAGACCGCCTCGGCCTTGGGCTCGGCAGACGCACGTGTCGGCGAAGACGCGGCCTCTCCCGGCTCTTGCGCTGCCGGGGCTGCCGTCGTGGTGGCAGCCGGAGACGTCGGCGCGTTCCTCTCGTTGATCGCTCCGATAGTGATGATGATGGCGAGAATGGGGAGCAGACCAACCGCAACCCCAAACCCGACCTTCTGCTCCTTCGTCAGCGGCGGCCTTTGCTTGCTCATAAGTGGATCATAGCCGCGTCCTCAGCGGCTCATCTGCGGCCCTTCCGGCCAGGTGCAACGCCGAGATAGCGCGCTGCGGCCGGTGTGCCGGCCAGGTGCCGAGCAGGCTCCGGACCCGAATCCGTCGTAGGCAAGTGGCAATCCCAGGCGCTCACTCGACATCTCCGTCATCAGGTTCGTTACCCAGTCGAGGTAGTCCTTCAGATGCCGCACCTTGGTCACGCGATCACGACAGTGCCGAGCACCCCAGCGCCGGACGGCTTCGAGATCACCGAGGTCTGACACCGCCGCCGCGGGGCCGCCCATCAAGCATGGTCGCGTGCGCGCCTCTGCCGCCGTCCGCGCGCGGCGCCGCGCCCATCCCGCCGTACGAGCCCCGTGTAGAGCCACCTTGTCTGCAATGGAGTTCTGGTCGCCGAGGGCCTTGGGTGGTTTACGGCAGAGGTTCTGCGATCTGGTGGAGGGTCCGTCCATCAGGTGTCCGATACCAGTTCGGCGGCCAAAGTTGGGCTCGTGGCGGCTGTCCGGTGGCGGCTTCGATGATGTGCCGGATCAGTACGATGATTCGATAGCGTTCCCCATCGGCGGCCCATTTGGCGGGTCCGTTGACGTCGTTGTGCCACTGCACTCGTGCCCGGTCCGGGTCCGTGCCGAGCCATGCGCGAATGCTATCCCGATCTTGGTCGACGAGATCGGGCACGACGATGGCCAACTCAGTGCCGTCCGGTGTGGCACCGCTGGACCGGGGCCGGATCATGAAGTCCTCGGCATCGGGCACGGGCAGCAGTTGCGCGACGGACAGGACCTTCTCACCGGCGGCGGTCTGGTACAGCTGGTAGCGGACCAGCCGGATGTCGATGCCTGCTTCGTACAGAAACAGGGCGGTGTTCGTGACAGTCGGCCCGAAGTCGGCGGCCAGCTACGGGTGCGGCCGCATCCGTATCGCCGCGCAGAGCCTGGAGGAGGAGGTGGCCGCGACGGGCCCTAGCCCGGCTGGCCTCGTCGAAGGTGCGGGCCCGGCTGGAGCGCGCCGTCGGCGCGGCGATGAAGGGCGAAGAGACGATGCAGGAGGTCCTGCAGGCGATCGAGGACCGGCTGGTCGAGGCCGGGCAGGCGTACGCGAAGCGGGAAATCAGCCTGGTGACGCTAACGGCGATCGAGGCCGAGACGAAGCGCGAGCAGAAGGCGGTGCGCGAGCGGATCGCTCAGGCGCAGCGGTTGCAGGCGCTGCCGGCGATGACGCCGGAGGGCCTGGCCGAGTGGTGGGTCGACGCGCTGCTGGAGCGGCGGCGAGAGCTGCTGGCGCTCGTCCTGGACCGAATCATCGTGAAGCCGGCGACCCGCGCCGGGCAGGTGCAGCTCGATGTCGACAGGCTTGAGTTCGTCTGGAAGTGACAGGCAGAGGCTGGTGTGGAGCCGGAGGCAGTCCGGCGAATTCGAGGAGGCCAGGCACCTACTTGGTGTGCTCCTGCAGGTTGTCAACTGGTCCTGCCGTCCATCAGACGGCGTAGCGCCTGCCCGGCCGTGGGGAAGGCGAGGCGCAGTGTGTGTCCGGCGAGCCACACCGCCCAACTGGTGAGGGCGACGAGGTACCCGACGATAAGCGCCCCGTTGGTGTCGTTGGTGAAGACGATGGCGTAGCCGATCCCGAGGCCGGGTGCCGTCACGGTGCGGATGGTGCGGCTTCGGCTGGCGGTGAGGGCGGTGGCGACGCCGAGGAGCGCGGCTCCGGCGCTGCCGATGAGGCCGGGCATGCCGGTCAGGTCGACGGGTGGGGTGATCGTGAGTGCTGCCCGCATGAGGTAGGTGCCGGTGGTGGCGATGGCGGCGTGCAGGATCGCCGGCCGGGTGCGCGCGAGCCAGGCGGGAAGGGCGTTGGCGGGGATCCGGGGTGCGGTCGCGGCGATGACGGCGGCGCAGACGGCGAGGGGTAGCGCCGAGCCGAGGGTCCATTTCAGGTACGGGCTGTAGTCGTAGTGGACGGAGGTGCCGGTGGCGAGGCCGTAGAGGCCGGCGGTGACTGCGCCGCCGACGGCGGCGGCGAGGTATCCGCGTCGGATGAGGCTGCCGGTTGCGGGTTCGGGGGTTGCGGTGGTGTGTGTGCCGGCGAGCCAGGTGGTGGGGGCGAGGTGCGCCACGGCGAATGCCGTGAGCATTGCGAGCGCGCCGGCGGCGCCTAGTTGCGGTAGGGAGGTGCGGACACCGACGACCCGCAGGAATGTGGTCGTGATGTCCGCGGTGAAGATGGCTTGAAGGAGCAGGGTGAGGGAGCAGGCGCCGAGCAGGAGGGCGCTGGTCAGGTCCCTGATGCGGAGTCGGACCCGTGGTAGGTGGGTGTTGGCGGCGGTGGGTGTGTGGTGGTGTGGTGCCGTGAGCGTCAGGGCGCCGTCGGCGAGGGCGTGGAACTGGTCGGCGAGGACTACCGGGGTGAGGCCGGTGGCTGTGGTGAGCTGGTCTTGGAGGCCGGGTACTGCTTCGGCTTGGCGGAGGATGACGCGGCTGAGGTGTTGGCTGTCGATGTCGGCCGCGTCGAGGGTGTCCTGGACCGCATCGTGAACCGTGTCGAGGAGGGGTTGCGCGGCGATGGCGACGTCGTCGTGGGTGATGACCGCGGGGTTGCGGGGTGCGGGGAGCAGCACCGGCGCGCGCTCCTGGGTTATCAGGAGCTGTCTGGCCTGGCGGACGGATTCCAGTAGCGCCGAGCTGTCCGGGTGCTGCGGGGGTTGAGCTATCTCGTCTCTCAGCGGGTCGTCGACCTCGGTGGCGGCGTCGACGATTCGTTGGGCGAGAACGTGGTTGAGGTCGCGGGGTAGGTCGATCGATCGGGTCGCCAGCTCGCGGTATCCGTCGGCGTTTGTTTGAAGGATGGTCAGGGTGACCGGATGGCGGTCGGCCTGGCAGATCAGAAGGCAGGAGCCGTCAGGTGCGGTGAGCCCGTGGGCTGTGGTGTAGGCGGCGAGGGCTGCTGGTGCGGTGACCATGGCCGGGGCGGGCAGGCTGGCCCGGGCTGCCGCATGGGCGAGTTGTGTCCGGCGGCGGGGTCCCCAGTTCGGTGGGATGGTCACGGTGAGGGCGGTGATTGGCTCACCGGCCTGACGGGCGGCCTGGTCGGCGACATGCCACAGCTGTGCGGCGAGCAGTTGCACGCCGTCGATCGGCTGGTCGGCCTCTGGTCTGCCGAGCAGCTCCAGCGGGTCGCCAACGAACTGGTGGTTCGCCGGCGGCTGGGACGCTGGGGGCGCTCCGACGTGGACGTGGCCGGTGGGGTCGAGGGCGACGCCGTGCGGCATGACGAGGTGACCGTTGAGCATGACGGGGATCCGGGCGCCGTGTCGGTCGATGGTGGCGGCGATGGCCGACGAGTTGAGGTCGATGGATAGCCGGATGCCCCCGTTTGGCATGTGCGGCAGTCTCTCCCGGCGGGGGAGTGGATCGTCAACCCCAGTCCCGCGCAGTGATCCCTCGTGCGCGTATGGTGAGAATCCTTCTACGCGAGGTGGCCATCGACAGTCATTCTCGTGTATGCGGGGGAAGGTCAGCGTCGGCGCGGGTGGAGGCGAGAGAGTGCCGCAGGATTCGGGGGACAAAGCGAATCGGCTGGCCGAGTATGCGCGTCCCACGGTCTATGCGCCGCACGGGTCGTCATCGCGTCGGCCGCAAGGGCGGCGGTCGGTGGCCGTGGTCCGGGTAATCCGCGCCGTCGTGGGTGCCCTGATCTTCCTGGTCGGCGTGCCTGGGCTGCTCTGGATCGTCGCTGGTAACCCTGTGCGGCGGCTTCCGATGTGGCCGCAGATCGTCGCCTGGCTCGACGAGCCGAGCGGCCGGTTCACCCCTAACGTTCTTGGGGGCGCGGCCGTCTGGGTGCTGTGGCTGCTGTGGGCCGTGTTCGCGCTGCTCCTGGTCGCCGAGCTGTTCGCGGTGTTGACCCGGTGGCGGATCCCGGCGCTGCGGCTTCCGGCACCGCTGCACCGGCTCGTGTTCGGCCTGGCCGGCACCGCCGCTATCGCCGTCACCTCCGTCGGATCCCTCAACGTAGGGGAGGGCGGTGACAGGTCTGCGGCCGTCGTCGCCTCCGCTGAAGGCGGTGGTGTGATTCCTCGGCAAGCGGTCGCGCGAGGGCCTGCGCTGATCCGGGTCGCAGACACCCGCTACGTCTACACCGTCGAGCGGCACGACACCCTGTCGAGAATCGCTAAGGAGTGGCTCGGCGATGCGGACAGGTGGCCGGAGATCTGCCGCCTGAACAAGCACCGCCACTTCCACCGAATCGGCGGTACCCTGCGCGACTGCAACCTCATTTACCCCGGCTGGGAGCTGCGGCTCCCCGCCGGCGCCCGCCCACCGGAGACCGCCACACCGGCGACCCTGCCCGTACCGCCCGCGCCATCACCCACGACCGCGGCCCCGTCGGCATCGCCAACTACTGCCTCAGACTCGCCGAGTCCTGCCGTGCCGCCCGCCACGCCCGATCAGGAAGCAGCACCAATCCCCAGCAGCACGGCATCGGCGACCCCGAGCGCCGTAGAGTCCACCTCGCCGACCCCGATAGCCACCGCCACCGCCACCGCGGCGGCGACGCGGTCCGCCTCGCCAGCCGCGGGCGACACACAAGGCTCGACCGCGGCAACTGACGAGCACGGGGTGCGGCTATCGCCGTCAAATTGGCTGCCCTGGTCACTTGCCGCAGCGATCAGCGCCGCCGCCGCGCTGGTCTGGGCGCAACGCCGCCGCAGATACACCGGCGAGCCCGACGCCGACCCACCCACGCAACTGCCACCGCCAGTACTCCAGCTACGCCGCGCCGTGGCCCGCAACCCCGAACTGCCGCAACCGGACGACCACCACGGCGAGCCGCCCGCATTCGTGCCCGACCTCGCGCCGCTGCCGCCCGGTGGAACCGGCATCGTCGGCGACGGCGCCCACGCCGCGGCCCGCGCCGCCCTGGTCGCAGTCCTGGCGTCCGGCGACCCGCACCACCCCGACGCACGCGGCGAAGTCATCATCGACGCCGCCACCCTGGAAACACTGCTCGGCCCCGACGCGGCGGCACTCGGCCGGTGGCCACGGCTGCACATCGCCGACAGCACGGGTGACCTGCTCGCCGTGATGGAAGCCAAACTCCTGCACCGCAGCCGCATCCTCGACGAACACGCCCTCACGGACCTGGACACCCCGCGCCAGCAGACCCCCGACGAGGAACCGCTGCCGCCGATCATGCTCATCACCCACACCCCGCCCGCGGGCGCCCGCATGCGCGCCAAGACCGCACTCGCCCTCGGCGCCGACCTGCACGTCTCCGCCCTGCTGCTCGGCGAATGGACCCACGGCCCTACCGTCGAGGTAGGCCCCGACGGCCACGCGACACTCGCGTCCGGCCAAGCGGCCGAGCCGATGCCACCGTGCCTGCCCGTACTCGACCACGACACGGCCATTCAGATCCTCACGACCCTGCGGGAAGCGCAGACCGGGGAACCGCCGGCTGTCGCGTCACCCGCTGTATCGGTCGCGGTCGTCCCACTGCACACCAACCGAACCGACACCAAGCCCGAGGACCAGCCTGCCCCGGTCACCAAGCCGCACGACGCGACCACCCGCAAAGCACAGCTCCGGGTGCTCGGCGAGCCGCGGATCGACAACATCGCCCAACCCGGCCGGCCACTGCGCGCCAAGGCCCTCGAACTCGCCGTGTTCCTCGCCTGCCACCCCGACGGAGTCACCACCCGCGACATCGGCGAATACCTCGAACCCGACGCCCGCCTCAGCCAAGCCGACCAACGCGTCCACACCAACACCAGCAACCTGCGACACGTCCTCGGCCGCGCCGGCACCGCAGACACCAAAAACGCCTACGTCATCAAAACCGCAGGACGCTACCGACTCGACCCAGCCACCGTCGACGTCGACGTCTGGACACTTCGCGACCTCCTGCGCACCGCGGCCATCGCCACCGGCCCACGCCGCCGCGACCTGCTCACCGCCGCCTGTGACCTCTACACCGCGCCACTGGCCGACGGCCACGACTACGAATGGCTCCAACCACACCGCGAAGCCGTACGCCGGTGGGGAACCGAAGCCCACCTGCTGCTCGCCGACGACCTCATCGACAGCGACCCGCAGGCCGCATCCGACCTGCTCGACAAGGCCATCAACCTGGACCACTACAACGAAGCCCTCTACACCCGCGCCATGCACGCCCGCCACGCCCTCGGCGACGCAGACGGCGTCCCTGCCCTACTACGCGCCCTCACCAAAGTCCTCACCGACCTCGACGCCGAACCTGAAGAAGAGACCATCGCCCTGGCCACCCGGCTCCATGGCAGCGTGGCCGAAAAATGAGCACGACTGACACTGCCTCGGAACTGGGCACGGGCCGACGCCAGATCCAAGCGACGAGCAGTGACCATCAGTGGCGGAGTGCCCGACGGCAGGGCCGCGGGCGGCCGGGCCGGCGAACCGGCACCCGACCGCCCGCGTTCTGATCGCTGGCGAACCTACAGGTCCAGGGGCTCGATCCAGATGTTGCGGTACTGGACCGGGTTGCCGTGATCCTGCAGCCGGATGGCACCCGTCGCCGGGCCTTCGGGCCGGCTGCTGCCGGTCGGGCCGAGGATCTCGACCTCGTCCTGCACCTTCACGCCGTTCCAGACCACCGTGACGCGCGGGTTCTCGACCTTCTTGCCGGCCGCGTCGTAGCGGGCCTGCCGGTAGACGATGTCGTACGTCTGCCAGGTCTCGGGCGGCAGCGCCGCGTTCACGTCCGGGGCCTTCTGGTTGTAGATGGCCGCGGCGTCGTTCTTCTGGGGCGGGTCGATGCCGAACGAGTCCAGTATCTGGATCTCGTAGCGGTCCTGCAGGAACACGCCGCTGTTGGCGCGCGCCTGGCCGGTCACGTCCGGCGGGTACAGCGGCAGGTTGAACTCGAGGTGCAGGCGGAAGTCCCCGAAGGCCTGCAACGTGCGCAGGTCACCGTTGCGCACCGTCGTGGCGCCGTCGGCGACGGTCCAGGTCGGTTCGCGTCCGTCGGTGTGTTGCCATTCGGTGAGCTCGCGTCCGCTGAACAGCGTGATGCGCTTGCCGTGGGGCCGCACCGCGAGCACGTCGAGATTCACGTGTCCGGAGTCCGCGGCCTCCTTGCGGTACTCGACCACGTTGCGCCCCTTGTTCAGCGGCACGGTGGTGGTGACCGTCCCCCATTCCTCCCAGGTCACGGTCGAGGGGAAGATCGTCTGCTCGACGCGTTCGCCGTTGACGTAGAAACTCAGCTGTTTCTGCCCGGAGTAGGGGTTCGGGCCGTTGCTGTAGCGCATCGCCAGGTCGTAGCTGCCGCTCTCGCCGACGTCGACGGAGATCCGGGTTGACGAGCCGTTCTCGGTGAACCCGGCGGCGAAGCCCGCGCCGGAGTAGGCGGCGTGGTCGGTGGCCATACCGACCGCGACTGTTCGGCCCTCTTCGGCCTCGAAGAATGTCTGCGGTTGCACCACGCGGCCCGGGATCTCGTTGAGCGTGTACCAGGCCTCAGTGTTCCACAGCTCCTCGCCGCCGGCGGAGGAGAACGGACGCGGGGAGCGCACGTGCACCACGCGGTTCTCCTTCAGGCCCGGGATCTGCAGCTTGACCGTGCGGCCGTCGGCCGACAGCTCGGCCTTGGCCACCTTGAGCGTCTCCAGTTCGAGCTTCGGACCGCCGTACTGGCTCGTGGCGCCGTAGCGCCACTGCTCCACCTGGTACGCGTCGGCGAGCTGCTGCGCGGTCTCGGCAGACAGCGGCTCGGTGTACTCCAGCTCGAATCCGACATGCGACGCGCGCATCTGCTTGACCTCGAAGACCGAGGTGCCGTTGGGTGTCAGCTTCTGCAGGCCGTAGGTGAGCTTGCCCTCCTGGCCCCAGTTGCCGCCGGCGCCCAGGCCGCCGACGTAGAGCGCGCCGTCGGGGCCGAGGGTCACCTCGTTGATGCCGGACTCCAGGCCCTGCGTGTGCCGGAACACGGCGCCCTGGTACTGCCCCTCGATCTCTTCCAGGAAGACGCGTTGCAGGCCGCCGTAGGTCACGTCACCGACGACCAGCTGCCCCGCGTACGGCCCCTGCTTCAGCAGCACCGGCGTGGACGGCGAGTTGGCGATCTCGTTCTGTGGCAGCCAGACGATGGGACGGGTCACCGCCTTGTCGTCATACGGGCCCGCGGGGGTGGTGTAGTGGTTGTAGAACGCCCCTTGCTTGATCTGGACCAGCTTGTTCGCGGGCAGCCAGCCTCCCTGGTTGTCGGTGACGAGGACCTCGCCGCGCGGTCCCCAGCCGATGCCGTTGGGGGTGCGCAGGCCGCCGGCGACGTACGTGATCTCGCCGGTCGCGGCGTTCACCTTGATCGACGTGCCGCGGTTGCGCGCCGGCTGGGGCACGGTGGTGGCGCCACCAAGATTGATGGCGACTGACAGGTTGAGATAGAAGTACCCGTCCCGGTAGAGCAGGCCGAACGCGAACTCGTGGAAGTTGCCGCCCCACGGCCAGGTTGCCACTGTCCGGTAGTCATCGGCGACGCCGTCGCGGTCGGTGTCGCGCAGGGCGGTCAGCTCGTGCTTCTGGCTGACGTAGACGGTGCCGTCGACCACCGCCACTCCCTGCGGCTCGCGCAGCCCTTGCGCGAACTTGCGGTAGGTGACCTGTTCGGGGCCGGTCTTGCCGGTGACGCCCTCGACCAGGTAGACCTCGCCGGTCGCGTTGTCGGTGCCGCCCCAGGTCGAGATCACCAGGTCGCCGTCGGACAGGAAGGCCATGCCGGTGACCTGCGGCTTGAAGCCTTCGGGGCGCAGGTCGGTGAGCGTGTAGCCGGGGTGCACCCGATCCAGGGGAAGGCCGTCTCCCGCCGAGTCGGTCGCACCCTCGCAGTACTTCCATCCAGGGGCGGTGACGCGTACGACGTCGGCCTCGGTGCTCAACGCGGAGGTCGGCACGAGTTCGAATCCGCTCGCGCCCGGGGGACGCCACTCCAGCCGCAGCACCTGGCCGCCGCCGTTCTCGAAGAACTCGACGAACAACGGGTGCGGGCCGGCGGTCAGGGTGAGCGACCCTTCCTTGGAGGTCTCGCCGTGCAGACCGTCGTGATCGACGACGAGTTTGTCGTCGATCGTCAGGCGCGACCCGTCGTCGCTGGTGAGGCGGAACGTGTACTCCCCGTCGGTGGGCACGGTGAGGTTGGCGATGGCGTGGCTGATGAACCGGTCGGACAGGCCGAACTCGTCGGTGCTGGTCCAGTTGATCTGCGGCATCAGCTTGTCGACGTTCGGAGTCTGTGCGGGTTTGAGGGTGCACAGCGCCGACAGTGGTACGCCCATGTCGTATGAGCGCAGGGTGACGCCGGGTTCCTGGGGCGGGACGTCGGCGTTGACGGGCGCCGCCGCGGACGGGGTGACGGGGACGGCAGCGAGCAGGGTCGCCAAAGCGGCACCTGCGGCCGCGAGCGCGGCTCTCCGGCGTCGGTGCCGGCCGTTCGGTGCGGTCATGGTTCCTCCTGGTGCGAGTGGTGGGGGCCCGGCCGGGAGGATCGGTGGGGCTCGCCTCCCTTGGACCGGCGTCTTCGATCTCGCAGCACAAAAGATCGATGCGCCACACGCTAATCTTTAGATCGATACGATTCAACTTTTGAATTCTTGAATGAAAGTAGGCCCGTCCGGGATGGGTGCCGAACCGCCGAAAGTCAGGGCTTGTCGATCAGCTCGGCCAGTACGGCATTGCCCTGCCCGATGATCGGGGCGCCCGGATGGTCGACCAGCGCGACGAAGTTCCACCGCAGAGCCGACAGCACCTGGTCAGCCGGTCCGGCCGTTCATCTGCGCTCGATCGCCTCGGAACGGCAGGGGACGCAGCGGCCAGCGGGCTGACCAATATGCCCAGGCCGCTGGCACCGGCGGCCGGCGTTTGGCGTGGCCGCGCATCGCCAGTCGGTCCCGGCTGGCACCGGAGCCCGCCGACTCGTCAACAGAAACCGCCGCCATCCCGGCGCGTCGCCCTTCAATTGGTCTTCAGTACTTCGGGTGACACTCTGGCTGTCACCCCCGGCAGGCGAATGTGTCACCCCCGCCGGTTGTTCTGTCACCCCCACTGCGGCTGTAGTCCGTCGATTCGTATGCACTAGCCGATAGACGCGGGTGGCGATGCCGGCGACCTTCGACACGACAAGACGACCCAGTTGCACGAGCTTGGCCAGGCATCGTTGCACCGTGCGCTCGGAGCAGCCGACGTACTCGGCGAGGGTGGCCACGGATGGCCAGGCGCTGCCCTCATGGTTGGCATGGGCGGCGATGGCGATGGCCACCGCTCGCTCGTTCTTCCCAAGATCTCTCGTGGAGAGCAGGGCAGCCTTGACGGCTTGACTCATGGCTTGCGTATCTCCGTCCGTCAGGGTCCGGGGCGCCTGTCGTGGCGCCCCGGACCGATCTCTGGGTTGAAACCGCCGGCACTACCGGTGCGGCGGTGCAATACGTAGGCGAACTCAGTTGCTGCGGCGTCATTCACCGCGGCCCGGGAATCTGTCGACGATCGGCGTGGAGCCGGGCCCCGGCAGCCGCGGGGGCGTGCATGCCGGGATACCTGAGGATGGCGGTGAAGGCGGGTCTTGCGATCACTCACAGCAGGGATCTATCGCAGGGCTTGTGGGCCCAACACGGGAGTGGCCATCGCTTACGCCTCTTCGTCAGCAGGCCCTGCTGGGCGGTTGGGTGATGGTGCGGACTGTCGCCGACGGATTTGCCACCGGCGGACCTGATCCACGCTCAATCCGTCGCCAGGGTCAAGCCACGTCAGCGGGACCGTCGGCGGACGTCAACGGCGCCGCAGATCAGTGGCTGAGCGGCTGCAGCGGGATGCGGTACCGACGTCGCCCGTCGCCCGGCGGCGTAAATGGTGCGGGGCCGCTCCGTCGACGGCGATCACCGATCGGAGCGGAATGCTCCCGCACGTCAAAGTGCTTGCTGAAGATCAGCAGTCCAGTGGAGCGAGGCTCGATGAGCCCTCACCCGGCGGGGGCAACGATGCGACGAAGCGCTGCGATCTGATTGATCCAACTGCTCAGCCGAGTGATCCTCACGACGTCGCCGGTCTTCGGGGCTTGGATGACAAGTCCTTCGCCGAGGTACATGCCGACGTGACGGGGGTTGGCCATGGTGCCTTGGCTGCCGGGAATGAGGATGAGGTCGCCCGGGATCAGGAGCGCCGGGTCGGCTACGGGCTTCCCGGCGTTGGCCTGGTCGGTGGTGACGCGGGGGATGGAGATGCCGGCCGCTCGGTACGCCGCCTGCATGAGCGATGAGCAGTCGCACTGTTTGTCGGGGTTGTCGGAGTGCGGGTCGGTGCATGATCCGCCGAAGTGGTACGGGGTGCCGAGTTGGTTTACGGCCCAGAAGATGGCGGTCGTGACGGCGCGCGGGGTGTTGGCGGGAAGCGCGAACCCGTCCGGGAGGGCGGCGGGCGCATCGGTGGCGCAGTTCGTCGGGGTGTTGGTCAGCTGCTCCACCAGGCGTACGGCGCCATCGGTCCACTTGGCGTACGCGTCGGGGAAGGCCGAGGCCTGGACCGCCTGGGCGGTCTGGGTGAGGGGCATCGACTCCCAGCCGGAAACGGTCAGAAGCTTGTCGAAGAATCTGCCCGCCTGGTAGGCGGGCTCGGACAACTGCGCGACGCTGCCCCAGCCTTGGCTCGGGCGCTGCTGGAACACTCCGATGGAGTCGTGGTCGTTGTTGTCGCCGAGGTGGGGCAGGTTGCGCAGGCCGGATTCCTGCATGGCGGTGGCGACGGCGATGACCCAACCCCAGCGGGGTACGCCTTTGGCGAGGCCGACGTCGATGATGGTCGCGGCGTTCTCCAACTGCTCGGTGTCCCAGTTGCCGGCGCCGGGCGGCTGCCCGGAGGGGCGCACTGCGGGCGGGACGAAGGTTTCGCATCCGTTGGTGCCGCCGCCTGTGATGGCCGACAGCAGCAGCATGGGTAGTCCGAAGCAGGCCGCGATGATGACGGCGACCGCTCCGATGACGGTCTTGATCATGGTGTTGCCCTTCTGTGAACACAAAAAAGGCTGGTCTCCGCGCGGACGCGCGGCCGGGGACGGTGGCGCGAGGACGCGGACCAGGCGGTGGATAGACCGACTGCCGCGGGTCGTGGGTGGCGGATGTGCCTGTTCATCGGCTGGCCGCTCGGTCCGGTCCCCACTTCGTGCGCGCGGTTGTGCCACGGGGTGTGTTCCTTCTGCGGGCAGGGGGCGGCGGCACGGGCGACCGCCACCCCCAGCTCGGGTTGGATGAGGAAGGTCAAACCTTGAGCAGGTCGAAGGCGGCCACCTTCAGATCACCGACGTTGCCGGTAACAACCCGGTTGGCGCGGACGGTGTCGTTCTTCGCGGGCTGGTAGTGGTCGAGGTACTCGGTGATGGCCTGGTAGCCAGCCCAGCGGCTGCCACTGATCAGTTTCTGGGTGTCGGCCTCGCGGATGAGGTACTTGAGGGTGCCGAGCCGCTGCTTGGCGTTGTTCTTGGTCTGTTCGGAGGCGTTGTCCTTGACCGGCCATACCTGCGCGACGACCTTCTCGAACTCGCGCATGGTCAGCGCGGTCTGCAGCATCCGTTCGGCGGCCTGCTCGAAGGTCTCCACGTACTTCCACATCAGGCCCAGCGCCTCGCGGGCCTGGCTGATCTGGGAGTTGACGTTGGAGGTGTGCCGGAACGTGTAGTGGCCGACCGCACGCCGGAAGGCGGCGCGTTGCGTGTTGGCGCACACGACTCGGATCGGGCTGGCGTCCACCCGCAGGGCGGCGGTGCCGTCGTGGGAGGTGGTACCGATCAGGTAGATGTCCAGGCGATCCACCCCGGCGATCTCCATCGCGTCGGGCAGCTTCATCGTGACGAACACGCTCTTGCCGCGGCGGAGGCTACCGGCGGTCTCGAAGTGGGCGCCGCCCACCTGATCGACGAGGCGGTCGAGCATCTCGGCGCACTGCTCGTTCTGGACCACCGTGTAGTCGGTGCCGACGATGCCCAGGTACTCGGTGTCGCCGGTGACGGGGTTGCGGCGCACAGTCATGCGCTTGTCGTCGGCGGGAATCTGCACCTCGACGCCGTCCACGGTGTCGAGGCCGACGGTGGGGATGGTGCGGACGCCCCAGTCGCCGAGTCGGGCGGCGGCCATGATCTCCTCGGCCTTCATCGTGTTCTGGGTGACGGTGCCGAGCTGGTGCCAGGCCGACAGGCGGGCGCTGGCGAAGGCGGTCGTTCCGTCCGCGAACGTTTCGAGTTCGTGTGGCACGGGTTGCTCCTCTCGATGCTGCGGGGGCCGAGCCCAACGGGCTCGGCCCCCGCATGGGGTGGGGTTGCTGGGGTCAGGACTGCTCGGCGGTGTGGCTGTCGTCGCCCGGCGTCTGATGGGCGAAGGTCAGCGGCGCGTCGGAGACCAGGAGGATGCGGCCGGCGGCGGCGGCCTTGGTGCAGTTGTTGCGCACCGCCCCGGAGCTGACCGTCCGGTCGAGCTGCCCGCCGATCGCGGTGGCAATGTCCTGCGGGGTCATCGCACGGCCCGGGTTGGCGGCCAGGACGTCGAGGGTGAGCTTTTCCAGCTCGCCACGGCCGAACGGCTGGCTGCCGTCGGTGTTGACGGTCCCGTCGCCGCGCCGGCCCTCGCTCCTGGCGACGCCCGTCCCGCGGGTGCGCGTGGGCAGGGTGACGACGTGGGTCTCACCGTCCGGGCCGACGATGTGCAGCGTGCCGTCAGACCGGATGAGGGACAGCACGGCCGCCGAGGCGCTTGGCGCGTTCGCCAGCCCACGGATGACCTGGTGACACAGCGGGCAGCGGGGCGGCTCGGGATTGGGGTCGACCTCGCTGGCCTTGGTGGGGCCCGGCATCCACCGCTGCGGCAGGCCGGGTAGGCGGCGGGCGGCGTCGGCCTGCTCCATCGCGGTGAGCAGGCGGGTCGCGGTCGGGCGACCGATGCCGCTTTCCGCCACGATCACGTCGAGGGTCGCGCCGTCGTCGCCGTAGTCGGCCAGGACGCCTTTGATGGCCATGACCTTGCGGTCCCCGGGACGCGTCGCCTGCACGACGGTGACGGTGGGGCTCCCGTCGTGCCCCGTGCTGTCCTCGTCCTCGGTGTCCTCGCCGCCGTCTTCGGTCTGGCCGGCCTCGTCCTCCGCGTCGTCGCCGGCCTCGTCCGGGTCGGCCCCGACCTCGCCGCCGTCGGCCTGATCGGTTCGCTCGGTGCCTGACTCGTCGGCCGCATCCTCCAGGTCCTGGTCGGCGAGGTCGGCTTCGTCCGCGTTGGAGGTGCGCTCGTCACCGAGGTCGACGTCGTCCGGGGCAGCGGCGGGGTCCTCCGCCCGGGCCGCGAGGGTCCACTGGGTGGGCGTGCCGTCGGCCGGGTCGGCGTCGGTGTCCACCGCGACGATCACACCGGCGTCGGCGAGGGTCTTGATCGCCTTGTCGGTGGTCGACCGGGCCTTGCCGGACTTGTCGGCCAGTTCGTGGACGTTTCCTCGGCCGAGTTCGGTCAGGGCGTCGAGGACGGCCTGCGTGGCAGGCGTCAGGGACAGGTCCTCCATGTGCGATTCCCTCCTTGGGAACTGGGGTTGGAACGCCCGGCGGTGTTCTGTCGGGCGGTGGTGCGCCGGGTCGCGGGCAGCGGTCAGCACGGCAGACGCGTGGAGCTGTGCGCTGCCGTGCTGGGTGCTGCTGATTGCGGCCCGGTGACCTGGGGGCGGCGTGCTGCCGCCAAGGTGAGTAGCCGGGGGCGGTGGGAGATCGTCGGCTACTGACTGCGGAAAGTTAGGCGTCGAGGTGGGCGAGTTCGGCCGGGGTGAGCTGTCCGGGGGTGCGGCTGCGCCAGGCGTAGGAGTGGCGGAGGTGCCACCAGCGCAGCAGGGACCGGCAGGCCGAGGCGAGCTCGTCACAGACCGGCAGCGGGTAGGTCAGGCCGGGCTGGGTCTGGCGATGCTGCAGGTTGGTGTAGGCGGTCGGGGTCCAGCCGGCGTTGGTTTGGGTGACCTCGCCGACGAGTCGGCCCGGGTAGGGGATGTCGAAGGCCCTGGCGGCTTCGGTGTCGGGGAAGACCAGCCAGGTGTGCGGCTCCCGCTGGCGTAGGACGGCAACGCCGCGCGAGGGGTCGCCGGGTTGCAGCAGCAGATGCCGCTCGTCGCCGGGGTCGAGCGGTCGGTGGTTGCGCCAGCCGCGGTAGGCCGTGATGAGCATGGTTCCGAGGACGATGTGCCGCTCGCGGGCGGCGAGTGCATCGGTGAGGGCTTGGTGGTAGCCGGTCATGTGCAGGTCGGCGCGTGCGGCCAGCTGCTGGTGGGCTGCCTCGGCGAGCTCACTCAGCCGGGTGAGGGACTTGTCGAGGGTGGCCGTGCTGTCGTTGAACCCGAGGGCGGTCTTGTGCAGGACGCGGGCGAGGTCGCCGAGGGCGTCGAGGGTGGCGGTGTCGTGGCG
Source organism: Micromonospora sp. NBRC 110009 (assembly GCF_030518795.1). Lineage (NCBI taxonomy): Bacteria > Bacillati > Actinomycetota > Actinomycetes > Micromonosporales > Micromonosporaceae > Micromonospora > Micromonospora soli. The sequence goes on along the minus strand of NZ_CP130427.1, from coordinate 6,717,819 downwards.
CCACAGGTGCTCGGGCAGGACGTCGTTGGTATCGGCGGCGATGCGCCGTAGGGCGGGATCTGTCAGGAACATCGGGATCTCCTTTGCGGGCGGGCGGGGTTGTGGGCATGCCGAAGGACCGGTCGCAGCGGGGCTGCGACCGGCCTTCGGTGTTCAGGCGATGGGGGTTAGGCGATGGCGACGGCGCACAGTCGTGTGCTGCGGTGCAGGTTGCGCAGGTAGGCGCATGCCTCGTTGAGGAAGCGGAACCGGTCAGCCACGGAGTCGCTGGCCGAGAGGAGGAGGCGGCCGTCGGTGGTGATCAGCGCATCGCCGATCAGGGCGATGCGCCAGTACAGCCCCGTGTAGGTGGCTTCGCCCGCCTGGTAGACGGACAGTTCGTAGGGGTCGAAGGAGTGGGCGAGCATCGCCAGGACGCGGGGTTGCTGTTCGAAGCGGCGGCGGGCCTCGGCGAGGCTGACCTTGTTGGGGTCGGCGTGGTGCTGGGCGAGGTAGTCCTCCCACATGCGGGCCGGGCGGGTTGTCGCAGCAATGTGGGTGTTCCACGCGTGCCAGCGCCGGGCGGCACGTTCGGCGGCATTGGCGGCGGTGCCGGTCAGGTCGAGGCGACCTTTGCGGCCTCCGGCGGCCATGGTGATCGCGCCGAACCGGCGGGCAGTGTGGAGCAGGTGGTAGCGGAAGTAGCGGGTCAGCCAGCCGATCAGGGGGCGGTGGCGGACGTGGTAGCGGCGGGTCGGGGTGCCGTTGACGTGCAGCAAGTCGTTGACCTTCTCGGAGGCGGCGAACCAGTCCATGTCATCGCTGGGGGCGAAGCAGACGGTGACAACGCGGATGGTGAGCTGCCTGGGCTTGAACATGGCAGGGTGCTCCCTTCCTGAATGGGTGGGCACGGGTGGATGCGCGGTGGTGTCACCGAAGCGCGGCGTCTGAGCCGGCTACCTGCCTCGAAGGGCGCGCGGCGTGGATCACGAGCCGACCGAAGGGGTGGGCTGTGGGTGATCCCGCTGGCGCGGGCAGACCCGGGAGCGGCAGACGGGTGGCGGTGCGAGCAGATAGAAGAAGCTGCACCGTAGCTTCGTGACCTGACAGCACCGCCCCTGTCAGGAACAAGGATCACGTCTCTGACCTGCGCCGATCCGATCGCCTGTGCGGCTGTCAGGCGCTGTCAGAGCACGAAGACGCCGTCGTCGTAGTTGGGGTTGTCCGCTACCGGCTGGCCGTGGTCGCTGGGCAGCTCGGCCAGCCGGACCCGGCCGGTGGCGCCGGCCGGGAGCCAGACTGCGTCGGCGGGGTCGTTGTGGTGGGTGGCGGTCGCGGCCGGGACGTCGCCGGGCCGGCCGCGTAGGAGCCGGTGGAGGTGTTCTTCGCGTTGCTCGCTGTGGAGCCAGAACAGCACCGGGTATCGGGGGCCGCCGCGTCGGATCACCTGCGTGTACCGGTCGGGCTTGGCCACCACCCGGCTGAGGGGTTCGGTGCCGGTGTCGGCTTCGAGGAAGAACCCGACCGTGGTGTCGGCGACGCTCCACAGGCCGTGCCCGTCGGCGGTGACGGTCCGGTACTGCTTGGTGGTCAGCGACTCGGACCACCACCGGTCCAGCCGCGCCTCGGGGTGCTGGCGGGCGTGGGCGGTGAGCCGGACGAAGAACTCGTTGACGGTGAGCAGGTGGGTCAGGTGCGGGTTGGCCGACAGCCGCTGCACGGTCTGGCGGCTCGCCCGTGCGGTGGGTTCGGGCCGGTTGTGGGCCGCGGCTTGGAATCGGTGCCCGTTGTGGCCGAGCGTCCAGTGCCACGGTTGGCTGCCGCCGCCGTCGCGGGCGAACCGGAACCGGTCCAGCAGGCCCAGGGCGGCCAGCTCGCCGAGCCGGATCTGACAGGTCCGGCGGGCGTGGAACAGCATGCGGTGGATCTGGTCGGTGGTGAAAACGTGGTGGTCGTCCAGGAGTTGGAGCAGCAGGCGGTCGCGGCTGGTGATGTGGGGGTAGATGGCCAGCAGGCCGGCTGTACGTGATTGCGGCATAGGCGGTTCACCCCTGTGGAGAGAGAGTCCCGTAGGGAGTCTGGATAGGTTGATCTTGGCTTCGGTGCTGTCGGCTGGCGGGTTTGGGCAGCTCAGGCACCTGACAGGCCGGATGGAGGGGGCTCGTGTGGGGCCTCGTTTCGCGGACACCCCCAAACGAGCCCCCTGTGCCGCACCCAGCCGAGCCCTCGAACGAGCCGACCCTCAGCGGTCGGGTGCGGTCATGCGCCGCTTCATCGCCGTGCGGGCGAGCTGCTGCATCGGCGGCTCACCGTTCGTGCCGCTGTGGGCGGCGGCGCACGCCTGCCGGATCGCGGTCGCCTCACCCACGACCGGCGCCGGCGGGTTGGTCACGAACGTGAAGCTCGGTAGTTCCCGGTTGCCGACCAGCAGCCGGGCGGCGGCGGTGTAGACGTCGAGGTGGGCGAGGTCGTGCTCGTCCAACTCGGGTTTGGTGTGCCGGGACAGCTCCCGCGCGTCGGCCGGGTCGACGGTGAAGAACAGCTTCGACCGGGCGTTAGCCGACACCGCCGCGGCGACGTCCCTGGGCAGCTGAGCGAGGTCCTGGTGCGCGAGGACCAGCCCGAGGCGGAACCCGCGGGCCTCGGCCAGCATGTCCCCGACGCTGCCCGGCAAGGTGAGGAAGTTCTGGCACTCGTCGACGTATAGGCAGGCGTCTTTTCGCTGGTGTTCGGGGATGGTGGCGCGGGCGATGGCGGCCTGCCACACCCGGGCGACGATCAGCGAGCCGAGAATCCGGCTGGTCTCCTCCCCGAGGATGCCCTTGGGTAGCCGGCAGAGTAGGACTCCGCCGTCGAGCACGGTGCCCATGTCGAACGACGAGTGGGCGTTGCCGATCACGCTCTTGACGAAGTCGCGCAGCAGGAACGCCCGCAACCGTGCGAGGACCGGGGCGATGACTTGGCCGCGGAACTGCTCGTTGATGCCGTCGTACCAGAGCCAGAACCCGCCGAGCCCGTCCGGGTCGTCTAGGCCGTGGGTGAACCTGGCCCGGAACTCCCGGTCCTGCAGCAGCGACGGGACCAGGCTCAGGGTGGGTTTGGCGTGCCGCATCAGCGTCAGACACGCCACCCGCATGGTGTCGTCCATGCGGGGCCCCCACTGCCCTTGGAAGATCTTCGCGAAGATCCCGACCAGGTTGTCCACTGCCAGGTGGGGGTCGCCCTGGTCGTCGAGGGGGTTGAAGCGGCCCGGGTTGTCCTGGTCCGGGTCGATGATCACGATCTTGTTGGCGTGGGAGGCGGGGAGGCGGTCGAGGATGTCGGTGATCAGGTCCCCGCGCGGGTCGATGACCACCGTCCCGCGGCCGGCTTTGATGTCGCCGAGGATCATGTTCAGCAGCAGTGTGCTCTTGCCGACGCCGGTCTTGCCGACCACGTGCACGTGCTGCCGGGCATCGGTCACGTTCAGGCCGACGCTGTGGCGGCCGATCTGCGACCGGCCCAGCACCTTCACGCCTCGCCCGCCGGAGGGTACCTGCACCGGTGCTGGCACGGCCTTGGCCCGCGCCCGGTCCAGGCCCGGCACGGCGAGGTCTTGCGGCAGCGCCGCTAGCGCGGCGAGTTCCGGCACGGTGGCCAGGAACCCGCGCCGCAGCCGTCGCCCAGCGAGCGTGGCGACCGGATGCGGCATTTTCATGCCCCGCAGCCGGTTCGGACCGGTGTACATCGCGGCGGCCGCAGCGATGGTGTGCCGCATCCCGAGCAGGCGTGAGCGGACCTGTCCGGCCCGCTGCGGGTCCGGTGGTGTCTTGTCCGCGTCGGCGGCCACCGCGAACCGGAGCGCGATCTCGAAGTGCGGCACCCGCACGGCCTTGTCCACGACCGTGCGCGCGTCGGCGCGGGCCACCGGGTCCCGCTCGGCCGCCCGCACCGACGTGCCTTGTGCCGAGCTGCGCGGCCGGGGAGACGGGCCGGGCGTGAACACGTCGAGCAGCCACAGGAGGGGTTCGATGGCTAGCCGCGCCGCGCCGGAGACGGCGCGGGCGGCCACATCGGGCCGCCCGTGCGGATGCGTACTGGTGGCCGCCGCCCGTCTGGCCGCCCGGACCCGGCGGGCGGAGGCCGGGCGGGCGAGGATCTGCACGCACGCGTGTTCGCGGTCGCGTACCTCGGCGCCGGCGGCGAGCAGCGCCCGCAGCGGATCGGCGTCGTGCTCGCTGCGCAGCGGCAGCCCGTCGGTGTGCTGCGGCCAGTGCGCCCCACCCACCTCCTCACCCACAGTCAGTGGGATCGGGGCGGCGGCTTCGACGATTGTCATGGTCGCGGCGGGCCAGGCGGCGTGGACGGCAGCTTCGACCGCGCCGGCCGGCACTATGCCGGGCACGCACATCCGGATGGTGAGGGCGCGGCCGGTCCAGGTGTACTCCCACGCGACGTGCGGGTAGCCGTAGAGCTGGAGCCGCCACCCCGGCGGAGTTAGCACGCCGACGAGCGTGGTCCAGAACGCGGCGGCTGCTTCCTTGGTGACCTCCGGCGGGGCGGCGATGGTCAGCCACCGTGCGTCGGTCATGAGTCGCTTGTGCCGCCAGGCGAGTAGCTGGTGGTGGGCGAACACCGCGCCGACGAGGCCTGTGGCGGCGAGGACGCCGAGCCATGGCCGGCCAACGATCCAGTGCCAGACACCTTCGGGCCAGGTCGGGTGGGTCATCACTCGGCCTCCCCGATCCCGGTCACGGCGATCGTGTGCTCGGCGGCCGACCCGACAGCGCGGAACGGAATCCGGCTCCGGCCGGCAACCAGCAGGCCCTCACCGCGCGGCGCCGACAGCAGCAGCCGCGACTCCCCGGCGGTCAGGCTGAACGCCTCCGACACCGCGTCGATGGACTGCGTGCTCTGCCGCATCAGCACCTGGGTCGCGGCGTTGGACACCACAGCCAGGCCCAGGTCGGTCGACAGCACGTCGGCCGCGTCCTGGGTGACCACACACAGACCCGCCGCCCGCTTGCGGGCAGCCTTCGCCATCCGAAACAGGAACCGGCTGCCTTCGCCGTCGCGCATCAGCAGCCACGCCTCGTCCACCACGACCAGCTGCCGCCGCCGGCGCCCGCCCGCGGCTAGTGTGTCGATGCTCGACCAGATCGAGTCGAGGGCCAGCAACGTGCCCACGGTGCGCAGCTCGTCGGGCAGGTGCCGCAGCGACCACACCACCAGGTGCCCCTCAGGGGTGGTGGTGGTCGGCCCGTCGAACAGGCTGGCGAAGTTCCCCACCGTCCACGGGGCGAGCCGCGCGGCGAGCTGCCCGGCGGCCGGGTCACTGTCGGCGGCCAGCACCTCGGCCAGGTCGCGCAGCAGCGGTGCGGGTTTGGTCCAGGTTGCGGGGTCGCCGTTGATCCCCGCCTGGTGGTAGGTGGCGGTGATGGCCCGATCGAGGGCGGCTCGTTCGGCCGGCGGCGGTGCCACCCCGAGCATGACCGAGATCAGCGTGTGCAGGAACAGGCCGCGGCGGGTGAGGGTGTCGGGCCGATTGTCGGCGGGCAGATCGAGGGGGTTGATGCGGACGCCTGGCTGGCCGAGCTGCACGACAGTGCCCCCGACGTGCTCGGCCAATGGCGCGTACTCGTCCTCGGGGTCGATGACCGACACCGCAGTGCCCTGGTACAGGTTGCGCAGCACTTCCAGCTTGACGAAGTACGACTTCCCGGCGCCGGAGCGGGCCAGCACGACGCTGTTGTGGTTGTCCTGCGCCCACCGGTTCCAGACCAGCACCCCATTACTGGTGGTGTTGAGCCCATACAGCACGCCCTCGGGCGGGGCGACGACGCCGGGGGCCGGGGCGGCGAGGTCCGCCGACGCGAGGGGGAACGCCGCCGCGAGGGCGGTGGTGTCGAGGATCCGGCGCATCCGCAGCGGATCCACGCCGACCGGCAACGTGGAGACCCAGCCCTGCTGGTGCCGGAACGTCGCCGGCTGCAAGTCCAGGAGCACGCCGGCGGCGGCGGACTTCACGCCCGCGGTAACCGTGGCAAGTTCGTCGAGGGTGCGGGCGTGGATGGTGACGTAGATGCCGACCTCGAACAGCTTCGCCGCCCCGCGGGCGACCCGCTCGGCCAGGTCCGCGGCGTCGGCCGCTGCCGCCTCCACCATCGGATCACCCAGCCGTCCCTGGTCAGCGTCGAGGCGGCGCGAGGATTCGAGGCGGGCGCGTTGGCGGTTGAGCATCGGCGCGGCAAGCTGAGCCGCAACGGGCTCCAGGTGCACGGCGACGTCGACGCGACCGGGGTAGGACAGCAGCGGATCCAACCAGGCGGGGCCGACCTCGGCCGGGTAGCCGCAGACGGCGTAGGTGGCGGCGTAGCCGTCGCCGACCTGCACGTGCGAAGGGGTGACTTGCACGGCAGCCGGGGAGGGCATGCCCTCCACGGCCGCGGCGCTCTTCTTCTTGGTCTTCAACAGGTTCACGATGTGCTCCGCAGGGTGATCGGGGCGCCAGGCACCGCTCGGGGGCCCGGCACCGGTGGGGAGAACGGATCGACCGCGGCCGCGAGGGCTGAGGCGACCGCAGGTCCATCCATGGCAGCGGCTTCGACACCGAGCCCGGACAGGGCTCGCGCCGCCGGGTCGGCCGCGTGCACGCCGGTGACGACGGCGAGGACCTGACGGCGCAACGGATCCCGCTGGCTGTCGAGGTCGAGCAGGAACTCGGCGTAGTCGTCGGCGGCGGCCTGCAACGCCGGATGCGGCAGGCGCGGCGCGTGGTCGACGGTCGCCTGCGCGTAGGCGGTCAGGTCGTGCCGCTGCGCGGTCACGACGATCTGCGCCGGTCCAGCCAGGCTGTTGAGGAACCGGCCGAACCCACCCAGCAGCGCACCCTGCTCGCTACCTGTGCGCAGGTGGATGTTCGTGATGCCGCAGGCGATCAACACCTTGTCGCTGCCCTCGCTGGTGAGCACGCCGGTCGGGCTGACCGCCGTGACCGGCGAGCGCAGCGGCGCCGGAACACTCGGCTTGCCCGCGACGACGGCGACCGAGCTGGCCCGAGCCTCACCCGGGGCGAGCGTGCGCGGGCTACGGCCCAGCGTGAACCCGTGCCGCAGCCATACGTCCAATGGCAGGCCATCACGGCGGCCGAGCGCCACCACGACCGCGACGGCGAATACGACGAGCCCGGCGACGATCCACGCCGCCGGCGGGAGCAGATGCCCGAACGTGCGGTAGAGACCGAACCCGCCGAGGCCGGCGCCGCCGATGATGCTCAGCTGCCGGAACGTCAGCCCGAACGTGATCCGATCAGGCTCGTTGACGTTGGCCGGAACGACGGCCCGTGGGGGAGTGTCCTCGTTGGTGCTCATCGGACACCTCGCACGGCGCTAGGGCCAAATCGGCCGAGCGGCAAGTGACGGGTGAAGCCCTGGACGAACACCGCGCGCAGCAGAACCCCGCCGCCGTTCCGCGACCCCGAGCGGGTCGCATACCGGCGCATCATCCCGGGGATCTTGATCGTGACCCATAGAACGACGATGACGAGCATGAGGTTCACCGCGTCCGAGCCAGGTAGGCCGAGCAGGATCGGCAGGTTCGCCTCCGGGTCGACCAGCAGGTCGATGCCCGCCGTAAAAGCGACCGCCTGCAGCGTGGGTGTGGCCAGGCACCCCAGCAGGCTGCGCCACCACAACTCGGCGGCACCCTGCGTCCACGGCGTGGCGTAGCACGCGAGGGCCACCGGCGCGACCCCGGCCAGGACGACCAGCACACCGATCCGCACCAGCCAGGTGCCGACGAGCATGAACATCAACACGACGATGAGCAGCCCGATCACCGCCATCAGCAGGGCGGAGCCCTCGTCGGTCATCGCCGAGGCGATCCGAGCCCGGACGAAGGCTACCGCCTCGCTGGTCGGCGCGGACGTGCCGGCGATCGACACCGTCAGGGCGTTGGCGATGCCGATGAGCACACCGGTCAGCGGGACCGCGAACGCGGACAGCACGAACCCGACGACAAGCCGGGGGAGCAGCTCCTTGATTCCGTAGCGCACCTCGACCGAGTCGCCGACCATCGCAGCGACGCCCACGGCGATGATCGCGAGGACGAAGCAGGCGCCGACGACCAGGGCGCTCTTGTCGGCGATCGACTGCACCTGCGGCAGGACGGTGACGTCCGGCGATACGAACATTGACGAGGCGAGGAAGGCCAGCAGGCCGCCGAGAAGGTCGACGACCTTCTCGGCGAGCCAGCTGACCAGGCCGTTCATCATCCAGTCGACCATGACCGCCGCCTCATCCGCCGAGGATGCCCTGCAGCACCTGCAGGATCACCGGGGCCAGCACCGCCAGGGCGTAGCCGATCAGCGCGGACTTGACGTTGCCCTTCGCCTGCTCAACCTGCGCCGGGTCACCGCCGGCGGCCATGTAGCGCAGGCCACCGATGACCAGGAACATCGTCGCGACCAACGCGATGATGCCCATGACCCAGCCAGTGATGTTGGAAATGACCTGGGCAATGGACTTCGGGCCTCCACCATCAGGGGGAGCAGCGGCCAAAACCAGATCGTTGAGAACAGAGATCATGTGCATTGCGGCGCTCCACAGGGATGTGTGGGCCGCCGCGGTGGGGACCAGACGAAGGATCGGGTCCGGTGGGGGCGCTCCTCCCTTTGCGCGTAGCGAAGGGCTGCGGTGCCAGTACGCCGCGCCAGCCATGCCGGACCGATGGCCTCGCCGAAGAAGGGTCCCCACCCGGCGGGCATGCCGTGGATGACATGCACCGCCCAGAACTCGGCTGTCAGGTCCGATGAACTTCCCGCCCGCCTGTCACAGCCTGACAAGACCGGTCAGCGACTCATGGTTGCCGGACGAGGTTGGTGCGACGATCAGCACAACGCGGGTCGTCAACGTGCTCGATCAAGTGGTCTCGCACCGCATCACGGACCGCCTCGACGTGCCAGTCCGCCCACCGCTGCAACCGCTGCATCCCGTCCGGCGACACCTCGCCGGCGCGCTCGGCCAAGGTCCCGCGGTTCCTAAGACGGTGCGTTATCCGCAACCGCAGGCCGATGACCTGCGGTTTCTCTGTTTCAGTCTCTTATGTGCCGGTCGCAGCGGGGTGCTGCTGTGGTCGCTTGCGAAAGATCAGCTAGGCGACGTCCGAGACGCGCCGGGCCCTGTCGCGGAGCAGGCTGACCCTGCGGCGTCGGCAACGACCCGCAGCCCGGTGCCGATCCCCGGCCTGCGCCGTCGAGATCCGCCCCGACTTCCGCCGGGGCCGATGCCAGCGGGGCGCGGCCAACTCGGGGAACGCCGTGCAGGCGGGCGGCAGATCTGCGTCGGTGAAGCCAAGACTTGTCACCCTTCCGGCACACAGACCGGACCCACGCCGCGCTCACCAAGGACCGCTCTGACTGCCTTCTGGCCGCTCCGGTGCTGGCCGACGTCCGGGAGGGCCTCGTCTCATCCGGTGGGCGTGTCACCGCCGACGAGGCGTACGAAGGACCTTGGGAGGATCTTGGGTCCGTCGGTGCGGTTCGCTAGCATGCCCGGCGATGATGACGATCTTCCGCTCCTGGCGGTTACGCCGCGCCGCCCGTCGGCACTTCGGCTGGCAGAGGCTGCGCGACACGCAGATGCGCGCCATGCGGGCCCTGCTCGCGGGCCGTGACGCGCTGGTCGTCCTGCCGACCGGGGGCGGGAAGTCCGCGGTGTACCAGGTTCCCGCCACGCTGCTGCGCGGCCCGACGGTGGTGATCTCACCGCTACTGGCACTACAGCAAGACCAGATGAGCAACCTCAACGAGCGTGACGATCCCGCGTTGCGGGCGGTCCGGATCAGTTCCGCGGAGAGCCAGAGCAAGCAGGAGGCCGCGCTGGCCGAGCTGCGCTCGGGTACGGCGAGATTCCTGTTCATCACCCCGGAGCAGCTCAGCTCGCCGGAACGGCTGGCCCAGGTCCACGCGCTGCGCCCGGCGCTGGTGGCGGTTGACGAAGCGCATTGCATCTCGTCGTGGGGCCACGACTTCCGCCCCGACTACCTGGCCATCGGCCACCTCATCCGCGGCCTGGGCAGACCGCCCGTCGTGGCACTGACCGCCACGGCGTCGCCGCCGGTGCGCGATGACATCACCACGCGGCTCGGTATGCGTAAGCCGCGGCTGGTCTTGTCCGGGCTGGATCGCCCGAACCTCTTCGTGGCGGCCGCGCACTGCCCCAGCGAGGACTACCGCTGGCGCAGGTTGCTCACGCTGCTCAAGGAAGCCGACCCTCCCGGCATCGTGTACGTGCCGACCCGGCGTGCCGCCGAGGACCTCGCGCAACGGCTGTCCGACGCGGGTTATCCCGCACAGGCCTACCACGGTGGCATGACGGCCGGGCTACGTCGCAGCCGCCACGAAGACTTCCTCGCCGACCGGGTGCCGATCATGGTCGCCACCTCGGCGTTCGGCATGGGCATCGACAAGCCGAACATCCGCTGGGTGGCACACGTGGCCCTGCCCGATTCACCGGACAGCTATCTACAGGAGATCGGGCGGGCAGGACGCGACGGTGAACCGGCCCGGGCGTTGCTGCTCTACCGAGCCGAGGACACTGCCCTGCAACGCTTCTTCACCGGCGGCGCACCTGACCGGGACGAGCTGCGGGCGATCGCCGCCCTCCTGCATGCCGGCCCGCTGACGCGCACCGCGCTGGCCAAGGCCACCGGCCTGAGCCCCCGCAAGATCGCCAGCCACATCAGCCTGCTCGAGCAGGTGGGGGCGATCACGACGGGGCCGAGAGGCGAACTGAGGGCCGGCCCGTATTCCCCGCTTCCAGACCAGGCGGCACGGGAGGCGCTGGCCGAGTACGGCCGCTACCAGGCCGGGCAGCGCTCCCGCACCGACATGATGCGCCGCTTCGCCGAAAGCCGTGGCTGCCGGATGCAGTCGCTGCTCGGCTACTTCGGAGAGCAGCTGAGCCGACCCTGCGGCCACTGCGACAACTGCCACGGCGGCACCTCCGAAGCGCTCCCCGACGACGGCCCATACCCACTCCACAGCATCGTGCGGCACCCCAAATGGGGATCAGGCATGGTCCTCGGGTACGAAAAGGACCGCATGACGGTGCTCTTCGACGAGGTCGGCTACAAGACCCTGTCGGTCTCTGTCGTGCACGCGCAGGGCCTGCTGGCGCTGGAGGCTAATCCCCGATGAGGACACCTTCCCGCGCTGGAAACCCGCGTTGAGCGCCTTGGATATCGCCTTCGAAGGCCGCCTGTCCGCAGGCAGAAAGTAGTCGCCGGCGCCGGTAGATGCCCTGCAGGCCGGAGTAGAGGTTCATTTTCGACTCAGACCCGTCCGACAGCGCCCAGTCAGCCGAATAGCGTCTCCTGTGCGACGCTGCGGTGCCCGACGATGTCCTCAAACCAGAGGCTGGTGGCGTAGTCGACGTGCCCGGCCGGTGTGCAGAAGCGGTTCACGCGCTCGATCATCTTCGGGTCAACCTTGTACAGGCCGTCGTATCGCCATTCGTCGCCGAGTTCCCCGGCGTGATCGAAGGGCAGGGGGGCGTCGGGACGACCGCGTCGGATGAAGTTTGGGTGTCGTGTGAGGCTGCAGATCGGTACGACGCCGGTCTCGTCGATGGCGGCAAGACTGACCTTCCAGACGTTCTCATTAACGTCGTCTTCGGTCTGCGGCGTCCAGAAGGAGATGGACAAATTTACGCCGCGGACGACGACCTGCGCCTTGCGCACGATCGGCGGGTGGAGCACCCGCTTGTTGCGTTTCACGAGGCAGCGGATGGTCCTGGGCGGACGTGGGATGGGTGTCGGCGCGCACGCCTGACCACCTGTCTCGTTCTCCCACTCGGTGGGGATGGCGGCGTCTTCGAAGTCCTCGCGGAAGACGGTTTCGTGCGGCAGGTCGCTGGCGGGCTGGAGCTCGTCGTCACGCTTGTCGTAGAAGACGGCGATCAGCCCGTGTGGCTTGCGTTCGAGGATGCGGAAGCGTGTCGTCGATTCGTACATCGACATCGTGGGCAGGGTGCGCCGGTCGCGCAGGAGCGCACGGCCGGACAGCTCTATCATGCCGCTGTCGTTCTTGGTCGGCGTCCATACAAAGTTCGTCGTGTTGTGGTGCAGCCGCTCAACTGGGCTGCTTTCCCCGTCGTTGCGCCAAACGCTGCCGACGACGTCCTCGACGTTGGGCACCAGCCCGTCCTCGCCGGGCAGCAGCTCCACTTCGTAGTACTGGCAGCGCGAATCGATGTTTGGTTCGTAGACCCCGAACTGGTAAAACTGGTCGGCCCGGCGGTACGCGGTCTCGGATACGAAGTCCCACGCGTGACCGAAGCCGGCCTTCGGCTTCCCGCCCGTCAACTGGTGCGGTGCCGGCACGTGCCGGCAGTCGGCGGGCAGATAGCGTTGCACCCAGCGGCCTGCGCGCAGCGGCGCGTCGGCGCGCGCGCGTTTCGTGCCGCGCACGTGCAGCGTCGTGTCATCGCGTAGGTCCAGGGTGTTGACGGCGACGTACGCGTTGGCTGGCCCGCTCTTCATGATGGTGGGAAAATCTTGGTCGGCGTCCTGCGCTGTCGCGGCTTCGACGATGACCTGCTCGGCGGCTGGGTAGCGTCGCCAACGCCACGTGTGGTCACTTACGCCATAGTTGAAGCAGATCGTGTAGATCTCGTGCCGCTGATCGGCGCGGTTGTAGCCGGTGACCGCGACGATCTGGCGCCGTACGGCCATGCGGCTGTTGTCGTTGACCAGGTCGTCCGTGAAGGGCGACCAGAACCGTTCGCGGGAGAAGTGGAACCATTCGGGGTTCCGCTTCAGCGAGTGTGCCAGCGAGAACAGGTCGCCGAGGACATCCTCGGTGGGGTCGAGGAGCCGCCAACGTTGTGTGAAGTACGTCTGCTCGTCGATCCACAGGATGGCGTAGCGCTGCGGCAGCGCTGTGTCGTCGGAGCCGGCCACGCCGAGCTTGACCAGCATGTAGAAGTTTGTGGTGCCATCGTTGAACCCGTCCCCGTCGATCACGGGGCCGTTGAGTAGCCGGTACTGCATCAGGTTGTACTGCTCCTGCTGGAAGATCGGCCTCGTCGCGAGCAGCGAATGGATTTCGCCACCGAAGTGCCGCTGCCACTGCTCGGTCCAGTGGCTGTAGCCGACTCCGAGGTCGAGCACCTTTGAGAACTGGATCGCGAAGCGTTCCTCGGGCGACGTGGCGACGGCGAGGTGGCCTAGGGTGCCCGGCTCCCGGTCACGCGGCACGTATCGGGTGTGCAGGTAGGTCGGCATCCATCCGGGCGGCTGGTTCGGCGTCGGCATTCCGTCCGGCCACTCCGACCGGCCGGGTGGGGGCGTGGCCTCGCGTCGCCGGGACAAGAGCATGAGCTTGGCGATGGCGTCACTGAGCGGCCGGTTTTCGGGGAAAGTGCTGGCCAGCACGCGCGGGTCCAGCAGGAACACACCAGCCTCGGTCTTGATCGCCTTTGAGACCCTCGCCCCATAGAGGAGGAATCCCAACGCCACGTACGCGGGCAGCACGAGGGCTCCATAGCCTTCGTCCTGGATGCTCCTGGCCACCGTCTCGGCGAGCGTGTCGATCAACGTGTTGGGCACCGCGTTTGCGATCAACTCGGCGAGCCATGGGGCGACGCCCCCCGCCAACCAGTCGACAACCGCCTTGACCAGGCCGTCGAGAAAATCGCCGAGTGGACCGAGCGCCGCGAAGCTTTCACGAAGGCCTTCGATCGGAACGTTCGGCAGGAACTGGCGCAGCTGGCCCTCAACCAGTTGCTCGATGCCGCGGCCAACGCCACCGTCGAGCATCTGCTCGGCTGCCGACAGCGCTGCGTTCAGGATGTCGCGGATGACCTGCTCGGTGAACACCGACCTGAAGTCGGCCTCCGTGAACTGGAGATCTTCCGGCCCGACGATCGAGCGCGGCGAGCGCGCATCGACCAGGTACCACGTGCGCGCACGCTGCAGCACGATCATTACGTCCGCCGCGCCCAACTCGAGGAGTTCGGCGAAGGCGGGCAGGCGGGCGCTGGCCGGGTGGCCCGCGTAGTCGCGCTGGGCGGCCGGCGGAACGACAAGGCTCGGCGGTCCCGTCACGTAGTACTCAGGGTCGAGCTTCATGTAGAAGCCGGGAATGGGCGGATCCTCGCTGCGGCATCCGACGTTCACATCGACGTCGCAGTCCGCACCCGAGACACGACGGCCGCGGAAGAGTTCGTCGATCACGCAGTGGAACAGCCGGTCGGTCCCGGCCTCCTTCGCGATGATGCGACCGCGTCCCACGGCAAGCATGTCGAAGCGGACCGTTTCGAGCGGGCGTCCGGCTCGCCACTCGTCATGAGACACAAACGCAGGCAGGATCTCGCCGGTGCACGGCTCGGGCAGCGGCCGAATCGGATGCCAGCTCACGTCGCCGTCGACGCTGTACTGGACCGTCCCATTCGGTTGCAGCCGTACAGAGTAGCGGCGGCCAGAATCGACGATACGCAGCCGCGACCGAGACGATGACGGGCTGAACATCACCCCATACCGCCGCGGGTGGGACCCCACGGACTGGAACGGCGTTTCGATAACAAGCTCGTAGTCGCCCCGAGCCATCACTGGCCCGCAACCGTTGGGGACCGCCGCCACGACGCCCGTGCCACGACAACCAACCGGTATTGCATTGAGTGCCTCACTTCCAGCCGAGAGGTCCCTTCGCGACGAACCCCGATGTAGGACCGGGCCCAGGCGCAGCTCCCACGAGACGCGCCTGCCCCCACGCCGTCGAACGGCATTGAAGGACATGATGAAACGGCGATTCGCCGGCGGGTGTCTGACTGTCGACTCCCGGACAGGATTTGTGTGCTGGAACGTGTCTGCCATGATGCGCGCGCAAGTCGATGCCCAAGGCCGCTACCTCAGTGATCGTCCACCGGACGGAGGCCAGCTCGTCGATGCGGACCCGCACCCTAACCTCTTCGGGCTCGAGTGGGAGGCGGCGGTGCGGACATTGCCAATGGCATTCGACTCTCACGTCGCGGCACCGATGCGCGCGCCGGGATGACAACGCCGCCTGTTCCTGCGCGACGCGCAGGATTGGTGTGGCTACCGGATGGCGTTTAGCAGCGGCCAGGTTTTCGGCCCGCACATGCCCTGGCCCTGCAGGCCGTGGCGCTTCTGGAACGCGATAACCACCTTCTGCGTCTTAGGGCCATAGTCGCCGTCGACCGCCAACGGCTTGCCACCCAAGACGGCATGCTTGTTGCCCGCGGCGAAGTTCAGCCGGGCCTGGATCCACTTCACGTGATCTTTCTTCGGGCTGTTCAGCCCGACCGGCGTACCCGGGTAGGGCCGGTCCGCGACGCCGATCGCCGCTGCGTCCAGGATGCCGCTACCGAGACCTTCGACGAACCCGAGGTCCTTGAAGTGTGCCTTCCAGATTCCCGTCGAGAATCGACGGACGGCCCGCTTGCCCTCGGCGGCGCACAAGATTCCGGACACCAAGCCGGAGCAGTCACCACCTTTCTTTGGAGGCGGAGCGAGCACCGGGACCGCCCCCCACACGTAGGGCAGCCCGACGCACCGGTCGGCCCACTCTTTGGCGGCCTTGGCCTGATCGTCGGTCAGCACCCGGTGGAACCGATGCTTGAACAGCGGGTGGGCTGCCCCGCGCGCCGCTGAGCCTCTCAGGCAGCCACGCCCGCCCCGGCTCTCGTAGTTCACCCCTCCGAGGGTGCACGCCACGTGCCCGATGCCGGAGCGCATCTCGTTCGGATAGACGATTCCGATCTGCAGGAGCTTTGCCATGTCAGCTCACCTCGGCGTCCGGGTCTGCGGTATCGGACTCGGCCTGGCTGGCCAGGATCGCCGCGAGTTCCTCGTCGGTGAAATCGTCGTCGTCGGGCGCCTCTTCGCCGACATCGACGTCCTCGTTGTCGAACAGGCTGACCTCCGAGGCCTGCGCCGCCTCGTCACCGGGCATGCCTATCACCCCCTGGTTTCCGTACCTACGAGGGTTTCGTCGGCGGCCCGCGCTGGCAGCCGGGTAGCCGACAGAACGTTGCGCCTCCTCAGTACGGTCGGCGGGATCGCGGTGACGGATCGGTTCCGCCGGTCGGGCCGCAGATCGCGGGGAACCCGTGCGACCGCCTCCCGCGTTCTGCAGCCGGACGGCCGGCTCGAGGTACGCCACCGGGCCTTGGGCATTCGACTGTTCCCCGGGCGTCACGATTCCGGCGTCGTATCGCCGTTGGTGGATCCGCATACTCTGGTCATCGAAGACGTCTCTTTCGATCACTCGATACTTGATCGCCGGCATGGCGCGGATCGTGGCGCTGGACCTTGTGCGGCGATCCGCGGAGCAGACCTCGGCGAAGATCCGCGGATACGAGCCGACGGATCTCGACCGGTTCCGAATCCAGGTAGCCGACGAGCTCGACCACCTCGCCATGGAGATGGCAAACCTGCAAGCGGAGAACGCGCGGCTCAATGACCACCTTGAGCTGTACCGGCACGGGGTCCCACCGAGCACCGACACGGCGGCCAAGCAACCCCGATCTTGCTGGCTGCTAGGCAGTGTTCTGGGCATCCAACCACGTATCACTGATCGTCGCGGCGGCAATGCTCGGCGTGATCCTGGATGCGGCACGGCGCTCCGCCCACCCGGGCGCGATTGCCGTGCTCGGTGCGGTCCTCGCCGGCTACGGAGTCCTGTTCGCCCACCGACTGTGGTTGGCGCACAGGGCCAGCGTCAACCTCGACCGGCCGCGGGTGGCCGCGGCGGCGACAGCGCCTACGGTCGAGGTCGTCAGGTCGTCGGCGACACCGCCATTGGGTGAGACCGCCCAGAACCAGGGTCGGGACCGCGGCGCCCACGTTGCCCCGACGAACGCCGGCAGGTTCTAGGCGGGGCCGAGCCGGGGCTGCTCGGCCCCGTTGCCGCCGTCAGGGCTTGGCCACGAGGACGGTGACGAGGATGTCGCCGTGGCAGTCCGGAATTTCGCGTAGCGTCCAGCGGCCGACCAGGCCGTTGCCTGTGAAGTTCGACTCGGCGTCGCGGTCCTCGACCTCGCCTTCCTTGAGGGTCAGTCCGGCCGCCGGGTACGCCCGCTGCATGAACGCGAGCGTCTCACGGAACGCACCCCGCGTCACGGCCGTGACGACCAGCCGCCCACCAGATCGCTCCTCGGCCCCGGTGAGGACGGCGTCGGCCGGCAGTGGCACCTCATTGGGGAGCGCGGTAGGTCGTGGCGCGGGCGTCGCCGCGTCCGCGCAGACGACAGCGGACGCCGAGGGTCCTTCTCGGGACGCCGCCGCAGCGGGATCGTCCGGATCGTCGGGGTTCGTCCCGCCGCCGCAGCCGACGAGGGCTGCGGCGGCGGCGAGCATGAGGGCACCGGCTCGTACGCGGATCATTTCTTCGTCCTCGTCGACGTCGCCACCGCGTCGTACGCGGCGAACAGCGACTTCCCACCGCTCTGCCGGGCGATGGTGGCCAGCGCGTCGAAGTTCTGGGCGCCGCCGGTGGCACAGGCACCGCACCCGTCGGCGTATCCCACAAGGACGCGGCCCTGCTTGTCGACCTGGATGTCCATGAAGTCGAGCAGGTTCCGATCGGTGCCGCAGGTCGTGCCGCCGGTGCAGATCGAGCCCTTCTGTACCGCGTCGTTCGGCGTCGCATCGGTCAGCGACCAGGTACGCCCGCCGTCGTAGGTGACGGTGACGTACAGGTGCCACTCGCCGGTGAAGTTCTGGGCGTCCTGGTAGTTGCCACCGGTGGTCGTACCGAGGAAGGCGAAGGCGGCCCGGTCGGGGTCGCCGGCGACGACGGCCGGGAACACCACGTTCTGCACGCCGAGCGCGGCGCCGACGTCCTGGTCGCTCTCCCAGGTGCGGCCCTTGTCGTGCGAGACCGCGACGTGGGCGTGACCGTCGGCGTTCTGGTAGCCGAAGTACACCGTGCCGTCGGAGCCGATGCCCACCGATGGGTCGCTGTCCGCCGGCAGGCTGGTCGGCACCTTGCGGACCTGCCAGGTCAGGCCGTTGTCCTCGGAGACCGCGACGGCCTGGTTGCCGCCGCAGCCCTTGTTGGGTACGTAGACCGTGCCGTCCTTCGGCGAGACCTTGACGTGCCCGTGCAGGCCGCCGCAGTCCAGCAGGGTGTACATCGGCACGGCCGGCCCGAAGGTCAGGCCGCCGTCGCGACTGGTCGCGCAGAGCGCGTCGGCGATGTCCTGCGAGCAGTAGTAGACGGCGTTCGGGTACAGCGGGGTCCCGCCGACGCCGTTGGGTGACCAGCGGCCGCCGCCGACGGTCTGGTGGTCGACGCCGGAGTTGATGCCCCCACCCTGCGACGGGGTCCAGGTCTCGCCGTCGTCGTCCGTGTAGCACATCAGCGAGGTCTTGCCGGCCAGTTGCGACTCGAACGTGCGGCCCGTGTCATGGTCAGTGAACAGGATCGGGTCCAGCGAGGCATTGGCCGTGCATTTGGGCAGGTGCGCGCTCTTGTCCTCCCAGACCGCCGTGGCCGGGGACTTGCTGTCGTCGAAGGAGACCCGGTAGGTGTCGGTGTACGCCTGGTACATGACCTTGCCGGTCTTCCAGTTGACGCCGATCGACGGCTCTCCGGCGTCATGGGCGCGCGGCAGCGTCCCAGGGGCCGGATAGTTGGTGAAGGAGGCGGCCCCCACCGGCCCGGGCGCCGGAGCGGCCGGCTTCGCCGTGAGCTCGGCAGTCGCCGAGTAGCTTTCGCCCAGCGGGGTGAACGGCACGACCCGCACCGTGTACTGACCAGCCACCGGCGGCACGACCAGGGTCTCGGGGTTGGCGGTCGAGGCGGCCTGGCCAACCTCCGCGCCGCTGCTGTTGTACAGGTAGACATCGAAGTCAGCGGCGGAGTTGGGCCAGCTGACCTTGATCTTCAGGTCGTTGTTGGCGTCGTACCCCGACGGGACGTCGACGGTGAGGGCGTAGTCGTCGCACGGCGCCGCGGCATTGCACGCCAGCGCGCCTGTCGTCGCCGTCGTGTTGGGCACGGCGAAGGGACCCCCGGTCCAGCTGGCGGTCGGGGTGGTCGACGACACCGTCCCGGCGCCCGGAGTGGCCGCTTCGGCGGCGGTCACGCCGCCGACCGCCACGACGAGCAGCGTCGCCGCGGCGAGCACCACCGGGCGCGGCACCGATGCCGTCCTGGCACGTATCTCCATAGCATCCCTGCCTTCCCCGGCCACGACATCCGCGCGCGCCGATATAACTGTCATCGTTCGCGGCGCGCCAGACGTAACAGCGACAGTCGAGGGAGTGGCGGGGTTCCAAGCGACGAATGGCGCGGCGATTAAACCCCGGGCCTCCAGTCGCCGCAGCTCCGCCTTCAGCCGGGCGATGAACGCGGAGACGGGCGCATCGCCGGCGGGGGTGATCCAGACGGTGAGGCTGGTGTGGAAGACGTGCAAACCGTCACCCGCGTCCCCGCTTGTAGCGGATCCGGTCGGCGCTGGTGGCGAACAGGCCGAGCAGGTCGGACACTCGCTCCCGGATGTCGGCTCCCGCGCTTCCACGCCAGCGCCGGTAGCGAGGTCGTACAACTCGGCCTCGGTGACGCTCGCGAGGGCGACAATGTTGGTCTGTCCAGCCAGGTCCCCCAGGTACCAGTCACGTCTGGGTCCGACATGGGGGTGCAGGCGATTGGTGCGGGGGCAGCGGCCCCGACCGCCGCCAGTCCCGGAGGAGGGCGAGGCGGGGGACAGCGGGGCCGCTGCGTCATCTGCTGGGGCTTGGCTCCCCCCGGCAGAGGTCCTACAGGCTGCCCTCGAACAGTGCGGTCGCGTCGTCGAAGCTGGGCTTGACCGTCAGCGCGATCTTCGAGGTGTCCTTGGTCGGGGCGGAGAACGCGAGCTTGGCGCTGCGCTTCTGCCCCGGACCCAGGCTGCCTTCGCGAAGTCGGTGACTCACTTCTCCGAGTCGCAGACCCGCTCGGCCTGCGTCCCCGCCGCACCGAACGCCGCAGTGGCGGTCACCAGCGCCAGGTCGAACGGCTCCTTCGTGCCATTGGTGATCGTCACCGCCCCGTCGGGTAGATCCAGCAGCCGACCGAGGTGGAGCCGTCGTCCCGGGCCTCCGGGAATCCGCCGAGCGGACGGCCCGTGGCCACCTCGTAGCCGTTGATCTCCCTGAGCACCGCCCGATTTGTGGTCTAGCGAGAGGGAACCTGAGGGACTCGTCGGCGGTGGGGTCGGCGCGCCAGGGGGCCAGCATCGCGGTCAGGCTGTCGGCGTCGGCCTCCCATGCGCCGCCTCCTCCGAGCACGTCAAGGAGCAGGTCGTGGTAGGCGGCGGTGGTGAGGTCCGGCTCCTCGCCACCGGCGGGCCAGTGCAGACTCATGCCGCCACCTCGTCGAGTCCGTCGCCGGCAAGGGCACGGAGTCGGGCGAGGGCTCGGGACTGGGCCACGCGTACGGCCGGTGCCGACATGCCGAGGATCGTGCCGACCTCTTCAGCCGTGAGACCGACCGCCACCCGCAGCGTGATGATCTCCCGTTGCACGTTGGGGAGGCGGCGCAGCAGCACAAAGAGTCGATGGGCCAGATCTGTCGCGACGGCCTGTTCCTCCGGCCCCGGTGTGGCGTCCGATCGCTCAAGCGGGGTATCGGTGACGGCGACGGCGGAGTCCCGCACCGCCGCCCGTTGGGCGTCGGCGACCTTGTGCGCGGCGACAGCGAAGACGAACGCGGAGAACGGCCTTCCCTGCTCCCGGTAGCGGGGAAGGGCTCTCAGCACCGCCAGGCACACCTCTTGCGCGACGTCGTCGGCCGTGGTGTGCGCCCCGCCGATGCGGCCCAGCCGGACCCGGCAGTAGCGGACGAGCCGTGGCCGCAGGTCGGCGAGCAGGGCGGCCGCCGCGGCCCGGTCGCCGGCGGCGGCCCGGCGGACCAACTCTGGCTCGGTCGCTGTGGTCATGGATTGTGAGCCACCTTTGTTACCGGCGGTTAGCCGCACGCTATCGAGACGTATGCCGATTTGCCTAGCCCAAGTGGGGTTACCCAACAGAGAGCCAAAGAAGTCGTTGCCTCAGAGCGTTCCGCCGCGAGGTCAGGTACCCATCAGGTGAGTGAGGGTCGGTGGCTGTCGAAGTCGCCGTGCAGGGGCTGCCTAAGTCCCCTCGATGGCCAACCGGTTGGGGCGGACGGCAACCCTGCCCTGCCGGCTGGTGATGTTCCCGTGCTGCTGGGTCTGTCGGCGAGGCGCGCCGGTCAAATGAAACAGGTAGCCGCGATCCGGGCGTCCCGGCCCGTAGGCCGACCAGGACGGGGGTTGTCAGGCCGCGCTGGCGGGTTCGCGGCGGTCGGAGTAGCGGGTCGGGCAGGATAGGTCGCCTCGCGTGACGGCGGCGGCCACGATGCGTTCGGCGC
This sequence comes from Micromonospora sp. NBRC 110009, assembly GCF_030518795.1. Taxonomy (NCBI): domain Bacteria; kingdom Bacillati; phylum Actinomycetota; class Actinomycetes; order Micromonosporales; family Micromonosporaceae; genus Micromonospora; species Micromonospora soli. The sequence continues at coordinate 6,696,464 of NZ_CP130427.1, read as the reverse complement.
GGCGGCGGCGCATCCGCAGGACCGGTGCGGTCACGCCCCTCTCGGCGGCCAGTTGCTCAATCAGCACGTGGCCGAACCGGGTCGCGCTGATGAGCTCCGCGGCTTCGACGGTGATCAGGCCGGCGGCGGCTGCTCGGCCGAGCAGCAGGTCCGGGTGACCGTAGGGCATCCTCGGCGACCGTGAGCCACTGGGCAAGTCCAGCGGCAGCTCCTCGCCGTTATCGGTCTTGACGACTGCAGCGCCTGCGCGCCATGCCGCCCAGCACAGCCGCAGCCACAGCCGGGGCGGGGCGAGGTCCGCCGTGCGCAGCGCTTGAAGGAAGCCGGCCAGGACTTCGGAGTCCACGTCGTCGGCGTGCCTGAAGTGTCCGCGGCTGATCTTCGCCGCGAGGTGGGTCAGTGCGGGCAGAGCCATGCCGATCGCGCCGACGACCCAGGCTGGTCCCCATTCCCGGGCGTGGTGGGCCAGCTGCCGCCACAGCTCGTCGGTGGTGTCGCTGTCGTAGCGCTCGTTCACCAGCAGCTTGCGTAGCTCGTCCAGCGGCATCGTCGTGTCCGGCAGACCTGGCACTGGGCGGGCGTCGAACGCTAGCGGCGCGGGTTCGCACGTCAGCAGCTCGAACGCCTTTGCGGCGGTGGTCAGCGCCGTGCCGGCCGTCCTCGTTCGGGTGGTCGTTGCCATGGTGATGTCCCCTCGACGGAGCGCTTCGCCCTGTGCGAAGGCCGAGGCCTCGATTGGGACAGCCCGACCTGACACCACGAGCGATTGTCCGACCGGGACAGGTTGTGCCCGGTGGTGTCAGGTTCGCGGTGTGGCGACCGCCCGCACGCTCTGGTGGCGCGGCTGTCAGGCGGGACGTGGTGACTGGTGCTGTCAGGTCGGGGGCGGGTTCGATCGGCCTGTCAGCGGCGCACTGGGGACCGTCAGTACGCCCGCCGGTCCGGGGGCCACCGTGCCCATGACCGATACCAACCGTCACAGCGCGCCGCTCCCGGTGGGGGACGTGGTGCCCGGTGACCTGCCCGTGCCGATCACCGTCTGGCCGGTCGCCGCCCCGCAGCCCGGCGAGACCATGTCCAACGAGATGGGCGTCCGGCTGGTCCACAACCTCACCCACCCATCCGATCTGATCATCGACTTGGCCGACGGGCCGCAGCTGGCCCGCGCCATCATCGCCGCACACCGCCGCAGCCACCTGCAAGCAGCTCGCCAAGGCGGCTGGGGCCGCGAGGCGGCGAGACTGATCGTCACCGGCTGGCCGGTCGACAACATCGCTTCGCCGGGCGAGTTCTTCGGCTGCTGCCACGGGAGCCTCGTGCCGGGCGGCTGCGTGGCGGTGCTGCTGCCGCACGGCGACGTCATTCTGCCGGTCGACGTGGTCATCGCCGCGAAGCGGGCGGGGCTGGCGTACCTGCAGCACATCGTGGCGGCCGACCGGCCGCGCCGGCGTGGCCAGCACGCGCAGTTGGACATCCACACCGACGTGCTGATCCTGACCCGTAGCGCACACCAGCAACAGGCAGGAGGCGGCGATGCCTGAGCTTCTGCCGATCACATCGGTGTGGCTGACCTGCCAGCAGCCCTCCCGTGACCAGCGGCGGGGCCGGTACGTGCCGGAGTCGTCCACGCACCCGGGGAAGATGCTGCCCCACCTGGCCGCGCATGCCATCGCCGCCTACACCGCCCCTGGGGACTTGGTGCTCGACCCGATGTGCGGGTCGGGCACCACTCTGGTGGAGGCCATGCACCTCGGGCGGCATGCGCTCGGCGTGGACATCGAACCGCGGTTCACCGCCTTGGCGGCGGCCAACGTTGCCCTCGCCGCGTCCCAGGGCGCCGCCGGCATGGCGAAGGTGATCACCGGCGACGCGACCGGCCTGCTGGAGCTCGCTCCCGCGTCGGCGGTCGGTGAGGTCGGGCTGGTGCTCACCTCTCCGCCGTACGGGCGGTCCACCCACGGACTTGTCCGCGCGACCGGAACCGGGGTCAGGAAGCGGGCTCATCTGTACGGCGACCGCCAGCGGGGCAACCTTGCCTACGTCGGATGGTCGGGTCTGCTCGACGGGTTCGCCGCGATCCTTGCCGCCAGCTACCAGCTGCTGCGCCCCGGCGGCACGGTGGTCATCACGTGCCGACCGGTCCGGTGCCGCCCGGACGACTTCATCGACTTGCCCGGCGAGTTCCTGGCCGTCGCCCAGTCGGTGGGGCTGATTCCGGTGCAGCGGTGCGCGGCGATGCTCGCCGCCGTCCGCGACGGGCAGATCGTGCACCGCGCCTCGATGTTCGGGCTCATGGCAGTACGCAAGTCCAGGGCCGAGGGCCTGCCGGTCCACCTTATCGCACATGAGGACGTGCTGGTCCTGCGGCGAGGCCATCCGAATTCCCGCGTCACGCCCGCCACGGGCTGACATCGGGTGTGCCGGGGCTGTCAGGTCCTGCCAGACGGCAGGACCTGACAGCCCCGGCCACACCAGCAGGACTGCGGTTAGCTTGAAGCCTCTTCTCTTTAATCCTGCTGCTGATCTGCTGCGTCCGCGACGGCATCGCGCCCACCCTTCCCGGTCGGCCGCCGACCACCCGGGCACAGACCCCAGCACACCTGACCGCCCCTCGCCTCAGCTGCGACCGGGGCACAGCATCTGTATCCCTGCAGGCGGCCACCACCAGGTGGCCGCCTTCCTTCATGACTCAGGAGGGCACATGCCTCGTACCGCCCGGCACCTAACAGACGGCAATCTCCGCGCCAAGCCCCACCGCGCAGGCCCGCCCGATTGCGTTACCGCTGTCACCGCGTCCGTTGGCCGAGACCAAGGATCGTGCCGAGCAAACGACACGGCCACCGTCCGGTTGGCCTCGTGCGCCGCGCGGATCACCAGGATCCGCTCGACCGTCGCTGGCGATCGAGCGGCGCAGCGATGACCGACGTCAACCTGGCGGAGCAGATCCATACTCTGCACACTGAAACGGTCGCCGCCATCGAACAGTGGCGGGCTCTGGCCGTCGAGGCCCGTTCCGCTCTCATCGCTGCCTTGCGGGCGGGGCTGATCTGCCGGCTCGGCTGCGAGGACGCCCTCGCCACGTGGGGCTTGGAACCGCTGCCGCACCGATGGACCGTCTCCGCTGATGCGCAGCTGTCGCACACACGACCCCACAGTGGCCTGGGCGAGGCCCGCGAGCAGGCACGCTTCGGCGTACCAGACGAAATGCGCCTCCTGGAGCCGGCGATGGCGGTCTACCCGAGACACGTCATCGACGTGACACCCGCACCGCCAGAAAACGGCCAGCCCGATCCGCAGCGGTACCGCATCACGGTGCAGATCACTGTCCAGACATGGGTCACGGCGACCCGCGAGGCGGAGGCACTCGGCGCCGCTAGCGCGATCATTCAGTGCCACCTGCCTGCGCTGGCTGACGCCGGCATCACTCTGACCGAGCTCATGTGGCAGGGCGCCGACGGCCCGGACGACGTCCCGTTAGACGACATGGACACCGAGGTGAAGCCGGTGGCCAGCACTGCGCAGCTGACCGACGTCGGTGACCTCTCCGCCGCGACGGCGGCACGGGACGCGGCAGTGCAAGCCCTCGCCGCGCTGCGGCGCAGCATCCGCGCCCGCGCCATCCGCGCACTGGTCGACGACGAGATCGGTGGCTGCTATCAGCGAACCGCTGAGCGGGTCAGCCAGTTCCTGGCCGATCTAGGGCTCGCCGGCCTACCGCGGGCACACCACGTCACGGTCGTCGCCTATGTGACACTGCGGCTCCCCGCCAGCACCGCCTTGGGCGCGTGCGACACGGCGCGGGACACGATGCGGACGGTCACGACCGACAGCCCGGACGAGGCCCGGCCGTGGACCGCGTACGGCTGGACCGTCCCCGAGTACGCCACAGTCGACCAGGACGGCTGGCGTGTGCCCTAGCGGCACGAGTACGAGATGTGGCTCCGCGGCCACGCCACCTCCGCCGATGCGACCGCAGCCGCCGAGCCCCTCGTCCGCGTGGACCTGACGCGCGCGCTGGCCGGCGTCGACCACACCTTGATGGCGGTGACCGCCAGCGTCGAGGGCGTCGGTGTCGACCTGTACCTGGACCCCGACCGCGACTGAACCGCGAGCGCGCCGCGCGGCTGATCGGCGCGTGCCCACCTCCGGAGAGCCGCGGTGCGGTGTGCCCAGTCGACGTGCACACGCGGCTGATCCGCTTGCCGACCTCCGGATTTTGCCCGATACCAATCTTATTGGAGATCGTCATGTCGTTCCCCGACAACAAGTTGACCGTGCGATCCCCGGCCGACCTGGTGGCCGCGGTGCCTTACCTCCTCGGTTTCCGTCCCAGCGACGGCAGCATCGTCGTCATCGCGAGCAGGGACCGGCGGGTCGTCTTCGCCGCCCGGGGTGACCTGCCCGCCCCCGGCGCCCCCGCAAGCCAGATCCACGCGGTAGCCGCCAGCCTGGTCCCGGTCCTGCGGCGGCAGCAGCCGATCACCGACCTCATGATCGTCGGATACGGAGACGAGCACATCGATCCAGCACTGGACAGTGTCAGCGAGGCACTCGCCGCCAGCGGCATGCCCCTTCTGGAGTTGCTGCGGGTCACCGGTAGGCGGATCTTCAACCTCACCTGCGACAACCCCGACTGCTGCCCATCGCAGGGAACCCCATTCGATCCCACCGCCTCGCTCATCGCGGTGCAGGCAACCGCCGCCGGGCAGGTCGCACTACCGAACCGGGCAGCCGTGGCCGGCCGGTTCGCACCCGTCGACGGCACCGCCCGCGACCGCATGCGCCGGGCCACCACCGCGGCGATCACCCGCCTGACAGCGGTGAGCGCCGCCGGCGAGGCCGCCGCAGACGAGGCCGGCGCCCGGGCGATCCGCGACGCGCTGCGCACGCACGACGACGGCAAGCGCCTCACCGACGACGAGGTCGCCTGGCTCACCCTGCTCCTGAGACGCCCATCGGTGCGGGACCTTGCCGTAGACCTCACCCAGCCGCACGACCGGCACGTCACGTTCTGGGCCGACATCACCCGCCGCGCGGAAGAGGCGCTCGTGCCGGCACCGGCCACCCTCCTCGCCATCACTGCATGGCGCTGCGGTGACGGCACCTTGGCGGGCATGGCAGCAGACCGTGCCCTGCAGGCCGACCCCGACTACCGGCTCGCCGACCTGCTGCTGCAGACGCTGCACGCCGGACTTCCGCCAACGGTGTTCGAGCAGGCCATCGCCAACGCCCGAACCAACCCCTCGGCCCAGTAGCCGGGGACGCCCTCAACAACGGAGGACTCCGATGGATCCCAGCCGCAGCATGCTGCTCGCCCTCGCCAGACACGCCGAAGAAGCCCGGCTGCGCTGGCACGCCGAACGCGCCGCCGTGCGGGCTCGCGGCGAGACGCCGACCCGCAGCGAGGCATACGCCTACCACGTCCAGGCCAACCTGTGCCTGATCGCCGCAATCGGCGCCGCGGACCTGCCGCCGGACTTCCGCATCTACGACATCACCCTGTCCCGCGACGCCCTCGCGGCAGCCGAGCAGCTGCGTCAGGTCGCCACTGCCTACGACTACAGCGGCCCGATCGAGGCCGCACACGAACCCGCACGGCTGGCCTACAAGGCGGCCTTCGCCGAACCCGTCACCGCACAGGAACAGCAGTACATCGACCTGCTCGCCGGCCTGCCCGCCGCCCGCCGCGACAAGATCGTCGAACTTGCCGAGGAACGCGCCCGCCACCCCGAGGAATGAGCCCGAGCGTCCGGCGACCCCACCGGCCGCCATCTGCCGCCCGCTGCGGCGCAACCCGCGCAACTCCTGCACCGGACGGGCTTCGGCCGCCCAGCCGCGAGAGGAACCAGATGAGCCTCTACACCCTCACACCGAAAGCTGGCTTCGACCGCTACACCATCCAGGTCGGTTGGAAACCCACACCGCACCTACTTCGCGACCGTCGTCGACTTCGCCTGGGATCCGGTCACCGACCCCAACAATCAACCCGACACAGTCCGGATCGGTCTGCTCGAGACGATTCTCGACCCGACCGAAGTGCTCCTGGCCGTCGAACCCTACGCCGACATCCCGGCGGACCTGGCCGGCACACTGCGCACCGAGCAGGCCGCGCACCCGGTGCGCCGCTAGCGCGAACACCCGCGGCCAGCCGGCGCACCTCGACGCCACCCGGCCAACATCGCGTTCGCGACAGCACCCTCTGATCCGCCGGTCGTGGCCAGGTCGTGTCGTGAAGGCTTCCTGCCGCTCGCCATGTCGCCTGAGTCAGCACGCCGGCACCGCCTCCACCGGTGCAGCCATTTCCGTGCCGCCAACGAGCGGCACAAGCAGCAGAACGGCCCGCCACATGGCGGGCCGTCGTCGTATCTGGACCCGGGACGCCTCGCCTAGGAAACGCATGCGTCCCGGGTTCTCCAACCAAATGGAGGACTCCAGTGTCCCTACCACTGATCATGATCGCCACCGCGTTGGTGGCATTCACCCTCGGTGGCCTCACCATGTGGCCATTCGCCCGCCGGCTCCGCAGCCGGCTCACCGACGCCATCTGGCAGCTGGAACATGACCCGGTCACCGGCATGCTCAACCGAGCTGGCCTGCTCGCCGTGCACTCCATCCTCGCCAAGGCCGCTGCCTCTCAGCCGGTCGTCGTCGTCCTGATCGACCTCGACGACTTCAAGCCGGTCAATGACACCCACGGCCACGACCGCGGAGACGACGTCCTGGCGGCCATCGGTGGCCGCATCGCCGACATCGCCGCACTCCACGGCGGCACCGCCGCCCGGCTTTCCGGTGACGAGTTCGCCGCACTGCTGCCCGTCCGCACCGCCGACCTGGCCCGCCTCGCCGACACCTTCGTCGCCCTCATCGCCCAGCCCGTCGAACTCACTACCGACGGCGCACCCGGCTTGTTGACCGTCACCGCCAGCGTCGGCATCGCCCTGGCAGAGGGCACGGACCCGTTCGAAGAGGTGGCCCTACGCCGCGCCGACATCGCGATGTACCACGCCAAACACCAGGGCCGTAACCGGCACGCCGTGTACGAGCCGGGGATGGCGATGCCCGCCGCCGGGGACCGTCGAGGACCGCGCCTCCGCGACCGCCGCATAAGCGACGAGGCGACGGCATGACCGCCGCGCCCGAGGAGATGGCCTGCCAGATCTGCCTCTCCCCACTGAATACCCTCGGTACACCGCCCACCTATGTGCACCCGATCCAACTCGCGACCGATGGACACGAACCAGTGCCCGTCCCGGTCAGCCAGCTCGACACCGTCCGTCTCACCTGCGACTTCTGCGGGGACCCGTACCCGACATGGACGCTCCTCGGCGGCGAAGTCCACGCTGTCGCAGTCGGCGCAACCGCGGGACTGGTGCAAAACTTCGGCGAGGCATGGGCGGCATGCGCGGTGTGCCAGACCTACATCGACGACGGCAGGAACGACAAGGTCGTCGACCGGGCGGTGCGGGCGCTCGGCTTCGGCCACCATCCGCAGGCGCGAGAGCGCATCGAGCAACTGCACCGAGCGTTCCTGAACACCCGGGTCCCGGGACGAACACTCATCACAACGACCGCCTGGCCCACCACCGCCATCGGCGCGCGAGAGCTGCCGAAGGTGCGCGACCGACTCGGCGGTTTCTACCGAGGCAGCGATGAGCTCCCATTCGCGCTGGCAGCCACCGACGTACGTCAACAGATCGCCGCCGGCCTGGACCGAGCAGGCTTGTTCTGGATCGACGGCGACTTCACCGACCTGGCCGAATACGCCGTAGAGAAACTTCCCGACGTCACCATCAGCCGCGACCTCATGCCCTCCACGGACGGACTGCTCGTCTGGTCGCGGCCGGTGACTCGTCGGCAGATCGCCGCCGCGTCCTGGACCAGCACCAGCGACGGCTGGCAACTGGTCAACTACCGCACCCTCGGCAGGGGCCTGGACGGCACACCGCTCCAGCGACTGCGCGAACAGGTAGGTTGGCTCGCCTCGATGAGCACCGTCCAGGTACACGACCAGCATGTGCTGCCCGGCGACCATCCAGCGGCAGCGCTGGTCGCAACCTGGCTGCTGATCACACAGCAAGCCGCCGAGGTCACAACAGCAGAAGTCGACAAAGTCATCCGCAAGTCCTACGCCCGCACTAACCGAGCTGCGCCCGAGGTTCGGATCGCGCGCATCGGTGCCAACGGCGGCACCACACCGCCCAGTGCGCGATCGGCGTCGGGCGACCCAGGACCCTCCCAGACCAGCCGGTTCTGGGTGTCCGGCCACTGGCGCAACCAACCATACGGACCAGGCAGAGCGCTGCGCCGCCCCGTCTACATCAACCCCTTCCTCAGAGGCCCCGACGGCGCGCCGATCAAACTCAGTACAACCGTGCGCATGCTCAGCAGCCACAAGCCGAAGTCCGAGGATCATGACTAGATTGCGGGGATCAGGTCGTGGCAGGGGCTTCGTCCCCTGTCACGACCGATATCACGAGTCCCGCTTGTAGCTGGTCGATGTGCCAACACCGGGTCAAGCAGACCTCTTTCTTCACACCGAAGAGGTCACTGGTTCGATCCCAGTATCGCCCACCGCAGATATTTGCAGGTCAGAAGCCCGTCGCCGGAACCGCCGGTAACGGGCTTCTGCCGTCTCACCCCTTAGATTGGGAGCAGATTGGGAGCAATGGAAACTGGCTCGCGATCCTGAACTGGGGAAACGCGACGCTACTCCACGGCCTACCAACATGCCCGTCGATCCCGTCGTCAACGTCATGGTGGCGCAACCGGTCGACTACGAGAGGAGCGACATGGTCCGCGAGCCGCGCGGACGCGAGTTCTCCGGGTGTCGATGTCCAACCGGCCGTCCACCGTCTCCTCCGACGGCCGATCCTGTTCAGGTTGGGCGATGATTAGGCACCTTGGGCGGGTGACTCACGCCAACGGAGAAGGGCTGGTCCTCCGGCTACGGGGGGAGCTTGCTCCACGGCCGCTGTGGGGACGCAACCTCCGAGACCTGCTGCCACGATCGGAGTGGCGGAGTCTGCGCTGCTGGGCGCCTGACCAAGCTGGTGAGCACTGAGTTGCCACGAGCAGTGGACCTGCGGAAAGCGACCCGCACTCAGACCCTCATCCGGTCGATATCCACTGTTGTGACTGTGACCGTTCACGCACGCACGCCGGCCGCGCCGGCGTCGCCGTCCTGACCTGCGCGCGATCTCTCGCTGTCTTACAGCGGTTGCCAGCTCTATTGCATGTCAGTGTGCCCAGCTTGTGCCCGACGATCTCCCCGTCCATTGCTCGTTGTTCAGGTTCCGGCATCGGCCGCGGCCCGTCGCGGACTGTAACTGACCCACCACCCCTGCCGCCCAGCAAGATCGGGGTGCCCCGGAGGCAGCGCCCACACCAGACTGTTCCCATGGCGTCCAACCTCTTTCCGTCGTGGGACGACGAGGCATGCACTGACGGGGATTCTGGGAGGGTGTCTGGGAGGGTGTCCCCGCCGGCCGGGCCTGACCCGACTTTGAACTGGCTCCGTGCCCTCATGTGGACCCGTCGGCCTGGTTGGCGGGGGCACCTCTCGGCACTTGCACGGGCTGGCGTGGTGACCTGATTAGGAGCTCGGGTTCGTCCCTCATCCCCGTTCTGTCCAGCGTTCTCCTCGTGCTCGGGTGGTCGAGCCTTGCCGTCAATGCAGCAGGTAGGAGGCAGCGTGAGCGAGGACCAGGACGTGACCGTCGGGGTCGACACGCACAAGGACGTGCACGTCGCGGCGGTGTTGGACCAAACCGGTCGGGTGTTGGCCACCAGAAGCTTTCCCACGACGATGCGCGGCTACGCGCAGCTCGCCACATGGGCTGAGTCCTTCGGCACGGTTGCCAAGGTCGGTCTGGAAGGCAGCGGCAGTTACGGCGCCGGGTTGCTGCGGTTCCTGACTGACTACGGGCTGACCGTGGTCGAGGTCGACCGTCCGGACCGCTCCACCCGCCGCCGCATCGGCAAGACCGACACCATCGACGCCGAGTCCGCCGCCCGGGCGGTCATCTCCGGCCGAGCCAGCGGCACCCCGAAGACCCGTCACGCCCAGGTCGAGATGATCCGGGCTCTGCGCGTCGCCCGCCGCGGAGCGATGAAGGCTCGCATTCAAGCCGGAGGCCAGGTCGAGGCGCTCATCGTCTCGGCTCCCGAACCCGTGAGACAACTGGTGCGCGGGCTGGCCGGCAAGAAACGCATCCGCGTCTGCGCCGCTCTGAGGCCTGGCACGGTGTCTGATCCGGCGACCGCCACCAAGCTCGCGCTGCGCAGCCTCGCCCGACGCTGGCTCGCCCTGCAGGCCGAGATCGACGACCTCGACAGTCACCTGGCCGCCCTCGTCACCGCCGCCGCCCCGGACCTGGTCGCGCTGCCCGGCGTCGGCGTCGACACCGCCGGGCAACTCCTCGTCACCGCCGGCGACAACCCTCACCGCTTGCACTCCGAAGCGGCTTTCGCCCGGCTCTGCGGCGTCGCCCCCATCCCGGCCAGCTCCGGACGCACCGACCGCCACCGCCTACACCGTGGCGGCGACCGCGAAGCCAACCGCGCCCTCTGGCGCATCACCCTCGTCCGCATGCGCTGCCACCAGCCCACCAAGGACTACGTCACCCGCCGCACCGCAGAGGGCAAGACCAAGACCGAGATCATGCGCTGCCTCAAGCGCTACATCGCCCGAGACGCCTACCGACTGCTCACAGCTGACCACCGAGTCGAGCGTGCCTGAAGCCTCCGCAAGGACGATCATGTCCGAGTGAACTACCTGACCTGGAACGATGTCGCCAAATGGTTCGTGGGCGACTGCTCGGCACTCGAGGCATACGTCCTCGACGCCAACGAGACCGACTGGCAACGGATGATCGACCTCGTGAGAGCCCAGGGATGGCGGTTCGACTACACGGTCGAAGACCACTCCGTGCCACTACCGCAGCAGGTCGCTGAGATCTTCGCCCGCACCTTCGAGGCGACCGTCACCATGCGCATCTGGCCAGCGCCCAACCTGCAGGCCAACACCCACTTCTTCAGCGAAGACGAGGTCGTGTTCCACTTCGACCGCGAAGATCTACAGGGCCAGCACCAACTGGACCTCCTGCGCTGCTTCATGCGCAGCCTCGGACGCCACCTCGGAAAGCCAGTGCGCCTCACACCGGAGGACAACCCACAGCACCCCTTGATCATCTACTCACCCACGGACGATCGGATCACCCTGACCGCTTGACGGAAATAGGAGCGTCCCGGCCGCGACAGCCCTTCGGAGCTCATTCAGCTCCTGAACGTGCAGGCGGACCTCCTCCGCAGTGTTGCGACAGGCGGTCCGACGGTCACGACCGTAAACAACGAGTACCGACGAGCCGAACAGTCCTCAACGCCGGCCTCAGGCGCCTCGGTATCGCGCTGCCGTTTCCTTGGCAGGACTTGTAGGGCTGGCACGGAGCGTGGAAGGAGGTCAGCGGAACCTACGCGGGCCGGCGCAAGTAGCGATCTCGCAGCGCCGGTTCATGAGCAACTGGAGCGGCTGGCAGCCGGCCGCGCAGCATCAGACCCTTGGGCCGCCAGCCCCGAGCTGGCCGGACTTGGAGCAACGCCTCGCCGGGCTACAGGCCGAGTTGGCGGCAGCGACGGCGCTAGACGACCTACAGGACGTCGGACGTCGTGCTCGGGAGCTACTGATCGACCTTGCAACACTCGTATATAAGGACGATCTGCTCCCACAGAACGAGCCGGAGCAGCGGAAGGGCGCGGACGCGAAGGCTCGTCTCTCGTTTGCGGCGCGTACCCTCATGCCAGGCAGCAGCCACGAACGATGGCGGACATTTATTCGTGCGGCATGGGACTTGGCCAGCACGATCACACATTCGAGCAGCATCAATCGAGCCGATGCCTTCGCCGCCGTGCAGGCGACAGTTCTCCTCGTCCGATGCTTCGAGCGGACCGTCATCGAAGCCGGGGTTGCTTGACTTCCGCGCTGTCGGCAGCCGTCTCGCCAGTGGCCCGGCCTGACCCGCGCTGCCAGGGGTCTCTCTCCTATGAAGGGTGTCAGGGCCGTAGGCTTCCTGGTCATCACGGCCTCCGCACGACGGCCGCCTCTTAGCGCACTGGAGGGGATCACTTGCCAGCGTGGATAATCCGTGCCGGACGTGCTGGTGAGCGCGATCGTTGGTGCCTGGCCAACGGCTATGCTGGCGGCGGCTTTCACGAGGTGGCGGACCTTACCTCCACGACGACCCGCGAGGCTGTTCGTACCGAGGTCGAGCGGGGTTTCCCCAGTGCCAAGCCAGCGAGGCAGATCAACTTCACCGGACAGCTCCATGCCCTGCGAAACCGAATCGCGATCGGAGACGTTGTTGCACTGCCCCTCAAGACGACGGGCCAGATCGCCTTGGGTTGTGTGGCCGGTGGCTACGAGTACCTTGCCGGTGAAGCGGACCCTACCCGGCGGCACGTCGTGCGCGTGGACTGGAAGCGCACCGATGTCCCTCGCAACGCCATACGTCAAGACCTGCTCTACTCCCTCGGGGCCTTCCTGACGATCTGCGAGATATCGCGCAACGACGGGGGGTGGCGGCTGGCACAGGTACTCAAGACGGGCATCGATCCTGGCGCGCGCCCCGGTCCCGGCACTAGCCCCACCACGCTGAGGGAGCAGGACCCGTCGGACCAGACCGCCGAGGCGATCGATCTCGCTCAGGCTGCGTGGGATCGAATCAGGACGTTTGTCGGGGAGAAGTACGCAGGCCATGCCCTAGCCCGCCTGGTCGCCGCGATCCTGACAGCGGAGGGGTACATGTGCGAGGTGGCATCGGAAGGCCCCGATGGCGGTGTGGACATCGTGGCCGGCCGAGGGGCCTTAGGGCTCGATCCCCCGAAAATCGTCGTACAGGTCAAGTCGCAGACAACACAGGTCGGCGTCGAGGTGGTAAACCAGTTGCTCGGAGGACGCGCCCGGCTGCACGCGGACCAGGCGCTGCTCGTCGCCTGGGGCGGGATCACTAAGCCCGCCCGAGCTCAAGCCGAAAGTCAGCGATTCATACTCCGCGTCTGGGACGCAGAGGCCCTGCTGTCGGCGATGCTGCGGGTGTACGCACACCTTCCCGAGGAGATCCATAGCGAGATCCCTCTCAAGCAGACGTGGGTCCTTGTTGAACAAGCGGGCGAGGACTAGGGGTGCCTTGAGCTCTACGTCGCGTAGCCAGCAGCCGGCGTGTGACCGGCCTGGCGACCGCGGGCATGGCGAGGGCGAAGTGTCGGATCTTGGACCACCGCGCAGGACTCCGAATTGGCATACTCGTGCCAACGCCCCTCGACATCCCCGTCCCGTACCTACTTACGCTCCTTCGACCAGAAGGTTCTCGGGCGGCTCGCATCAGCGCCTTCGGCAGCGGTGGATATCGTCGGCAGTCCCAGCAAAACACGGGAGAGCTTGAGTGCCGAACATCTTCGACAACATCACCGATGAGAGTCGACTTGGTCCCGCACTACAGGGCGATCTCAGCAACTTCGATTCTGTCGATGTCGCGACCGGTTACCTCGATCTACGCGGCTGGACAGGGTTCGCCGACATCGTTGACGCCAAGTCCCAAGTGGGCCGCGAGGCACCGATCGTTCGGGTGCTCGTCGGGATGGTGATGCCCTCCGACGCGGCGGCGATGCTCAACGTCCTACAGGAGGAAGTGCAGCCGCCGGCCTACGGGGCGAACATCAACAGTCTCGAGAAGGCACTGGCGGCGAGGGACCAGCTGGTGCGACACCTGTGCACGCAGCTGATGCGTGGTGTTCCGAACAGAACGCAGCAGCGCACGCTGCAACAACTGCGCTCGCAACTAGCGTCTGGGGCTGTCGAAATGAAGGTCTTCACCGACGCTCCGCTCCACGGGAAGACCTACATCTTCCACGCGCCCGGGAACCCGTTCCTTTCCAGGCGCGGATATGTCGGTTCCTCGAACCTTACCGCCGCTGGGTTCTACAAGAATCTTGAGCTGAACATTGACGTCGTTGACCAACAAGCCACCGAGCTGCTGGCCACCTGGTTCGACGGCCGGTGGAACGCCCGGTTCTCGCTGAAGATCACTGCCGAGATCATTGACCTCATCGAGGACTCATGGGCATCAGAGCAGCAGCCGACACCCTACGAGGTCTATCTGAAGGTGTGCCATAGCCTCTCAGAGGACGCTCGCGAGGGCATGGGCTATGTGCTGCCGCCCTCGATGCAGAACCTGCTCCTGGACTACCAGGAGACTGCGGTCCGTACGCTCGCTCGACGCATCGTGCGCCGGGGCGGGACAATGCTCGGCGACGTGGTAGGTCTTGGCAAGACGCTTACTGCGATCGCGACCGCGCTGATGCTCGAGGCGGCCGAGGACTACAGCACCCTCGTGCTGTGCCCGAAGAACCTCGAGCGGATGTGGGAGGAGCACATCGAGCGGTACGAACTCACTGGCGCCCGGGTGATCCCCTATTCGGTGGCCGACAAGAAGCTCCCCGAACTCAAGAGGTTCCATCTGGTCATCTGCGATGAGTCGCACAACCTGCGCAACAACACTACGAAGGCCTCGGAGGCCATCAGGGAGTATGTGCGGCGCAACGGCTCGAAGGTGCTGCTGCTGACGGCGACGCCATATAACCTTGCTTTCGCCGACGTGGCTAACCAGCTCGGCCTGTACATCGACGACGATGAAGATCTTGGGATTCAGCCCACGGTCGCGATGGACAAGGATCCCGCCTTGGCCGACAGGGTCGACGGCAAGGTCACCACATTGGCGGCGTTCCGGCGATCGGAGGAGCCCGAGGACTGGAAACGGCTCATGTCCGATCACCTGGTACGCCGCACCCGGTCCTTCGTGAAACGGACCGCGAAGAAGGAGCGGGTTATCCTTCCCGACGGCGCAGTGGCGGAGTTGGAGTACCTGCAGTTTGCCAACGGGCAGCGGTTCCACTTCCCCAATCGAATCGCCAAACCGCTGAGCCACGCGTTTTCGGCTGACGACCCGGCGCGGCTGATGGAGGAAGATGACACCCTGGATGCGCTCCGGGATCTTACGCTTCCGCGATACCGGCTCGCCGACTACGACGACCCGCGTGCGCCGCATTCGGATCAGGACGTTAAGATCCTAACCGACATCCGATCGGGCCGCGGCAATGTCAGTGGGTTTGTCCGCGTCGGCCTATTCAAGCGCCTGTCGTCGTCGGGGCACTCGTTCATTCTCAGTCTGCAGCGGCAGCGGGCCCGCAACGAGCTCTTCGTCTACGCCATTGACCAAGGCCTCGACGTGCCGCTGGGCAGCTTTAGTGACCATCAGTTCATGGTCAGCGACCGCGCGCTCGATGACGAAACCGACCTGCATGGCAGCATGGAGACCCGCTACAACGAGCTCCAGCGCAAGCTGCCTGCTTCGACGAAGTGGCTGAGCACGACGATCTTCAAGCAGAAGCTGCGCAAGGATCTTGAGCGGGACAACCGAATCCTTACCCGGCTACTAGAAAAGTTTGGGACGTGGGACTCGAGCAAGGACTCCAAGGTCAACGCCTTGGTCGACCTGCTCCGAGCCCACCACCCCGGTGAGAAGGTCCTGGTTTTTACCGAGTACGTCGACACCGCCGAGTACGTCGCCAAAGCCCTGCGCGAGGCAGGCGTCGACAATGTCGGGCTCGCGTCGGGTGAGACCGGCGATGCCGCCGGAGTCGCCCGCCGGTTCTCCCCGGATAGCAACCGCCTCCCCGGCGAGGCCGAGGCGCACGCCGAGATCCAGAACCCCATCGACGTGCTGGTGGCCACCGACGTCCTCTCTGAGGGTCAGAATCTGCAGGACTCGCACATCGTCGTGAACTACGACCTGCCGTGGGCGATCATCAGGATCATCCAGCGCGCCGGCCGTGTCGATCGGGTTGGGCAGAAGGCCAAAGAGGTCTTCATCTACCTGATCACCCACGAGAAGGTCGAGCAGGCTATCCGGCTGCGGCAACGGATCCGGCAGCGTTTGGTCGACAATGCTGCCGCCTTCGGCTCCGACGAGCGGTTCTTCGGAGGCGAGGACGAGATCAACATCCTCGATGACCTCTACAAGGGTAACGTTCCCGGCGAAGACGAGATCGACGCTACCGAGGGCGAGGCCGATGCGGCGAGCGAGGCGTGGCTGGTCTGGTCGCGCATCAAGGACGACAAGCCTGAGCTGGCACGCAAGATCGCCCGCATGCAGGACATGGTCCACAGCACGAGAGGCCCCTATGATCATGAGACCCGCAGCGGCGTCACCTGCTATGCCAGCACGACTTCGGGCGTTGACGCCTTCGCGACTTCCTACCACGATCGGTACGGGAACCTCGTTGAGCGGCTCCTTACACCACTAGAGGCGCTGCACATCTTCCGTGCCCAGGAGTCCACGCCTACCTTGGAGCTGCGGGCGGATCACTTCGAGCGAGAGGCGCGCCTAGTGCGGGACAAGCTGACCAACGAGGTGATCGCCGCCGGCAATCTCAAAGGCATCCGCAAGTGGGCGGTCGAGCGGCTCGGTGGAACGATCTACGGGGCGGACGCGAGCGATGCGCTGGCCGTGATGATGGATCGGCCGCTCACACAGCATGCAAGCAGCCGGCTGAGGCAGGCGCGGCGCACCAAGTACGGCGACCAAGACCTCGCCGACCTTGTCAAGCAGTTGCACGAGGAAGATCGCCTGGTGATCGGCACGAGCGAAAGGGACGAGATCAACATCGTGTGCTCCATTGGGGTGACGGATCGATGATTGACGGCCTCGTTGCTCGGTCCGAGAGGCGCGACTACGGTGAGATGTTCCGGTTTGATCTGAACTGGGGTGCCCCTGACCATCCGCCGATCGAGCTCAAACTCGAAGACGGTTCAACAATCACCGCGACCAACGTTTCTTCTTACAGGGGCCTGCGGGTATTTGAGGTTCCGACCATTCCCGGCTCGGCTCTCGAGGCGCGGATGGACCAGCTCATCGCGAAAACCACGACTAATCGGCTGGTTATTTTTCATGAACCCGACCGGCAGGCATGGCGATGGCCGTCCCGCAGCAATAAGGGTTCTGGTGTCGTCTCCCGACCCGCCCGCCACTTGCACCGAACGGGAACCAACGACCCGGCATTCGCGGCCAAACTCGAGGCTATCCGCCTTCCCCATGACGCGTTGCTCGATGTGAACGCCGTATTGGCGAAAGTCCGCGGTGCGTTCGACGTAGAGAGCACAAACGAGACAAAGCGGGCCTCCAAGCTTATGGCGCGGATGTACGCAGCGTTGGAAAAGGCTTACCCTGCCAGCTACGAGCCCAAAAAGCGGGACCACGAGATCTCCGTGACTCTGGCGCGGGTGCTGTTCCTACTCTTCGGTGACGACACGCAGATGTGGGCATCAGACCTGTTCCAGGATTTCATCAAGGACCACACCGCCCGAGACGGTTCTGACATCGCTCAGCGGCTCAACGACTTGTTTCGGAATCTCGACACCCCTATCGGCAGCAGCCGAGCAGGGATGCCTGCGGACCTGGCGACGTACCCATATGTCAACGGCAGCATCTTTAAGGAGGAGATCGCGCTGCCTGCGCTGGATCACGAGTTCCGTGCAGCGGTGCTCGACGCAGCCGTGGTGGACTGGACGACCATCAGCCCGGCAATCCTCGGGTCTATGTTTCAGTCTGTCCGCGACGCCCAAACCCGCCGTGAACTCGGCGAGCATTACACGTCGGAGGAGAACATCCTCAAGACGCTTAATCCACTCTTCCTCGACGAGTTGCGCAGCGAGTTCGCACACATCCAGACGCTCCGGCGGGGTCGCGTGCAGCGGCTCCATGCCCTGTGGAGGCGTCTGGGTGATATCCGGTATATGGACCCGGCGTGCGGCTGCGGCAACTTCATCATTGTGGCCTACCGGGAGCTCCGCGAAATCGAGCTGCAGATCATGGAGGCGCTCGCCGACCTCCAGCATGGCGAGGGAAGCCAGGCGCTTGAGGTCGACTGGACTAGCCTTTTGCGGGTCACCCTCGACCACTTCTATGGCATCGAGATCGACGAGTGGCCAGCCCGTATCGCGGAGACAGCGATGTTCCTGGTGGACCGCCAGTGCGACCTGCGCATGCAGGAGCGATTCGGTGTGGCGCCGGACCGGCTACCCATCCGGCGCCAGGCCCACATCATGGTGGGAAGCGCGCTCAAGCTCGATTGGCGCGAGATACTACCGCCGACCGAGAACGTGATCATCGCAGGTAACCCACCGTTCCTGGGAATCGCGTTGCGCTCAGCCGCACAAACCGCGGAGCTGCAGGCGGCGTGGGGCGGGAACTACCACGGCACACTCGACTACGTCACCGGCTGGCACGCCTGTGCGCTCCGCTACTTCGGTGAGGTCGATGGCCGTTGGGCGTTCGTGACGACTAACTCGATTACCCAGGGGGAAGCGGTTGCCCCGCTGTTCCGCCCTATCCTTAATCAGGGGTGGCAGATCAAGTTCGCGCACCGCACCTTCAAATGGACCTCGGAGGCTTCAGGGCAAGCCGTAGTTCACTGCGTCATTGTCGGTTACCAGCGACAGCCAGCTGTGAAGCGGCTCTTCGACTACGCAAGCGTTGACAGTGCGCCAGTCGAGGTGCTAGGCGTCAAGAACATCAGCCCCTACCTCACGGCCGGTCCCTCAGTGATCGTTGACCCTGCCGCCCGGCCTCTCAGCCCTCAGATGGGAGAGGTCGCCTATGGAAACAAGCCTACTGACGGGGGATGGCTGGTCGTAGAGCCCGAGGATCGCGACGAGGTCCTCCTGGATCCCATAGCCGCAAAGTACCTGCGGCCGTATATTGGCGCCCGCGAGCTGCTGCACGGCGGTGAACGCTACTGCCTGTGGCTCGTTGATGTAGACCCTGCGGACCTTCGGAAGAGTCCCGTGCTCCGCACTCGGGTCGCAGCTGTTCGCCGATTCCGAAGCGAGAGCAAGGCGGAATCTACGCGACAGGCCGCCAACACGCCTCACCTGTTCAGGCAGCTGGCGCAACCCGACACCGCCTACCTCTGCATCCCAGCCCACGTGTCAGAGAACCGGCCCTACTTCCTGGCAGCCCGGTACTCGCCGGACGTCATTACAAGCAACGCGAACTTCCTAAGCGAGGACTCAGACGGGCTGGTATTCGCCGTGATCTCGTCGTCAATGTTTATGACGTGGCAACGGACCGTAGGCGGACGCATTAAGTCGGACTTGCGCTTCAACAAGCTCCTCTCGTGGAACACCTTCCCGTTGCCCGATCTCTCGCCAGCCAGCAAGGCCGCCATCGCAGATGGAGGTGCTGCAGTGCTCGCGGCGCGCGAGAAGCAAGGTGGCACGCCGCTGGCCAACATGTATCCGCCGACGGGCCTGGCACCGGATCTGCAAGCCGCTCACGACGCCCTGGACCTCGCCGTCGACACGGCTTTCGGCGTTCCTTCGCGCCGGACTCTTACGGAGCTCGACCGCCAGGACATCCTCTTTGAGTGCTACCTCGGGGCGACCGCCAAAGCCACCCGAGCAATCCGGCCGCCATCCCGTGTGCCGTCGACCCGCCCCTCTGGGGAGCGGGCCGCCGCCCGGCCCGCGGCGTCAAGGCGGCCTTGACGCACGTTGGACGCTTGCGGGTTAGGCGGCGGTAGTCTGCTCGGCCTGCCCTGGTTGAGGGCAGGCGGGATGGCCTACCGCAACCACGCCACGTCGAGGTGGGCGGCCCCGTAGCCAAGCCTCGTCTTCTCCGGCGTCGGCCTCTGCGCAGAGAACTACACGTCGAAGCTGCCGGCCTTAATGCTCTGGATGAAGGTTGTCCAATCGTTGTGCGAAAAGGACAGCGTAGGTCCCTGCCGTTGCTTGCTGTCGCGGACCATGACGAGCTTTGCAGGCGCGGCGACCTCGACGCAGTTGCCGCTTGAGCCGGACCTGGTGCTCGTGCGCCAGACAGCGCGAGACAGGTCCATGGCTTCCGTCCTCCTACGTAACTAGCTCAGCAGCAATCGCACGCAGCGTATCTCGCGTGGGCTTCGGCGCCAGTGCCTGGGCTTGGAGTTGCTCATGCGCTGCGGCGTATGCCGCGATTTCCGACGGCCGGTCTAAGGGACGTCTCGTAACTCGGTGAAGGCGTTGCCCGTGACCGGGTTGGCGCTCACCCGGCGAGGACGATGTTGTGGAGACGGGCGATGCCGGAAGCGGTATCGATCAAGGTGTGGGCGGCTCGGCGGTAGTCCCGCAGGATGTTCCAGCACTTCATCCTGGCCAGGGCGTGTTCGACCCCGGCGCGGACGGTGCGGTGCTGGGTGTTGAGCTCTTCCTTCCAGGCCGGCAGTTCGCTGCCGTCGGAGGGCTTGCGGTACGGGATGATCACTTCCGGGTTGCCGCGGTAGGCGCCGTCGGCCATCACAGGCCGGCCCGCGAGCTTCTGGTCGATGCCTGAGGTGCGGTAGACGATGGTGTCGTTGCGGTTTCCCGGCTGCGGGTCGCCTACGGCGATGACGAGACGTGTGCTGGCGTCGATGGCGACCTGCAGGTTGGTCGAGTAGCGGTAGTTCTTGCTCCGGGCGGCAAGGCGGTGGTCCCGGGTGGGGATCAGGCTGCCGTCGACGATGGCGATCTGGTCGACCGGACGCCGACGCACGGGGGCGAGGGCCAGCAGCGGGCCGAGGGAGTCGATGACCCGGTGCGCGGCGGAGTGCGAGACCCCGAACAGCGGGCCGATCTGGCGCATGGTCAGGTTCGTGCGCCAGTACACGGCCACCAACAGCACGCGGTCCGGCAGGTCGAGGGCCCACTGCCGGCCCGGCCGACCGTCAGCGATCGTGTCCCCGCCTCGCTCGGCGACCAGGCGGACCAGCCTGCGGAACTGAGCCGGCTGCAGCCCGGTGAACGGGAAGATCCACTCGGCGCGCGCTGCGGAGATCACCTGCACCCAGGCATCATCGATGATCGTCCTCAACAGACAGACATCGGGGTTACGAGACGTCCCTTAGGTACAGCGCGCCGGTCAGCGTGTCGACGTAGACCATCCGCTCCTCGGCGGCGTCGGGGTAGGGCTCGGGAATCGGCGGGAAGTCGAGGATCACGAAGCTCCCGTCGAAGCCGACGCCGGCGGAGTAGGGAAGGAGCTGGATCTGGACGTTGCTCTTGGTCGAGTCCTCGATCAACCGGTTGAGTTGCCTGTGCAGCACCTCGGGTCCGCCGACCATCCGCCGGGCTGCTCCCTCGTCGATGACCACGCGCAGCAGCGGCGGATCGTCACCTGACAGGATGGCCTGCCGCTCCATCCGCAGCGCGACTTGGCGCTCTACCTCGTCGTCGCGCATCGGGACCGGCGCGCCTTCGAACGCGGCCCGTGCGTACTCCTCGGTCTGCAGCAGACCGGGCACCATCTGGCATTCGTAGGTGCGGATGACCGACGCCTCGGACTCCATGCCGACGTAGGCGGCGAACCAGTCCGGCAAGACGTCGCTATACCGCTGCCACCAACCGCGCTGCTTCGCCTGGCGCGCTACCGCGATAACGGCTTCCGCTTGGTCACCTTCCACCCCGTACAGAGCCAGTAGCGCCCGCACGTCGTTGGGATGGGGCCGTACCTCTGCCGTCTCGATACGACTGAGCCAGCTCGCATCGTGGTCCACCCGCCTGGCTGCTTCGGCCGAGGTGATGCCAGCCCTGTCACGGAGCTGCCGCAGGGTCAGCGCCAGTCGTCGGCGTCTGACGGTAGGGCTTTGGCGTTGAGGCACGTGGTCATCTTGCCATGCGGGACACCTGACTTCCGTTCGCAGACACGCGGAACGCACGACGGCAATCCGCATATTGCGGATCGCTGTCATGCGTGGCAACGTGTTTGCCGGGCGTGGTGGTCGGATGACCGAGCGTGGCCCGGCTGCCATGCCCCCATATGCGAGAGGGGTCTCGGTGGGCAGGAAGGTCTCCTACGACCAGTATTTGATCGCAGTGGCCCTGACCTTGGCGCGTCGACATCGGCCGGTGTCGTCATGGAGGAGAGCCCGGAGGATTTGTCGCTGCGGGGGCGAGCTGCCGTGCCGATCGAGACACCGCATCCCCATCAGCCGCTGGCATTGGCCAGGGGAGGCGGGATGACATCTCACGCGCCTGTTCTGCCTATTTGGAGTTGCGGCGGGTGCGGTGCCCCTTGGCCGTGCCGCACTCGGAGGCAGGAGCTGCAGGCCGAGTACGAAGAAGCGCCCATATCCCTAGCGCTATACATGGGGTCGTGCCTGGTGGCCGCGAGCCAGGACATGGGTTGGGCGCCGGCCGGGCTTCTCCATCGCCGGTTCCTCGGGTGGGTGCGGTGACCGCACCCCGCTCCGGTGATCTTCTCTACGTGACCCGGTCGGCCAGCGTGCAGTTCACCAACCCGATCGTCTTCAGGGTGATCCGGGTGCTCGGCTGGCGGACGTACGACGGGTGGCTCTGGCTCG
This sequence comes from Micromonospora sp. NBRC 110009, assembly GCF_030518795.1. NCBI lineage: Bacteria > Bacillati > Actinomycetota > Actinomycetes > Micromonosporales > Micromonosporaceae > Micromonospora > Micromonospora soli. The sequence continues at coordinate 6,674,036 of NZ_CP130427.1, read as the reverse complement.
AGGGCTACCAACTCAACAACAAGGGCGATGCCACCGCTCGACGGACCATCTTCGTGCAGCAGGCCGGACTGCAATCCGGTGAAATCCGAGCGCCGGTGAAGCAGTGACGTCCTAGGGCGACAGCGGGTGAGGGAACGACCAGGGCTTGAGGTCGAAGGAAACACCATAGTCCGCGAACTAGGTTCGACCACTCTCCGCGACCTGGGGAAACGCACATACCCGGCGAGCGCGGACGCGCACGCGCGGTGACGGCCGAGGCTACGGTTGGGGGTGGGTTCAACTCTTCCGTTCATGCAGTCTCTGGTCGCGGCGCCTGGTACTGCACTGATGCCGGCGGAAGGCTCAACGGTGCTTGGCGGGCACCTGATTTAGCTGGCACCGCTCCTCAATCAGTTAGGCGCATCCATACGATTGTTCCCGGCCAACAGGGCTGCGGTCCCAGCTTTCGTATTGGCTTCTGAACTCGCTCTGCGGAGTTTGTAGAACAGGTTCGGTACGCGGGGTCCGTCGCGGCGAAGGAGGAAGGCAGCGTCCTGGACCTCTCGGCAGTTGCTGATCGCGAGCGTACCGGGCTGGGTGGTGTATGCGTGCCAGAGGTCGTCAATCTTGTGCTCGGCTTGTTGCCGTGCGTTGGCGTGTTGCCAGTGCTGTCGGGCGAGTTCGATGGTGTCGAGGAACGCCGGAGCGCTGGGGAGAAAGATCTTGATCAGATAGTCGGCGAGGCTCAGGTCTCGCACCAGCGCGATGACGAGTCCGATGATGAACCAGATAACGCCGGTGGTCAGGATAGTGGCGCTGTAGGCGCGGTGTTCCTGGCGGCTCCACACCATGCTTTGGCGTTGGCAGAGCAGTACGTCGGCCGGCCAGGGTGTGGTGCCGAGGTCGACGCTGTACCAGTTGCGGTATTTGCTGTCGTCGGAGACGTGGCGGGCGGAGGCGGCCACGTCTTCGGGGGCAGGTTTGCGGCCGGCGAGGGCGGTGTTCCACGGTAGATGGAAGAGGTCGGTGTCGTAGAGTTCCTGGACTCGGGCGGCGTGCTGGGTGGCTCGTTGTTCCATCCCGGTTAGCAGGGTGCGGCCGAGGACGAGCCATCCGGCGCTGATGGCGGCGACCAGGTCCGTGGTGGCCGGGATGAACAAGGAGATGAACGGTCCGACCGCGGCGAGAGCGAACGTGCCGAGGGCGCGGGCGCGCCGCCAGCGGTGGGCGATCTGGTAGTCGTGGCTGTAGGCGAGTAGCCGGTTGAGGTGCTGTGGTTCGTCCTGGCGCTGGGTGATGCGGGCCGAGTCTCCTTCGGGCACGGGCCGGTCCGTGGGTGTGCTCGTCACGAGAGCGGGAACAGCGGGCCGAACAGGGCGCGCCACGCGGTCAGGGCTTCGCCGGTGCGTCCGGTTCGGTCGAGGTTGATCGCGTTGGTGCAGGCGGCCTCGGCCGCGCGGAGCGCCTTGCGGGCGGCGTCCATCTTCGCCGGGTCGTTGTCCACCACATCGGAGACGTCGGGTCCGATGTGGGCGGGGTCCGTCCAGCCCTCATCGATGCGGTTGGCGGCGCTGGCGAAGAACTGTCGTAGCTCTCGGGGGTGGCTGCCGGTCCACCGGCCGGTGATCAGTTCCAGAGCCATCACCTCGATGAGGAAGGACGGCTCGACCGGGTGCCCGGCGACCTGGTTCCACTTTTTGATCATCTTGACCAGTGGTTTCCACTGCTCCGCGAAGCCCTTGTTGGCCTCCCGTGCCGCGTCGTAGTGCAGTTCGGGGTTGGTGTGTACCCACTCGCCGGTGACGTCGTCGGGGATCAGGTAGTGGTCGTCGTTGACGAAGGCGGGTACGACGTCGAAGGACACGACCTCCTCGGCGTCACTGACGTCGTCGACGATGCGGATCCCGAAGTCCACCCGGACGGCGCGTCGGTCGCAGCAGACGCGGTCTTCGCCGTAGTAGGGGACCAGGGCAGCCCGTACGACTTCGAGGATGTCGTGCGGGTGCCGGTCGAGGTACTCGGTGTTACCCAGCACGATCATGATGTCGACGTCGCGCAGCGGTTTGGTCTTCGTGTGCCGCCGGTAGGCGCCGGTGAGGAAGTCCCTGACGATGTCGAGGGTGTGGTCGGCGTCGAGCTGCTCCCGGATTCGCTTCTGCCGGGCACTCGCGGACGCGTCCTCGGTGGCGGTGGTCTCCAGGTTGGTGCGGAACTTGTAGAACGCCTCGTTGACGCTGATCATCCGTTGCTCCTGGTGTAGTAGTGCAGGCCAGCGCCGAGGCTGCCGCCGCCGATGGCGGTGCCGACGGAGTGCCGAGTAAACCCGGCGGTCGAGCGGAACGTGGTGGTGGACCAGCCGTCCACCGACGGGTAGCCGGGGGCGGTGTCGGCGATCAGCCGGTAGTTGCAGCGCGACGGGTACGAGCCGTTCTTGAGCACCGTGTAGGAGACCGTATCCGGGTCCAGCCACAACTCGCCGTCACCGTCGCCGTAATAGCTGTAGTCGATGGTGAAGTCGAAACGTCCCACCAGACCGTCGCCAGCGCGCTTGCCCGGGTCGTAGATCTCCAGCACCAGGCCCTTGAGATGCCCGGAGTTGAGCCACGCGGCGATGCCCGCCTCCAGCACCGCCCACTCGCCCGTGATCTTGCTGGTGCTCAGGCCGCTCTCCCGGATGATCTGCTTCATCCCGCGCAGCATGTTCGTCGCGACGTGGGTGGTCGCGTGAGCGTGGGTGTTGACGCGGACGGCAGTGGTCACGATCGCTCCAGTTCCGCGTAGTCGATCACGACACGATCGCTGACGCCCTGCTGCGGCATCGCACTGGCCGTGGCGATGCCCTCGGTGACATCCCGGACCTCGAAATGCGGATAGGGCTGCAACGCGCTACGCACCTCGTCCAGGTCGGTCACGCCGCACGGCAGCGAGATCCGCCAGCCGGACTCGGCCAACGGCCAGGTCGCCAGAGCCGCCGGCTCCTCGCCCTCGACTGCGGCCGCGCCGTGCAGCGTGTAGATCCGCACCCGATCTCCCGCCACCGGCATGACCACGATGGGAGCCTCGCCGGTGTACTCCTCGGCGATCAGCATGGCGACCGTGCTCGTGACCGCCGTCAAGTCAGCGCGAGCGCTGGCACCCGGTGGAGTGAGCAGGTCGATGATCGAGTTCCAGGTCGCGACCGAGGTGCGGACGGGCACGGACGGCACCTGCCGTGATGCGACGCTCATCAGTGGCCGCCTTCCTCGCGCAGCACCGCCAGGAGATCTTGACCGGTGACCCGGTCGGGATTGCCCTGCGCCTCCTGTCGGTACGCGCAGGCGGCAGCGACGGCTTTGCGCAGCCGGCGCCCATCCAGACCGTCGGACTCCTCGGCCGCCGCGTCCAGCAGCGGGGGTTCCAGCAGCTGACGCGCTCCGGGGAAGGCGGCGGCGACCGCCGCAGCGGCGTGCTCGAGGATCTGACGACGCGCGGCGCGGTCCGGCAGCGGCACCTCGACGATCCAATCCGCGCGCGAGGCTAACGCCGGATCGAGCGCGTCACTGAAGTTGGTCGTCGCCACGATCAGCATCTGCGGGTGGCGACGCGCGAGCCGGTCGAGCCCGACAAGGGCCGCATCCACCGCCCGATGCACGTCAACCGGGTTGGCCTCCATCGACAGCGCCGCCCGGTCGGTGAACAGCGTCTCCACCTCATCGAGCAACACGACCATCGGACCCGCGGCGGCATGCTCATTCAGCAGGGTCCCGAACAACTGCTCCACCGCGCGCTGGCTGCGCCCCAACGACGAACTGGCCAGGCTGTGCGGATCGACCTCCACGAACAACCACCCGGCAGCGCTCGGTACGGTACGGGCCACCCGGTCCGCCAGACCCCGCGCGACGGTGGTCTTGCCGACGCCGGGCTTGCCCGTGAGCAGAACGACCCCGTGCAACGGCAGCGCGTCGAACGGCACCGCCGCGCGCAGATGCGCTTCGGCGACCGCCGTCCGCAGCAACCGCTGCTTCATCCCGTCCGGCAACACGATCGCCGACCACGCGGCAGCGAACTCATCGTTCGGCAACAACCGCGCATCGGCCACCCCCGGTGCCGCATCATCCGGCAGCCGCCGGACTTCAGACCCGCGAAGACCGCGCGTCATAGTTCCCCCCAAACCATCACGAGCGCCAGCTGACGCCCCTCCCGCGTCGGCTCGCGCACGAACCCAGCCCGACAAGTAGACGCCGAGCTACTCTTGACGTTGAGGACTCTACGACATGTACCGATCAAGGTACAAGCTGGCGGAGGGGGCCCACGTCGTGTCGTGTCGCCCTCGGCGATGGTCCAACTGGCGGTAGGGATATTTTTAATCTCAACGGTCAGTCCGGTATCGGTGATGGAGGTGTAGGTGAGCGACCCGATCGACATCGAGCTGTTGGGGCGGCTTGTGCGCGCCGAGCGCCTCAAGCGCGGGCGGCTCAGCCTCCGCGCAGCGGCCGAACAGGCCGAAGTGCCGTTCAACACGCTGGCGCGAGTCGAGAAGGGTGACCTTCCCGATCTCGCGAACTTCCGGCGCATCGTGCACTGGCTCGGCCTGCCGCCCGAGCGGTTCTTCCAGCCGCCCCGGATCAGGACCGAGAACACCCCCGAGGTCATCGCCCACCATCTCGCCCGCGACCCGAACCTGACCGACGCGGCCGCCGAGAAGATCGCCGGGCTTGTCCGCGAGCTGTACACCAGCCTCGCCAGCATCCAACGGCCGATACGCGTGCACCTTCGCGCCTCAGCAACGTTCAAGCCAGAAGCCTCGCGCAAGCTCTCCAGCCTGCTTGAACAGATGCAGCAGAAGCTGGAGTCCATGCCGCGAGCAGAACACTAAGCGGACGAGGCAGAGACCCCGATGCGACGAGGCTTCAAGACCGAGGCCGAACGACTTGCCGACCGCACCCGAGCCGAACTCGGGCTCCAACCGCATGCCCACATGCCGATCCGAAACCTCGCCGCGCACCTCGACATCGAGATCCATCCCGCCGACCAACTCGTCGACCGCGCAGAACTTGAAGAACTCGACGAGCTGCAACCGGGCGTGTTCTCAGCGGCGACCTTCCACCTGCCAGGCGGCCGGACCGCCATCGTCTGCAACCCGCTTAGCGAGATCGGGCGGACCAACAGCGACATCGCGCACGAGATCGCCCACGTCCTTCTTAACCATGAAATCCGAGAGATCCAGCAACTCGCCGGCCACACCTTCTTCACCTGCAACCCCGAACAGGAAGAAGAGGCGAACTGGCTCGCCGGCTGCCTGCTTCTGCCCAGGCCGCTGTTGCTCCGGGAGGCGTACGCTGCCTCAACCCCCGACCTGATCGCGGAAAAACACCACGTCAGCGTGCCCATGGCCAGATACCGCCTGAATGCCAGCGGCGTGCTCCTACAGGTCCAACGTTCCCGCGCCGGGCGAAACGCACGCTCGTAGCTCCTGGGGCGGAACACCGCAGGCGCAGCGCCACCGCTTCCTGCCGAATCCGGCCTTTTATTGGGAGGGAGGCCCTGGTTCCCGTTGGCCAAAGACCCTCTACGTAGGTCCGGGCAGAGGTGTGGACGGCGTGGTTGTCATGCCGATCGCCTACGAACAGCCGGGGCCACTACGACAAGTTCCTGAGCTGCGGGAACATCTTTCGGGTGGTGTCACATCCGGTTCGCCGGCGCAGGCGGCGTCCGCACGCGCGGCCAACCACCCCCACCGGCCATCGTCTTCGAGGCGCTCACCGAGCCCGCTCGCGACCCGGCGCGTCCCTGGCTGCGACTATTCGAAGACGGGCAATCGCCGAGATCCTGCACGCCGAGCATCCGCGCATGGTCGTCTGGTCGTCGCTGCGCTAGGCGACCGGATGCGCTGTGCGTTCGACCTGGGTGTCCGCTACCGGGATGCTCGTGGACCAATAATTGTCAGTATGTGTGCCAGAGCAATCTTCAGGCGGAGCCGAGACCGCTCAAGGTCGGAACGTTGGGCAAGCCGCTGGTTGCCTCGCAACTGGCCTTCCCTCGGCAGTCCATCGGCACTCTTCAGCTGCTGCTGTGCCCCCAGCTTGAGTTCTTGAGAGCGGCTCACCCGCCAACTTCCGCCGATTGTCCTCCACTCGACCTCGAACATCCATTCGATGTCTAGGTCGCTAGCGGTTGACGCCACTACATCGACCAAGGACCCACTTCCTGTGGGAGGGATCAGGCGGTTATTGAAGCCCTTGACGACAGGATCCGGGCTGGCGAGATCAACCGTCAGTGGGTCTCCATCCGATGGCACGGCATCATTCGTCATACAGTCCATCTTGAGTGTCCTACCATTCCTTGCTGCAGGCCTCTTAGTGATCGCCACGGCCCTGACCGTTCCGATTTGGACCGGCTGTTCATCACTGGTAAACAAGCTCAACGCCACAGTCGCCGACCCAACAGGAACGGCATCCAGTAGTCCAACCCAGGCGATGAAACGTCTTTCGACCTCCTCTTTCGAGGTGGTGGTCTGGTTATCCGCGTGACCTGGCTGGAAAGTGGCCGGCAGTGGCGGCGTCGAGGACGGGTCGCCAGGGCCGGTGCGATCTGGTCTGACGCCCGTGCCACACGCCGCAGGCCTTATGAGCGGAGTCGCTGTAACTAACAGTGCCGGCTCCGACGGCGGGCCACTTGGCCCGCTCGAAAGGAAGCCGCCAACACCACATGTTGCTGCCGTCCCTCCTATAACCCCTGTCATGACGAGGCCGAATTTGCGGACCTTTAGTGGCGGAGGTGTGCTGATCCCCCCGTCGCTCTGCCTGTCTCGGGTGCGCCGCGCCGAGATAACCTGGTGAACACTAACCGCCAGGCTTAGTACGCCAATAATCATGGCGAAGACGCTTGCGTACTGGTCAGCAATCTCCAGCTTCTTGGGAACGAGGAAGCCGAGAATCCCTCCCAGCAGCAGGAGAGTGCTGAGCACGACCCACGCCCCCGACCAGGTTCCAGCTTGACGCAGTCGCCACGCCCGCAGGTGCTCGCGCACGTTGCGATCGACCCGTGCCCGAGGCTCCCGCCCCCGCCGTGCGCCGTCGTCGTACCCTCCGTCGACCATGGCCGGGATGATACGGGGAGTGCGCCACATGATCACTGGTCGTTGCCGACCCGTCCAGCGATGCCGCCGTCCAACAAGAGGGTTGTCGCTGTAGTGTCAAGCGCACGTCATGATCCGTGAAGCTGTGACCGTAATGTCTCTTATGGCAGCCCGGTCGGGCCAGGCAGCTGCTGAACCGGCAGCCCGCTACCAGAGCTCGCAGAGCTAGCGGCCCCCGTCCGTCTAGAGCAGTTCAGTCCGGTTCACACCGCCGGGTGCTCCCAGTCCGCTCCCATTACTGACCCACAGTGGTGGCTCCGAGGCGAGCGCGGCTGGCTCACGGGGAACATCTGCCTCGCGATCACGGTGTGAGAGCCGTCGGCTCGGGCCGTTATGACCCGATTGGTGCCTGTCGTTCCTGCCTGTGGCCCGCAGGCGGCGGACGTTGGCGGAGTAGCTCGGAGCCAAGTCGGACAGCCACGAGGAATCCTCAGCCGGAGGGAAAACGGGCAAAAATCCGTGACTCTTGTGGTGGAACCCACATGCTGCTAGTTTCACGCCATCGCTACGCCCGTTCCTCCTCGCGAAGTGTGGAAGAACAGGCATGACTCCAGGAATGGTTCGGTGATGTAGACGTGCTCCTGACGGGCTATCTCAACCGCCTCAGCTGCCGGCCTGGGGATGCAGTCGACGTACGAGTCAGCACCGATGCCGACTGGGTGACCCTCGACCTGGTCCGACTGCGTCACGGCGACGTCAACCCCGCCGGGCCCGGGTTCCGCACGGACGACGTCCCGGCGGTCACCGCCCAGCGGGTCCCTGGACGCCTGCAGCCAATTCATCCCGGTTCCTACCTGCGGGCCGCCGGAGCCGTCACCAGAGCACGCGAAATCGGGCTCGACGCAACCGTGTGGCCGACTACCCCCCGGGCGGGCCGAGTCCAGGGGGTACTGTCGCTGACCGACGAGTCGGGTCGGCACGTGGTCGCACTGGCACTCGACGAGACCGGCGCCCCGGTGTTGACCACGCCGGACGGCGTGGTGGTCCGCGCCAGCGGGCCGCTGCTGGAGCGCCGCTGGTACCGGCTGACCGCCACCGTGACGGCGGACCGGTGTCAGCTCGCGGTCACCGCGCTGAATCCACTTCCGGCCGACCACGACGGGACCCCGCAGTCCGGCGCCGGCGTGTCTGTGGACCGGGCCTCCGAAGTAGTCGCAGCCGCGCTTGACGTGGTGACGCACTCCGGGCCCCCCGTCCCAGCCGGCCTCTACAACGGCAAGATCGAAGCTCCGCAGGTTCGCGTTGACGGTACGGTCGCCGCACGCTGGGCGTTCGAGGACATGACCGACCTGGCCGTCGCCGTCGACATCACGGGCAATGGTCACCACGGCGAGCTCCACAACGGACCGGCCCGGGCGATGACCGGGTCCAACTGGACTGGCGACGTCGACGACTTCCGCCAGGCGCCCGAGCAGTACGGTGCGATCCATTTCCACGACGACGACCTCATCGATGCCGGGTGGGAGATCGACGCCACCGTGACCCTCCCCGCGGACCTTCCGAGCGGGGTGTACGCGATCCGGTTGCGGTCGGTGGACACCGTTCCAGCCGAGCTGCCGTCACCTGACGTCGACCACATCCCGTTCGCGGTGCTTCCGGCCGTCGGCGCGACACGCAAGAACGTCGCCTTCGTGCTGCCGACGTTCACGTATGTCGCCTATGCGAACGAACGGCTCATGCACCGCTTGGACTACGAGGCCGCAGGGATCACCGACCACCCGATCGTGCCGGGATTCCACGATCGGCTACTGGCCGAGCACCCTGAGTTCGGCTCCAGCCTGTACGACCACCACAGCGACGGTTCCGGGGTCTGCTACTCCAGCTTCCTGCGCCCGATCCCGAACCTGCGGCCGGACTACCGAATGTGGCTGCAGAATGCCCCGCGTCACCTCGGCGCCGACCTGTACACGGTGGCGTTCTTCGACCACGCCGGCATCGAGTACGACGTGCTCACCGACCACGACATCGACGCCGACGGCGCGGCCGCCCTCGACGGGTATCAGGTGGTGGTCACCGGCTCGCACCCCGAGTACTACAGCGGGACGATGCTCGACGCGGTACAGGCGCACGTCGACGCCGGCGGATGCCTGATGTACCTGGGCGGCAACGGCTTCTACTGGGTCACCTCGGCCGACCCGCGCCGTCCCGAGGTCCTCGAGGTGCGGCGCTCGGCCGGCATCCGTACCTGGGAGGCGGCCCCGGGCGAGCACCACCTCAGCTCGACGGGGGAGCGCGGTGGCCTGTGGCGCTGGCGCGACCGGTCGCCGAACAAGCTCGTCGGTGTCGGCATGTGCAGCCAGGGCTGGGACGAGAAGGCACCCCCGTTCATCCGCAGCGAGCTGTCTTACCGGCCGGAGTACTCGTGGGCGTTCGAGGGCATCGATGACCATGAGATAGGCGACTTCGGACTGATCATGAACGGCGCCTGCGGCGACGAACTGGACCGCTACGATCCGGCGCTGGGCAGCCCGCCTAACACGGCGGTCCTCGCCACCTCCGGCCGGCACAGCAACTACTACCAGCTCGCCGTGGAAGACGTCCTCATGCTCGCTCCCGGGCTCGGCGGCGCGGACTGTGCCGAAGTGCGCTCCGACATGGTGCTCGTCGAGCACGCCGCCGGTGGTGCGGTCTTCTCGGTCGGGTCCATCTGCTTCACCGGCTGCCTGCCCTGGAATGGGTTCGACAACAACGTGTCCCGGCTCGTGCAAAACGTCCTGACCAACTTCCGTAACCGGAACAGCAAAAAGTTCTGATCCGCCTCCGGCGCTTTGTCCGCGCCGATCCACCAGTGCTAGGAGATCGAATGTCTCACCGCACCACGCGTCGCGCCGCCGGCTGGCGGTTATCCGCGGCGTTCATCGCTGTCGCCGTCGCCCTGCCGCTGGCCGCCTGCGGCGGCGTCAAGGAAGACACTGGCAGCGCCGCGAAATCGGGCAGTTGTGAACGCAAGAAGGACAAGGTCATCGGGTTCGACTACCCGTTGACGTCGCTGGCGGTCTACGGCGACCTGAAGCGCTTCGCTGAGCAGCGCGCCAAGGAGCGGGGCTACGAGCTGCGCTACACCGCCGACGACGAGAATCTGCAGAAGCAGAACCAGAACATGCAGACGTGGGTGACCCAGCAGCTGCCGGCGATCGTCTCCTACCCACTGGAGCCAGCAGCGATGGAGCCGCTGGCCAAGCAGGCACGCGGCAACTGCACCGTTTTCGTCTCCTACGCAACTCCGCTGAAGAACCAGGACGCTAACATCCTGTTCAGCGGGCTGGAGAGTGGCAAGGCGCTGGGCGATACCGCCGCCGACTGGGCGGCCAAGCACACCGGCCCGGTCAAGGTGCTCGTGCTCAACAACCGCGACCTCGCGGTCGGCGCGCAGCGCGACGACGGACTGAAGGCGACCTTCCCCGGAGACGCCAAGAACATCGAGATCGTCTCGGCCCAGAAGGCCGGCACCCGGGCTGACGGCGAGCAGATCACGCGGACGGTGCTGCAGGCCCACCCGGACCTCAACATGGTTCTCGGGTATGACGACGACGTCGCCATCGGCGCGCAACAGGCCTTCCTCAACGCCGGCAAGGCCGCCGACGATCCGAACATCTTCATCGGCGGCCAGGACGGGTCCAAGGAGGGCCTGCAAGCGGTGGCGAAGGGCGGCATCTACCGCGTCTCCGTCGCAGTGCGCATCCGTGACATCGGCTTCGCCGTGACCGATGTCGCCGCCGACCTGCTCGAGGGCAAGGCGAACACGGGCGTCAACGTGCCGCCCGTCCCGCTGACCGCCGACAACCCGCAGCTGAAGGACTACCTCAGCGACTACAGCTGACCGGCCGGCCCGGCGCGGACCCGCGGTCCGTGCCGGGCCACCCCAGAGGAGAGCTATGACCCTGCAGATGGTCGGCATCACGAAGTCCTACAGTGGCTTCCGGGTGCTGCGCGGAGTCGACCTGAACGTCGCCCCGGGTGAAGTGCACGCACTGCTCGGACCGAACGGCGCCGGCAAGTCAACGTTGATCAAGTGCGTTGCCGGAGCGATCAATCCGGAGGCCGGTTCGATCCACCTCGACGACGCGCCGGTCGAAGATCTGACGCCCACCCGCGCTTTCGAGCTCGGCATCGCCGTGATCCACCAGCACCTCAGCCTGGTCGACGTACTCTCCGTGACCGACAACCTCTTCCTGGGGCACGAGCTGCGGCGCGGGCCAGTAATCAACCGGCGCGGCCAGCGGCGGATCGCGCGCGAACTGCTCGACCAGTTCGGCATCGACGTCCCCTTGGACGCCAAGGTGGGCACCCTACCCATCGGCACCAAGCAACTCCTCGAGATCGCCAAGGCTTGGCACCGCACCGACGTGAAGGTGATGGTGCTCGACGAGCCGACCGCGTCGCTGTCCGAGAGCGAGACGCAGCGGCTGTTCGCAGAGGTGGCCCGGATGAAGCAGCGTGGCGCCCGCATCATCTACACCACGCACCGGCTCGGTGAGGTGTTCCGGATCGCCGACAAGGTGACCGTCCTGCGCGACGGCCTGGTGACGCTGCAGGAGCAGGTGGCGACGCTGGAGCCGCAGCGGCTGGTGGCCGCGATCTCCGGCGGCACCGCCGAGGCGGCACGCGCGCGCACGGCCACCGCCGGCGACGTGGTGCTCGACATCGACCAGCTCGCCGGTCCACGGTTCGGTCCGGTATCCCTGCAGGCCCGCCGGGGCGAGATCCTCGGGCTATACGGCGTCCTGGGCAGCGGGCGCACCTCCCTGCTGGAGACCCTGTCCGGACGCTTCTGCCCAACCGCTGGCCGGGCGACCGTCAACGGAGCGCGGATGGCGATGACGTCCCCGGCGCGCGTGCAACGCGCCGGCGTCGCGCTCGTTCCGTCGGACCGCCAGCGGCAGGCGCTTTGGGCCACCCGATCAGCCTCCGACAACCTGCTCCTGCCGTCCTTCGGCCGCCTGGCGGCCGGACTGCTCCGGCGTCCGCGCAGGGAGCGTGGCCTCTTCCAGCGCACTGCCGCGGCGCTGGACCTTCAGCCGCCGGACGCGCGCCGAGCCGGCGGTGCCTTCTCCGGCGGTAACCAGCAGAAGCTGGTCCTGGGCCGATGGCTCGCCCGCATCGACGAGCTCTCGGTGCTCCTGCTCGACGAGCCGACCCAGGGCGTCGACGTCGGCGCCCGCAGAAAAATCTACGACGTCTGCCGCGAGCTGACCGAGCGTGGAGTGGCCGTCGTCTTCGCCTCGACCGACGCCGACGAGGTGGCGGCCCTGGCCGACCGCGCGCTGGTGATCGACGGCGGGCGCATCATCGCCGACCTCGCCGGCGACCAGATCACCGAGAAGTCGCTGCTGGACCACGCGCACCAGTTCACCGGCGTCACCACCTGAGCTTCCCGCACCTTGATGTTTGGAGCCTTGATCCGATGACCACAACGACCTCCACCACGACGAGCGCCGCACCGGCTTCGGCGCCTGCGGTCGGCGCCAAGCGCGATCCCATCGCGGTGACGCTGCGCTCGGCGCTGCTCATCGGGCTCATCGCCCTGACCGTCTTCTTCACGGTGCAGAACAGCCTGTTCCTGACGGCAGGCAACCTCAAGAACATCGCGCTGTCCGGCGCGGTGCTGCTGGTAGTCGCCGTTCCCCAGGCGCTGCTGGTCATCATGGGCGTCGTCGACCTGTCCGTCGGATCGGTGATCGGCCTGTCCGGAGTGGTCGCCGGCCTGCTGATCGTCGACCACGGGATGGCCTGGCAGGTGGCGGCGCTCATCGGCATCGCCCTCGGCGCGCTGGCCGGTTTCGGCAATGGGCTGCTGGTCTCTTTCACCCGGCTCAGCCCGATCATCGTCACGCTGGGCACGCTCCAGCTGTACCGGGGTGTCTCGCAGTTTCTCCGTAGCAACCCGCCGGCGAACTTCGGCAAGGGAATGAATTTGCTGGGTCGGGGCCTCTACCTCGGAATCCCGGTGCCCGTGTGGATCGCGGCCGTCGTCTTCGTCATTGGCGCCGTCGTGCTGTACGCCACCCCGTACGGCCGGTACGTGTACGCCATCGGCGTCAACAAGGAGGCCGCATTCCTGTCCGGTGTGGCCACCCGCGCGCTGCCGCTCGTGGCGTACGCCGCCACGGGTGCCGCCGCGGGGATCGGTGGGGTCCTGCTCTCCGCCCAGCTCGACTCCGCGCCGCCCGGCACCCTCGGGGTCGGGTTCGAGCTCAACGTACTGACCGCCGTGCTGCTCGGCGGGATCGCCTTCAGCGGCGGTCGCGGGACGATGTTCGGCGTCCTGCTCGGCGTCGCGTTCCTGGGAGTGCTCAACAATGGTATGACGCTGATGAATGTTCCTTACTACGCTCAGGCGATGGCCACCGGCGCCGCGCTCATCATCGGGGCTGGACTGGACGAGCTCAGTCAGCATTCGCAGCTGATCCGAGCTATCGGTCGTCGACGCTGAACCCGAGTCCATCCTCTCCATACAAGGCCGGAGGCCGGCATATGCTCCCCGACAAGCGCCGTGAGATGATTTTGCGTCTGCTCGATGAACGCGAGGTCGCCAGGCCTGCCTTCCTCGCTGAGCAGGCCGGGGTATCAGTGGAGACCATCCGCCGGGACCTGGTCTCGCTCGAGCACGAGGGCGCGGTGCACCGCGTGTACGGCGGGGTAGCCCGTGCCCGACTGTCCCACGGCAGCGAACCGTCCCGTGCCGAGCGGCTCGCCCTGCAGGGAGGCGCCAAGGCGGAGATCGCCGCGCTCGTCAGCGGGCTCATCGACGACGGCGAAACCGTCATCTTCGACGTGGGGACCACGGTCGAGATGTGCGCGCAAGCCCTGGCCACCAGCTTCCACGGCCGGGTCATCACCAACAACGTGCCGATCGTGACCCGGCTGGTCACCCGGCCCGGGCTGGACATCCACCTGCTCGGCGGTCACGTCCGCCCCGACGAGTTGAGCTGTTCGGGGCCGGACACCGTCGCGCTGGTCAACCAGTTCCACGCCGACAAGGCGATCCTCGGATCGGGCGGCGTCCACCCCCAGGCTGGCCTCACCGACTACGACCTTGACGAGATCGCGGTACGGCTGGCGATGATCGACGCGGCGCAGCAGGTCTACGTCGTCGCGGACGCCATCAAGATCGGACATGTCGCGCTTCGCAAGGTCTGTGACTGGGACCGGATCACTGCTGTCATCACGGACTCGGCCGCCGATGCGGAGCAGGTGACCAGGCTGCGGGAGGCTGGCGTGGAGGTCCTGCAGGGCCGGTCCGACTACGCCGACGCGCCGACCGCGGGCGATGCGCCGCGTGCTGCGCCTTCGCTGCCGTCATCGGCCCGGTACGACGACGACGGCGGCGGTTCACGATGAGCGACGCGGTTCTGGCCATCGACCAAGGCACCACCGCCACCAAGGCGCTCGTCGTCGCGGTCGACGGCACCGTCCTGGCCGACGCCGAGCAAGCCGTACCGGTGCGCGCTGCCGGTGACGGAGCGGTCGAGATCATTGCCCAGGACCTGTGGGAGTCCGTGGTCGCCGCCGGGCGGGCCGCGATCGGCCAAGCCGGCGTGCCCATCCGGGCGGTCGGGCTGGCCAACCAAGGGGAGTCCGTGCTCGCCTGGGACCACACCAACGGCGAGGCGCTGACCCCGTGCCTGGTCTGGCAGGACCGGCGGTCCGCCCAGATCTGCGAGGAGCTGCGTCCCGCCGGTGACCGACTGACCGCCATCAGCGGGCTACGGCTGGACCCGTACTTCTCGGCACCGAAGATGCGCTGGATCCGCGAAAAGATGACCGAGCGCGGCGTGGTGACCACCACCGACACCTGGCTGCTGCACCGGCTCACCGGCGAGTTCGTCACCGACGTGTCCACCGCCTCCCGGTCGATGCTGCTCGATATGAACACGCTCGAATGGTCCGACGAAGCGTGGGACCTGTTCGGCCTCGACGAGTCACGACCCCGGTTGGCGCGTAGTGACGAGACGATCGGTACCACCAACGTCTTCGGTGCGACCGTCCCGGTCGGCGGGATCATCGTCGACCAGCAGGCCGCGTTATGGGCACAAGGGGCGCGTGAACGCGGGCAGAGCAAATGCACCTACGGGACTGGCGCATTCCTGCTCGCCAACACCGGCGACACGGCGACTCGCAGCCCGGCCGGGCTGGCCACCTCGGTCGCCTGGCGCCTGGCCGATCAGGCTCGCTACTGCCTCGACGGGCAGCTCTACGCGGTCGGAGCCGCCTTCGCCTGGCTCAACCGGCTCGGCCTGCTGGGCGGCGCACAGGAGATCGAGACCATCCTGACCACCACACCACACTCCGGCGACGTCGTATTCGTACCGGCGCTCGCCGGCCTCGGCGCCCCGCACTGGCAGCCCGGCGCGCGCGCCGCGTTTCTCGGCATGTCCCTGTCGACCACGCGTGAACACCTGGTTCGTGCCGTCTGTGAGAGCATCGCCGCGCACGTCGCGGAGCTGGCCGGCACCGTAGCCACCGAGCTGCGCCAGCCGCTGACCGCGCTGCGAGTCGACGGTGGGCTGACCCGCTCACCCACGTTCCTGCAACTGCAGGCCGATGTCACCGGCGTCCCGATCGTGCCATGCCACTCACCACACGCGACCGCCCTCGGCGTCGCCGACCTCGCCGCCCGTACCGCGTACGGCCACGGCATCGCGCAGATTCCGTCGGCGCCCACGGTCGAGCCACACGCCCGCGCCGGGTGGGCCACCGAGCTGATCGAGCGCTGGCGGACCGCGGTCGCCCTCACCTCGAACTGGAGCACCTTGTGACCTTTGCTGATTCGCCCGCCAACGACGCCGAACCCTATGACGTCGCCGTCATCGGCGCCGGAGTCGTCGGATGCGCCGTCGCGCGCGAGTTAAGCATCCGCGGCGCCCGCACGGTGCTCATCGAGGCCCGCAATGACGTCGGCGACGCGACCAGCAAGGCGAACACGGCGATCCTGCACACCGGCTTCGACGCCAAGCCGGGCACCCTGGAGTCCCGACTCGTCGCCCGTGGGTACACGCTGCTTTCGGCGTACGCCGCACGCGCCGGCATCCCGGTCGAGGTCCCCGGTGCGCTACTCATCGCCTGGGACCAGGAGCAGCTCGACGAGCTACCGGTGCTCGCCGCGCGCGCAGAGGCCAACGGCTACCACCGGACCAGGCAGATCGGAGCCGACGAACTCTACGCCCGCGAGCCTCACCTAGGGCCCGGCGCGCTCGGCGCACTCGAAGTGCCGGACGAGGGCATCATCTGCCCGTGGACCACCTCGCTGGCGTTCGCCACCGAGGCCGTCCGCCACGGCGCCGTGCCGCGGCTCGATTCGCCGGTCACCGCTGTCACCGTCGGCGACAACGTCACCGTGGTCGAGACCGCGACCGGCCCGGTCGCCACCCGCATCGTCGTCAACGCCGCCGGCCTGGGCAGCGACCTGGTGCACGCGATGCTCGGCCTGGACGGGTTCACCATCACGCCACGCCGCGGCGAACTCATCGTCTTCGATAAGCTCGCCCGGCCGCTGGTCAACCATGTGCTGCTACCGGTGCCTACGAAGATGGGCAAGGGCGTCCTTGTTGCGCCGACGGTCTACGGCAACGTCATGCTCGGCCCCACCTCAGAAAACCTCGACGACCGCACCGCCACCGGGTCGAGCGAGGACGGGCTGGCATTCCTGCAGAATCACGGCAGGAGGATCATGCCCGACCTGCTCACCGAAGAGGCGACGACGATCTATGCGGGGCTGCGGGCCGCGTCCGAACACGACGACTACCAGATCAGCGTCCATCCGCAGCTGCGCTACGCCTGCGCGGGCGGCATCCGGTCGACCGGCCTCACCTCGTCCCTGGCGATCGCCGAGTACCTCGCCGAAGCGATGACGGACGTGCTCGGGCTCTCGCTCAAGCCCATGGCGCATCCCGAAGCCGATCCGCAACCGCCGCACATGCCGAACATCGGTGAAGCGACAGTGCGTCCCTATGCAGACGCCGCGCGGATCGCGGCGAACCCGGAGTACGGCGAGATCGTGTGCTTCTGCGAGCGCACGACGCTCGGCGAGATACGCGACGCGATGCGCAGCGACATACCGCCCCGCACGGTTGAAGGGCTACGGCGACGAACCCGGGCCACGATGGGGCGCTGCCAGGGCTTTTTCTGCGGCGCCACGATCCGTCAGATGCTCAACGCGCCGGATCCGTCCACCGCGGCGGTGCCCACCACCCGCCACAACGAGGGGGCCAAGTGACCTCGACCGGAGCAGTAGACACCGACGTAGCGATCATCGGCGCCGGTCCGGCCGGGCTCGCGGCGGCCATCGCCCTGCGGCAGGCCGGGGTCGCCAGGGTCACGGTGCTCGAACGCGAAACCGTCGCCGGCGGCATCCCCAGGCACTGCAACCACACCGGGTACGGCATCCGCGACCTGCACCGTTTCATGACCGGGCCCCGGTACGCGCAGAGCTACCTCGCCCGCGCTACTGCAGCCGGCGCGCAGGTGCTGACCTCGACCATGGTCACCGGGTGGGCGGCGGACGGCGGCATGCAGCTGACGTCGCCGGCCGGACGGCGCGACCTCCACGCGTCGGCTGTCCTGCTGGCCACCGGCGCCCGGGAGCGGCCGCGTACCGCCCGAAGGATCCCGGGAGACCGGGGGGCCGGGGTGTTCACTACCGGCCAGCTCCAGCAGGCCGTGTACTTGTTCGGTCAGTCCGTCGGTACGCGGGCGCTCGTCGTTGGCGCGGAACATGTCAGCTACTCGGCTGTGATGACTTTGCGCCACGCCGGTGTGGACGTCATCGGCATGCTCACCGATCGCCCGCACCACCACAGCTACGCGGCGTTCGCACTGGCCACCCGGATCGCGCTGCGGGTGCCCCTGCGAACGGGTACGAGGGTGGTCGAGGTCCAGGGCCGTCCGCGCGTGACCGGTGTCGTCGTCGAGGACACCGCGACCGGGCACCGCAGCACCATCGCATGTGACACCGTCGTATTCACCGGGGACTGGATTCCCGACCACGAGCTCGCGAGGGCCCGTGGACTGACCATGAATCCGGGTACGCGCGGTCCCGCCGTGGACGCCGGCGCCGCCACCGAGATAGACGGCTTGTTCGCAACGGGCAACCTGTGCCATCCGGTCGAGACCGCCGACGTGGCAGCACTCAGCGGTCGGGCGGCCGGCCACAGCATCGCTCGGTGGCTTGCTGACCGTCATCGCGTGGCGCGGCAGGCGGGCGTACCCATCGAGATCGACGAGAGCTTCGAGTGGGTACATCCACAGCGGGCGAGCACACTCGTCGACCTGCCACGAAACAAGATCATTCTACGTCCCCGAGTCTTCGCGACCGCGTCGTCGATCCGGGTGATGCAGGAAGACCGGTGCCTATGGTCGGGCCGAGTAAGACATCTCGTGCCAACCCGGCCGGCCTTAATCCCGACCGGATGGCTGGCCCGGGTTGATCCAGCGGGAACACCCATTCGTATCGAGTCGGCGCCCAGCGCACATGAGTGATCGCCTTGGTGTCAGATGGCGGCCGACCGAGGTGTCGAGTACGTGATCAAGAAGGCCGACGGCACGATCGACGCCAAGAACACCTACCCGCGCAGCCGCGACCGCTGGGGGCGTGGCACCAGCCTCGGTTCACATAATCCGCATTCCGCGCTTCAGTCACCTCGGCCAGCGGTCGGCGGGGGAGTACCACCGTCCTGCGCCCGCCACTGGCCGGCGGTGTCGGCGCGCAGCAGACGATCAACCATCTGCACGGCGTCCGGTTCCGTGTCGAACTCCCAGCACAGGACCTTGCCCGTCTCGGTGTCGCCGGCGCGGGCGATCACCGTCCAGCGCGTCTCGCGGACCAGCCACACGTCGCGGCGGGTCAGGCGTCCCCAGTGGGGTCGGGCCGAAGCGCGGTGCCGGGCTTTCGTCCGGTCCGTTTCTTCGGCCCGCCCTCCCGAACCGGACGTGCAACTCTCGCTGCATCCGGCTCTCCACGGACTCACGTCGGCTGGGTCAGGCGACGCGTCAGGGGTGTCCAGGGGTTGGGGATCACGCTGCGGCGTCGGTATCGGGACACGGTGACCGAGGCCGGGTTGAACAGGGTGAGCTGTCCGTCGGTGATCGTCCATCCGCCGGCCATGAAGCGCCGTCGGAGTTGCTTCCACGTCAGGCCCTTGTGCCGTTTACGGATCCAGATAGCTGTCCGGCGCCAGGTGAAGGCGCCGAGGTAGCTGAAGGTCCGTTTCGACACGCCGTGCTTGAAGTAGTTGCTCCACCCCCGCAGCGCGCCGTTGACGCGTTCCAGCAGGGCGGTCAAGTCGGCTTGCGCTGAACTGTGGGTGAGCGCGCGGACCTTGTCCTTGATCGCGGTGACCGCTTTCTTGGACGGGTACGTGTATACGAAGCGCCTACCCGTGCCTCGCTTCCGGTGCCGCTGGATGCGGAAACCGAGGAAGTCGAAGCCCTCGTCGATGTGGACCACCATGGTCTTCGGCGCAGACAGGCGCAGGCCCATCCCGGCGAGCACCACGGCCACCTCGTCGCGCAACTGTTCGGCGTCACGCCGGTCGCCGTGCACGAGGATGACGAAGTCGTCTGCGTAGCGGACGAGCCGCCAGTTCGGCTGGCCGTGCCGGCGGCGTTTCGCGCGCAGGACTCTCGTCGACATCACCGCCTGCCAGGTGTGCTGGGCGAAGTCGTCCAGCACGGACAGGGCGATGTTGGCCAACAGCGGAGACAGGATGCCCCCTTGCGGCGTCCCGGTGTGTGTCTCCTCGCGGGAGCCGGTCTCGGTGAGGATTCCGGCCTTGAGGAAGGCTTTCACCAGGCTCAACACGCGCTTGTCCCCGACGCGTCGACGCATCCGCGCCATCAGCGCGGCGTGGTCGATCGAGTCGAAGCACGCCTCGATGTCCGCTTCCAAGATCCACTCATACGATTTGGACGTCAGAAGATGGATGTCGGCGATCGCGTCCTGAGCGCGTCGGCGTGGCCGGAAACCGAACGAGCACGGATGGAAGTCCGCCTCGAAGATCGGCTCCAACACCAGCTTCAGCGACGCCTGCACGACCCGGTCAGCGACAGTGGGGATACCCAGCCGACGCTTCTTGAGGCTGCCCGGCTTCGGGATCAGCCGCTCCCGCACCGGAAGCGGCCGAAACTCGCCTGACCGCACCGCCTCCCGGATCATGCCCATGAAGGGTTCCGCACCGACCAGCGCCTGAAGGTGGTGGGCGGTCAAGCCGTCCACACCAGCGCTGCGCGAGCCGGTGTTGCTCCGCACCCGATCCCACGCCACCATCAGGAACGCGGGATCGGTGACAAGGTTGAACAGATCATCAAACCGGCGAGAACCGTCCTCGCCTGCCCATCGATGCAGCTTGGTTTGAATCTCCAGTACCCGCCGCCATGCCTCGTCGAGGCTCGGCCACGGCGCGCCGGTATTCACCAGCGACCTCCTGGCATGACAATCCCTCCCCGCGAGCCCGCTGCCCGCCTTCGCCATGCGGACGGCTTTCCCGTCCTCGGACTACTACGCGGACTCCGCCCCGTCCGGGTGCCCCGGCAGGACAACGTGCCCTCCCATCTCCGCCACGCTGGCCGCGTCGCGGCGGGTCCGCACCCGGACGGTTCCCACGTTCACCACCGATCGATCGACGGAGGAGGTGCCCGACTTTGCCCCTGCGGCCCGTTGCGGGTACGCCGTAGACCTTCCCCGCAACCACCACGACGACGCAGTCAACCCCGCCGTGGTGTCCACCCCGACGGCGCTAGCCCGGATGGTTCGTCCGCGATCCCGGCCCCTATCCACCAGATTTGAGCCGGTGGTGGAATTAAGAGGCGTTACACGCCGGTTCCTCACGTACACCTTTCCGTCTCGCTTGCCGAACCTGGGCCGTCTGGCAGTACCAACCCATCCCGGCGTTGTCGAGGCCGCTTCCCACCCTCCCGCGCGTTCCCGCGATCAGGCTGCCTCCAGCTTCACGCCCACTGCTACGACAGCGAACGGGTGAAGGTCTCCCACCTCCACTCGACCGATAGCGCCTCGTGGCGCACGGCACCGTTCCACCACCGCCGTACCACTTCCTGCACCCCGCGATCGTACATACGTTCGATAAGGCGGGCGGCTCGGATGGCGAGCGTTTCTCGCGCGCCCCTAGCGAAGGGTCATTCGCAGCGGTCCTCCGCGCCCCGACCGAAGGGCTCGCAGCAGTCCGGGCGGTGCCGATACACCCGAAGATCCCGCCCGCCCCGGCGGCCGTGCTCCGGCGTGATCTCGTACAGCCAGGCCTGCCACACGACGGTTTCCCCGCCGCCCGACACCACCTGGCCGTCACCCGGTCCGCCGCGTAGCAGCACGTCCACGCTCCGACGGTACGCAATCAAGGGAGGGTCGGACTTGGCGTCGCAGCCTCTCGTCATCGCGGGGCTCGAGCTGGCGCGGGGGGAGGGCCGGTCCCCGCAACCGCGCGCTGCCGCGGGGACCGGCCGTCGGTGGCCTGCGGCCGCGGCTGCTCCCCCTGCACGTGGCCGTGGCCAGCAGCCGAGCGGTGACCTCGCCGACCCGTTCAGGCTCGCCGCCGGCTCTGCCGCTCGCCAGCCCGGGAGCCGGTGCTGTGGAGAGCGTCGGCGGTTGTGGAAATCGCCCTGATCATGACCAAATGTGCTAGCACCCCTGTGACCAGCGCGGTCCGTCCCGGTTTGCGGACCAGGTTCCACAAGCCGGCACCCGGACGCTCCGGCGAGCCGAGGCGCGGCTGGCCCCCAGCCTAGGTCGCTGCGAGCGATGCATTCGTTGTCGCGGATCTTCGCCCGAGGTGGCCTGCATCTTTCTCACGATGACCTGGGGGGCGAGATGAGGGTCGTTCACGGCTGGTGTGGGTTGGGCTGGAGATGACTTCCGCCCGGTCTCGGGCGGGCGCGGCGGCGGACCCGGTGCTGCGCCGGCCGGTCGCGCCGATGCTCGCGGCGCCGGTCGACGTGGTGCCCGAGGGCCCCGGCCTGGTGCATGAGCCGAAGTGGGACGGGTGGCGGGCGATCGCCTTCCGCGAGACCGACGGGGTGTACCTGCAGTCGCGGGCCGGCCGGAATCTGACCACCTACTTTCCGGACATCACCCGGGCGATCCGGGCGGCGATCCCGCCGGGCGTGGTGCTCGACGGGGAGCTGATCGTGTGGGAGCGGGGTCGGACGAACTTCGCGCAGCTGCAGCGACGCGTCACTGCCGGCCGGGCCCTGCTGCGCCTGGCCCGCGAGTGTCCCGCCCACTACGTCCTGTTCGACTTGCTCTCCGATGTCGGAGGGATGGTGATCCTGGACTTGCCGCTGTCGGAGCGTCGGGCCCGGCTGGAGCAGCTGCTTGCTGACGCACCGGCGCAGCTGACCCTGACTCCGCAGACGGCGGACATGCGGCAGGTGTCGGACTGGCTGGTGAACTGGACCGTGGCGGCGGGCATCGAGGGTGTGGTGAGCAAGCGCCTGGGCGGTCGTTACGAGCCGGGCCGGCGAGGCTGGTCGAAGTTCAGGACCCGGATCGTCACGGAGGCCGTCGTCGGTGGCGTGACCGGCAGCATCCGCAGTCCGGAGACAGTGCTGTTGGGTCGGTTCGACCGGCGGGGGCAGCTGCGGTACACCGGCCGCTCCCACCCGCTGACCACCAACCAGTCCGTGGATCTGGCGTCGCTGCTCTTACTGCCGCGGATGCCGCGCCCCGGCACGGTGGCCCATCCGTGGTCGCAGCCGCTGCCCGCGTCGTGGTCCGGGCAACTGGACCGGCCCGAGCCGCTGCGGTACGTGCAGGTCGAGCCGACCGTGGTGGCGGAGATCGACGCTGACGTGGCGTTCGAGCACCAGCGGTGGCGCCACCGCGTGCGCTACGCCAGGGCCCGGACCGACATGTCGGTCTACGACGTGCCGCTGCTCCTCGGTCAAGGCGAAGACCCGCTCGGGGCGCCGGCCGGCTGATGGAAATCGGACGCACATATCGCCGCCCCGGCCCTGGCGACGGTGCGGAGCTACCTCGGCTATCTGCGGCACCGGAACGGCAGATCCGGACCAGGCGGTCACCAGAAGGGCGCGCGTGCCTGGCCAATCCATCGATCGGTCACGTCTGCCCGTCGGGTTGGACCGGCAGGGGACGCTGCACTGGCACTCGACCCTCATCGCCATCATCGTTGGGGAGCCTGGCCGAACGACTAGGCGGAAGCGCCATAAGCTGTGCAACTAAGGGACGTCTCGTAACCCCGATGTCTGTCTGTTGAGGACGATCATCGATGATGCCTGGGTGCAGGTGATCTCCGCAGCGCGCGCCGAGTGGATCTTCCCGTTCACCGGGCTGCAGCCGGCTCAGTTCCGCAGGCTGGTCCGCCTGGTCGCCGAGCGAGGCGGGGACACGATCGCTGACGGTCGGCCGGGCCGGCAGTGGGCCCTCGACCTGCCGGACCGCGTGCTGTTGGTGGCCGTGTACTGGCGCACGAACCTGACCATGCGCCAGATCGGCCCGCTGTTCGGGGTCTCGCACTCCGCCGCGCACCGGGTCATCGACTCCCTCGGCCCGCTGCTGGCCCTCGCCCCCGTGCGTCGGCGTCCGGTCGACCAGATCGCCATCGTCGACGGCAGCCTGATCCCCACCCGGGACCACCGCCTTGCCGCCCGGAGCAAGAACTACCGCTACTCGACCAACCTGCAGGTCGCCATCGACGCCAGCACACGTCTCGTCATCGCCGTAGGCGACCCGCAGCCGGGAAACCGCAACGACACCATCGTCTACCGCACCTCAGGCATCGACCAGAAGCTCGCGGGCCGGCCTGTGATGGCCGACGGCGCCTACCGCGGCAACCCGGAAGTGATCATCCCGTACCGCAAGCCCTCCGACGGCAGCGAACTGCCGGCCTGGAAGGAAGAGCTCAACACCCAGCACCGCACCGTCCGCGCCGGGGTCGAACACGCCCTGGCCAGGATGAAGTGCTGGAACATCCTGCGGGACTACCGCCGAGCCGCCCACACCTTGATCGATACCGCTTCCGGCATCGCCCGTCTCCACAACATCGTCCTCGCCGGGTGAGCGCCAACCCGGTCACGGGCAACGCCTTCACCGAGTTACGAGACGTCCCTTAGGGCAATCGTGGGGATCGTCAAGGACGCCAAGGTCGACGACGCGACAATTGTCGTAGGAGTGGTCGGCTCCCATCCGTCAATTGTGCGACTCAGCAAGATCCCCGACATTGCGGCAACGATAATTACCCACCCAACAGATAAGTAAGCCGCACGGATGGCCCAACTGTCGAGCCTCCTGTCGTCTGCCTCTTTCGTCGTGTCTCCAGGCGTACGCCTTAATGACGCCTTCTCGGTTAGCCGTCTGAAGAGTGGAAATAGCAAGATGATCAAGACGATCAGCCACGCGTATAGGTCGACTACCCGGACGAGCCAACTGGGTGGGCTGTTCAAGCCGAAGGCGCGCATATCGACAAGGTAGCTTCCCGCGGTTACCTGCAGGTGATACGCGACGACGAGCGCCACGACATAGGTAATGAAGTTTGCCAACCGCGTCACGTGAGCGTTCTGGTCGTCGTGTGCGTTAAAAAGCCAGCTGATGCCGCCAAAGATTCCGACGGCGCCAAGTCCCAGCAAGCCGGCCGCAGGCATTGTCTCACTCCAAGCCTTTGCACACACCTGCTCCCCAGCTATCACGCCGAAGATAAAGCTGTCCAGGGCGAGCGCAAGTAGCGCACCGGTGAATAGGACCAGGGCGCGCGTCTTCTGCCGGCTTGGATTTCGGTCACTAAGCAAGACGACGATGCCCGCGAACACCAGGCCAGCCAGGACGCCGGCCAATTGCGAGTGAGGCGACGCGGAGCTCAGCGGATTCCACTCCAACTTGGTGCAGTCCATCTGCGCCCATTCCTCTCAGTTGCTCTTGATTGTATTGCTTAGTCCTTTCCTCGGCTTCAACTGCATCCCTTCTGAAGGCGGCCTGGGGGAAGCCCTGGCAGTCGTCACTCAACCCCTCGCTACGCCTTAGTAACACGGCCCGGGAAACCGGGTGCTGGGGCTTGGGCGCGCCGAGAGTCGTGGGGCATCGGTTGTGGGAGCCCTTGGAGCGAGGCCCGGAATTGATCTGCGGAATATGCCGTTGCGATGCAGAAGGCAGTGACGAGTAACAGAGACGAAATCGGCACGATGTCAGAGATCGTGCTTTCGGCCGTAGTGAAAGTTATTAGGACAGTCGATCCTACTAGCGACAGGAACGCCAGTAGAGCTGCAGTGTTCGCAAGTGCGGCCACCTGCCTGCCCAAGGCTATCGGCACTCGGAACGACGTTACCCTGAAACCAATCACCGCAAGCAAGGTGACCGCGAGCGCACACAATGCTATCCAGTCGGCTCGCACGAAGTTGCTTTGCGCCCCGTACTTCTGGCCCAGATGATCCCGTAGCCCGCCCCACATGAGGAGCACGAGCACAGGCGGCAAGATCAGGACGGACGTGTTGGTGAGTAGGCGAATGGCTGGAGATCCAACGTGATGGCGTAGGTCTGACAGGAGCACCAAAGTGGAAAAGACCAGAGTGATTCCAGCGATGCTGAAACCCATGCCAGCGATCGTCTGAAGTGCCGCGACGCGTGGTGTTCCCGCCACCTCTCCTGTCACGATCGCATAATCGAGGCTTGAGGCAACGAGCGCGATGAAGGCACTAGTCAAAGGCGCCACGCTGTGCCTAACTGAGATGTCCTCGTCCTCATTCTCCGGTCCAAGCCGGACGGTCGCCAACGCCACGAGGCCGGCGAACGAGAAACCGGCCAATACCCCTGCGAGCTGTGAGTAGTAGCCTGCGAGCTGTGGGAGATTGGGTGGCCCTGAACTTGCGAGCGTGAGCGAGACCATGCCGCAACCCTTCGAGTCGTGGTTTCTGGACCGGGTGACGGAAGGTTGAAAGCCGAGCGAGGCGAGAGGCGCGCAGTGGGTAAAGATTAGCGACTACCGCGTGGGTGGCATAGCCATAGCTACGAGAATTGACGCATCAGCGTCGATGTATAGGACGTAGGACTACCTCGTGATAGACCGGTAGTTCTAGCCGCATGTCGAACGGGAGTGCCTTGTCGTCGTTTAGTCGGCTTGTATCGAGCAGGGCGGCCGAGCGCCGCCGACGAACGTCAGGCCGCAGGTTGGCAAGCGAGGTGGCGTGAGGTTCCTGGGCCTGGCGGACAGGTAGCCACGCGAGCAAGGCGATGGGTCCCGCGGCATGCCGGATGGTGGTTAGCGCCGTTGAATCTCATCCGACTGGCTTGACCAGCCGTCACCTGCTCTTTGGCAGTGTGGGATGGCCCTGGCGCTATCGGTCTCCAACCCGCTGACCTCGCTGCCCGCATCGCGGTTCGGGCACCTGGACCGGCCAGGGCCGCCGCCGTATGTGCAGGTGGAGCCGACCGTGGTGGCGGAGATCGACGCTGATGTGGCGTTCGAGCACCAGCGGTGGTGCCATCGGGTGCGCTACGTCAGGGCGCGGACCGACATGTCGGGCCTACGGCGTGCCGCTGCTCCTCGGCGAGGGCGAAGACCCGTTCGGGATGCCGACTGGCTGACCGGCGGAAGCGGCCACCTTGCTCTCTGGCGCTACGGGCTGGTGAACCGAGCGACGACCGGGGCGTGGTCAGGAATGATGGCCGTTTCCCGGCTGCGGGTGGAGGCGCCGATGGAGGTGATGTCGTCGACGAGCGAGTCGATGCTCACCAGCCGCAGTTGCAGGTCGCGGGTGGCCAGGATGTGGTCGATGAGCTCTCCGCGGCCTTGGTAGATGCGGGAGTAGGCGCGGGCTGGGGGCAGGCGTCGTCCGAGGTTGTACAGCCGGACCGCGTCACCCTTGTCCGGCCGGTGAACGTCCCCGTCGGAGGGGCCTTCCGGCAGGACGGTGGTGACGGCGTCCGGTCCGTCGTTGAGATCGCCGCACAGGATCGTCGGCATGCCCGGCTGTCCGTCCACGGCGGCCGCGGCGAGCACGTCGTTGAGGTGGACGCGGAGCGCAACGGCCTCGGCGGTGCGGCGCAGCAGCGCGTAACCGGCGCCGCGGGCTCGTTCATCTTCGTTGCGGGGGTAGCGCCGCCCGCCCGGGTAGGTGAGCAGCTTGCTCTTGAGGTGGGCGG
This sequence comes from Micromonospora sp. NBRC 110009, assembly GCF_030518795.1. Taxonomy (NCBI): domain Bacteria; kingdom Bacillati; phylum Actinomycetota; class Actinomycetes; order Micromonosporales; family Micromonosporaceae; genus Micromonospora; species Micromonospora soli. Next base: position 6,646,842 of record NZ_CP130427.1, on the reverse strand, counting down.
TGAGCAGCCGCAACCCTGGGCCGCCGCAGTCGACATGTACCTGGACCGCCCCGCGACCCAGATGGGTGAGGGTCTCGCCGTCAACGTCGGGGACAGCCGGCAGCCCGGCCCGGGGCAGCGCGACGATCTGTACTTCCTCGGTGAGGGGATGCCGAGCGAGGACAGCCACACGGATGCCGCGGCTGTCCGGGTGAGAGGACACGACAGCTTGCCAGGGCTCGCCCAGGGCTGCACGCAGGTCCTCAGCGGCTGCCGGCGTGCCGATCTCCTGGAGAGCGACGATGTCGGCGCCGGTGCCGGAGACGAGCCCGGCAAGATAGGTGAGCTTCGCGGCGTAGGTCTCTGCCGCCGAGGTGTCGGTGTCGTCGGGTCGGAACAGGTTTTCCATGTTCCAGGTCATGACGATCAGGTCGTTGGCCACCGTCGCCCCCTGCATCCAGGTGTGCTACCAGCCTGAGAGTCGCACTCTAGGACGCCGCTGAAGCTCGGACTGCCACTACGTCGCCATGTCGACAGGCACGAGCAAGCCAAGCAGGAAGCAGGTCTGCAAGCCCGGCCGGCGGGCGGCGAGTGTGGCTCGGGCCAGTATTCGCAGAAGGCTCTTTCCCTCTTCACAAAGGCGACCTTCGATGGACATGATCGGGCGAGATGGTCGCTGTCCACCCCCGGTTGCCGAGGAGGCCCTCATGCGAGTCACCCGACAGTCCACCCGACCCTCACCGTGGCGGCGAGCTATCATCGCCGCAGCCGCGGTGGCCGTCACCGGCGCCTGCCTGCTCGCCGTCGACGCTCAGGCAGCCCTGGCCACGCCTCCGGGAATCCCCTCCAGGGCGACCGCTCAGTCGCAGCTCAACGTCCTCACCGTCAAGTCCGAGGGCTCGTTGACCGGGTACTCCCGCGACCTGTTCCCGCACTGGATCACCATCAGCGGCACCTGCAACACCCGGGAGACCGTCCTCAAGCGCGACGGCACGTCCGTCGTCACCGACAGCAGTTGCGCGGCCGTGTCGGGACGGTGGTACAGCCCCTACGACGGCGCGACCTGGTACGCCGCCTCCGACGTCGACATCGACCACGTCGTTCCCCTCGCGGAGGCCTGGCGGTCGGGTGCAAACAGCTGGACCACCAGCCGGCGGCAGAGCTTCGCCAACGACCTCAGCCACCCCCAGCTGATCGCGGTCACCGACAACGTCAACCAGTCCAAGGGCGACCAGGACCCGTCCACCTGGCAGCCGCCGCTGTCGTCGTACCGGTGCACCTACAGCAAGATGTGGATCACCGTGAAGTACACCTGGGGGCTGAGCCTGCAGTCGTCGGAGAAGTCCGCCCTGCAAACCATGCTGAACACCTGCAGCTCCTGACGTCCCACAGAGCTTTGTGGGGCCCCAGTCCGGGGTTGCCACATTCCGTCCTAGCAGGGGCGATCAGCAAACGGGGCAGCTCGACCTGCGCAGCTGTTTCAAGGGCTGTGATCGACGTGGTGAAGGGGCAGCAGGCTCCCACAGCGGGCCGCCGCCCCTTCCACACCTACTGCCACCGAGCACCCCGGACCGATCCCATATGGACCCGTACTGCACTGCCGGGGATGGTCACTGTGGCGCGCGGGCCACGCCGTCGCGCGCCCACATCTGGCTGCCGTCCGGCCAAACGACGGCTGGCTCCTCGTCGGCGTGAAGCTGGCCGTGCCCGTTGACCCGCAGGAGGCTGGGTCGTTCGCTCATGACGGCGACGTTTGCGAACGGCCACCACGGCCCCGCCGCCAACGCCACATCCCGGCACCCCTCCCGGCCGGGACCAGGCGTGGTTGCGAGCACCTCTCGGTACGTGTCGATGGCGGCGAGCAGGACCCAGTCGGGGTGGTAGCACCAGGCCGGCTCGAAGAACCGGTCGTCGTGGTCCAGGCAGTAACGGACGGCGGCATGTCCCTCGTCGTCCTGATCCACGAAGCTGCGCTCGGCGTCCCAGAACCAGGCGGGCTGCATGGTGTAGCGGGAGGTGAGGCTGCGGTCCATGGTCGCCCAGATCGGGCAATGCACCGAGTCGTACACCCGCCGAACCGCCTGCAGCACCGGGGCGAGGGTCATGCACTCGGGCTTCGTGACGGGGTTGCACCGGTACGGGTACTCCATCAGGTCGTAGCGGGCTTCGACGCCGTCGTAGCGCTGTTCACCGTAGTACCCCTCCCACTCCATGAACTGGTGGAAGTCCCCGAAGGCCCTGAACCGGTCGAGGTCGCTGGTCTGCTCCCAGATCGGCGCCCGCGCTGCCGCCAGGGACCGGTTCAGAACGCCGCGCCGGACCGACCCCACCAGCGACGTGCGTCCGTCGTCGATGAGCGCTCGCAGTTGGTCGACAGCCGCCGGGGGGAGAGGGACACCAGAGGAAACGGGACGGCTCGGGATGCCCTGCCGCCTGGTAGGCGAGCCGGGCCCCGGCCTCGGCCCGCGCATGGTCGGCGGGCCCGCAGGACAACGCGGCCCCGGTCCATCTGCGCGCCACAACTTGTGCTTGCGCTGACATCGGGGTGGTCGGTGGCTTCATGGATTCCTCCTAAGGGGAACGTCGGTGACAGGGTGGGGCATCGACGATGCGGTAGCGGGTCAAGCCGCCGCCCGTCAGCCGGCGACGATCAAGCCAGGCTCGACCCGACCGTCCGCCGACTGCGCCCAGTCGCCTGATCCGTCCGACCATCCACAGCAGGCGCACACCTGCTCAGGCGCCGCCATGCTGGGCGCAGCTGCTCCTCGGTCCACGCGAAGCTCGTCCGTTCGGCGACGTGAGGTTCACCCGGCGCGCCGGGCCTGTCATGATCAACTTGCCGTCTGCCGGCGACCGCCGACGGGGGCGAATCGTACGCCTGTTCGAAGGCGACTAGATGGGGCGGGAAGAAAGTCACTCGTAGCGATCCCTGGCCTCCCGACCGTAGGACTCACACCAGCGGCGCGGTCTGCCTGCGTCGGGCGGCGGGCAGGCACGTCCCTAGTCGGGCGATATCACACGACGGACGGGGACCCTGGCGATGCCTCCGGGTGGCATATGCTGCGCCGGCACGACGGGGAGGGTGACATGCGACGGTGGCGGGTACGGGTGGCGGTGGCCGCCCTGGCCGGGACGGTGACGGCGATGGCGGGCTGCGGGGCACCGGCGGGATTGGACGGCGACCTGACCGACGACTGGCGGCCCGCCGCGGCGGCCGTGCAGTTCACCCCGAAGGTGGGCGACTGCCACGTGATCGCCAACCCGTCGAGTTACCTGACCAGCTACCAGCCGGTCGACTGCACGCGGCAGCACCTGCTGGAGACCTTCTACCTGGGCACCTTCACCGGCGCGGTAGCCGAACGGGAAACCCCGCCGCCGGTGGGTTCGGCGGTGCTGCGACCAGCGTTCGCCGAATGCGACGCGAAGGCGACCACGTTCGTCGGTGGCGACTGGCGGGGCGCTCGCCTGACGGTGCAGGTCGCGCCCCCGTCCCCGGGCGGGTGGCAGGGTGGCAGTCGCTGGTTCCGGTGCGACATTTTCGAGCTGGACACGGCCGACGGCGGCTCCGCGCAACGGCATCCGGACGACCACCCCGTGCAGCACACCGGCAGCCTGCGGGACGCGCTGAAGGGCCCGTCACCGCTGGCCCTCGGGTGCCTGAACGAGGACCGGTACGGCGCCTTCGAGCAGACCGGCTGCGCCCGGCCGCACACGTTCGAGTACGTCGGCTCGTGGACGGCGCCGGACACCCCGTACGCGGACGCGGGCCGCGACGAGGACGGCGTGCACGCGAAGTGCCGGGCCCTCGTGGCCCGGTACGCGAAGGTTCCGGTCGACGGCGTGCTGCGCTACCGGACGGGCACCTCGTACCTGGTGCCGGCCGCGGAGGCGTGGGCGCGCGGTGACCGGGGAATCCGCTGCTTCTACTGGTCGGGGGGTCCGAAGGTGACCCACTCGATCAAGGGCGGTGGCACGAAGGCGCTGCCAGTCCGCTGAACGCAGTGCGCCGGCCGAGGGAGGCGGGGGCAATCGGGTGAGCCGGGCCGGTCTGGCCGTCCACCATCGACCGGTGCCCCATCATCGCGCTCGGTCGCAGCGGCCTGCCGTCCGGCGTGGGGGTTTCGCGCTCGAATCCTCAGCAACGGCACCTGAGCCTGCACGGACCCCTTGCCGCAGATGCTGCTTTAGCTGAGGTCAGGGCAGCGCGTCGGCCGTGTGGTCAGCCGGCTCGAACAGACGCCGGATTGCCTGCTGAAGGCCAAAAGTCTCGCTGGCCAACCTGAACACCTCGTCCTTGAGCCGCCGCCGAAACCCGCCAGAGGCAGGCGGAGTCCGGTCCTCGAACGAATGCTTGTTCAGGTCCTCGAGGACTTCGTAGAGACGCATGAGGGCCTGCCTGGTCTCGCCCACCACCACAAGAGCTTGCTCCTTGGTGACCACCTTTGCGTCGAGCTCCGACGCGAGAGCGCCTAGCTCGTCGGCTTGCAGCTCCGCACACTTCACCGCCCAGACGCAGTGGGCCGCACGCCATACTCCGGTCGCGGCCCGCCGGACATCCCAGAGCGTGTCGCGCATCTCCACGGCCAGTTGCCGCGCCCAGTCGACCGGGTCTGTCGCTGAATCCGGCTCGTAGTGCAGGGCGAGTCGTTCCATCAGTGCCCAGGTTGCCTCCACTGCCAGGACGTCTCCTTCCGGGCCCTGCGGAATCACTACCTGGTAGCTGCCGGGACCGGTCTCTTCGACTTCGCTGGCCAGGATGTCGGCGAGGGCGCCGTCGGCGTCGAAACTACGGGCCCGCTCGTCGACGAACGTGTGGTACTGCTCCTCCAAGAGGATCTCGCGCAGGCTCGCCTCAAGGTCCCAGCCGCCCTCGATCTGAGCCTGCAGGGCGTCGTGCCGGGCGTGAGCGGCCGCCGGGATCTCGTCCTGCATCTGCCTGGTCCGGTCGTTCATCCCGCCCTCCTCGTTCACTGGTCCGAGTCCTGCGGCCGCAGCAAATCCTCTAGCTTCTGGCGCCCCTTGTAGAGGCTGGCTCGCACCGCGTCCGGGGTCTTGCGCAGGTGCTCCGCCATCTCGGTCGGCGTGTATCCCTCGAATGACCAGGCGAGCACCTGCCGCTGCCGGGCCGGCAACTTCCGGATCGCCTCGCAGACGTCGAGCCTTGCCTCAGGTGCGGCCATCTCGCATCCGCCGGCGTGGTGCGGGGCGTGCTCCTCGACGTCCTCCACCGGGATGGCGTCGACCGTCGCGAGGCGGGCGGCCCAAGCCCTGGAGGCGACCACCCGTGTCCAGGCCTCCGGGCTTTCGATTTCGGCCCACCGGCGGTAGGGCTTGGTCATCGTTTCCTGAGTGATCTTCTTGGCCCCGGCGCGCGGGACATCGAGGTACTCGAGCCAGGTGGCGAGCCGGCCGGCGAACCCGCGGAAGAACTCGCTGAACTCTTGGACGACCCGCTGCCGGGCGGCGGGCACGTCTGGCTCCGACTCCACGGGCGTCAGCGCGCCGCACGTGGAATCTGCGGTCCCGATCTGCAGATCGCGATCTTGCTCGTGGGCCGAAGGTCATGGTCGCCGGTGCTGGACGGGGGAGCACGCTGGGAGTAGATGGGAGCGTGGGTCGACCGAGGCATGGCCACCCGGCCCTGCTCTTCGGGCAGGCCATCATCATGATCGTTGTTGATGGCGCTTGACTGACCTCTTCGGGAAGACCGAAGAGGTCGGCCTTCGCCGCTCCCCGCCTGGCCGGTGCCGGCTGTCGTCGTGGAGCCCGCTGACGCCACTCAAGAGAGTCTGCCGCATCGGCGTACGGCTCTGAGGCCAGCCGTGTTGCTGGCGGTATAGATCCCGGGGGCTGAGACTCGAATCCCACCAGCAACCTCCTGGCCAGGGCTTCTTGCTTGGTGACCTCTTTGGCGGATCCGAAGGTATCGACTCTATGCGCCCCGACCCGCTCGGTGACGCCTTGACGCAGTGGGCTGACGGACGGTGAGTCCCTGAAGCCGGTCAGGTGTCGTGTCGCGCATGGCGTGGAACAGGCCTAGTTTGCGAGCGCGCCCAGTGTTGTACGGCTGACTTCTTTTACGGCTGCGTCGAGCTTGCCCGCGGCGTCGGCGTTGAGCAGCCTTACGAGGGGCATTAACTGTCAACACAATGTTGGCGTCTCGGGTGGTGAGCTCGGTGACGACGCTGGTGGAGTCGTACTTACCGAAGCGCGCGAAGGCTTCCTGCCCAACACCGGAGACCGACCCGGATCGAGTGAGCCGGTACTCCCACATCTTGCTGCTGGACGCAGAGGTGAAGGCACTGGTGGCGTCGGCAGTGGGATTGTGGAAGACCGCGACGACGTCAAGTCGACCGCCGGCGAGCCGAATGGTGCAACTACGGCTGGCCTGGCCCGCGCCAGCGGATTCGCTGTGCGTGCCGGTGGTCTCCAGCGGCGCGTTGGTGGACTTCAACGGTGACTGATCGACGATGTCACAGAGATTTGGCGGGGCATGATATGGGCCATCCGGCGCTGGGCTTGCCGTCGGTACGGAGACAGGTGTGCTACCGGCTTGGGCATTTTCGTCGCTGGCGGTGCACCCAGCGACAGTGGTGTCCGGGAACCCGGGGAACCTCAGACGGCGGGCAGCACAGCACCACGGCCCCCGACCGGCTTGGTCCGGTACCGGACACGGGGAGATGCCAGCGATCGGCAGGCGGCCGGCGTCCGCGGTCTGATCACGACTGCGGCGTGCCCTGCTCGTCCGCGACCTGAATGATCGTCTTGCCCGGCGTGCGGCGGCCGCGGGCGAACACGGAGGTCGCTTCGGACAACGGGCGCACCGCACGGACGATGGGCTTGAGCCGTCCGGTCCGCACCCGCTGGGCGAGGTCGGCCAGCCGGACGCGATCGGGCTCGACGACGAAGAAGACGGCTCGCCCGCCCGTCGGCTGTACGGTGGGCGGAGCGGCGATGGTGACGACGGTGCCGCCCTGCCGTACCAGTTCGGTCGATCGCGCGAGGATGTCGCCGCCGATGACGTCGAGTACGAGGTCCACCTCGCCGGCGTGCCGCAGCTCGTCGGCGTCCAGGTCGAGGAAGGTGTGCGCGCCGAGGTCGAGCGTGACGTCACGGTCGCCGGCCCGGCCGGTGCCGACCACGTGGGCGCCCACCTCGCGCGCGAGCTGGACGGCGAGCGAGCCGACCCCGCCCGCCGCGCCGTGGATGAGGACAGTCTGGCCGGTCGTGAGGTGGCCGTGATTGAAGAGCCCCTGCCACGCGGTCAGTCCGGAGATGGGCAACGCGGCGGCCACGGTGTGGTCGATGTCGGCCGGGAGAGGCGCGAGGTTGCGCGCCTCCACCGCGGTGTACTCGGCCAGGGAGCCGTTGCGGGCCCAGTCGGTCAATCCGAACACCCGCTGGCCGACGGTGAGGCCGGTGGTGCCGTAGCCGAGGTCAACCACGACCCCGGACAGCTCGTGCCCGGGGACGCTGGGTGTCCGGTCGCGACCGGCGCGGTCGGTCCAGGTCGCCGGCCAGTCGAGCTCGCCCGGGGTGAAGCCCGCGGCGTGTACGCGCACGATGACGTCGTTCTCCGCGGCGTGCGGGTAGGGCAGGTCGGTCAGGGTGAGCCTGCCGGCACCCGTCGCACGGTCGCGTACGGTGATTGCTCGCATGCTGGGTCCTCTCCGGACGGTCGCTGAAGTGTGCGTGGTATTTGGGGTCTGGCACGGGTGCCCGTTCGGTCAGCTCGGCCAGGGCGAGCCGACGATGCGCTGGACCGTCATCACCCGCTGGAAGCCGGGGATAAAGTGTTCCAACACGTCGGAGTTCACGGTGCCGTTGGTGGTCTCGGGGCGGTTCTTCAGGCCCTCGACGTAGGTGCGCAGGAACTCGTTCTTGAAGTCGCCGCGGGGATGGACGGCGAGGATCTCCTCCAGCTGATCGCGTTCCAGTTCGTCCAGGCCGAGACCGAGCACGTCGGTCAGGACACCGAGGTACGTGGTCGCGATCTCTGGGGCCATCCGGTCGGGGATGCCCGGTGTGGTGTGCAGCGCGATCGCTGTCCAGACGGTGTTCGCGGCGGCCGTCGAGAATCCCCGGTCCAGGAGGAACGTGCGCGCGTGGTCGGCCCCGTCGACTTCGAAGCGCTGCTCGACGTTGGAGAAGGGCGTCAGGAGGCCGGTGTCGTGGAACATGGCCGCCAGGTAGAGCAGCTCCGGGTCCGGTGCCACGCCGAGCCGGTGTGCGTGGACGAGGCCGAAGAGGAAGACCCGTCGCGAATGGTGGTAGATGAGAGGGCTGGTCGTCTCCTGGATGTGCCTGGTCGCCTCGGCGACGGCCGCTGTCTCAGGAATCTCCCACCCCGCGATGACCTCTGGCATGATCTCTGACCTTTCCCGGAACTGTTCGTCCCCGCTGTTGTCCGGGCTCCATGCTGCCCGCCGATCCTCGTGCGGCGCCGCCCTCGTCTGGCCAGGAATCCCTCATATCCGGACAGGTCGTGACCCGCCTGCGGTCACGGAGAGCTCGGTCACCGGGGAACGACTCCGCCTCGAGGATTCCGCGGTCTCTGATGGTGGCGCGTGCTACCAATGAGCGGTGTCCGAGCCTCCCGTCGCGCCGACCCGGCGGCGGTCAACGCCGCGGGCGTCCGGCCGCCACGAAGCGGATCCGGCTCCGAAGGGACCGCTGTGGTGACCGCCGGCACCCACCGCGTGGCGATCCTCGTCTACGACGGGGTGACGTTGCTGGACGTCGCTGGTCCCGCGGAGGTGTTCAAGGAGGCGAACCGGTTCGGCGCCGACTACGGCATCATGCTGCTGTCGCCCACCGGGGCGGGCGTCACGACGAACCTCGGAGTCCGGATCGCGGCCGACGGAGCCCTCTCGCAGGCGCCGGCCGTCGACACGTTGCTGGTTGCCGGGTCCGACCGGTTTCCGCGCGCTCGGGTCCCCGCCGAACTCGTGGACGCCGTACGGACGCCGGCGGCCGCGGCCGGTCGGGTCGCGTCGATCTGCACCGGGGCTTTCGTCCTCGCCGCCGCCGGACTCCTCGACGGCAAGCGCGCGACCACGCACTGGAAGGTCGCGCACGAACTGGCCGCCCGGCATCCGACGTCCCGCGTCGAGCCCGACGCGATCTACGTCCGGGACGGCACGACGTACACCTCGGCAGGGGTCACGGCCGGAATCGATCTGGCGCTCGCCCTCGTCGAAGAGGATCACGGGCCGGACGTGGCGCGCGACGTCGCCCGTGCCCTCGTGGTGTACATGCAGCGTGCGGGCGGCCAGTCGCAGTTCTCTGCACCGCTGCAGGGAGCGCCGCCCCGATCGCCGGCTCTCCGCACGATCACCGACCTGGTGACGGCGAACCCCAGCGGGGACCATTCGCTCGGCGAACTCGCGCGACACCTCAACGTGAGTACCCGGCACCTCACCCGGCTCTTCCACGACGAGCTGTCGACGACACCGGCCCGCTACGTGGAGAACATCCGGTTCGACATGGCCAGGGCACTGCTCGACCAGGGGCACAGCGCGACGCGGGCCGCGACCCTCGCCGGGTTCCCCAGCTACGAGAGCATGCGACGGGTCTTCGCACGGAAACTGTCGATCAGTCCCGCCGCCTACCAGCGCCGGTTCGGCACGACGCGCCGTACCGTCGCGGGTTAGTACTCCACCATCATTCGGCCTGTCTGCGCTGGCACTGGGGATCCGCGGGCTCGGGCTTGGGATGTTCGTCGCCCGAGCAACCGGTGCCGCGTGTGCGCTGGCGGCAGCGATGTGGCGGGGACGAAGAGCTTGAGATTCAAGCTGCGGGTGCCTCCAGACAGTCGGCGGCCTCGTCCTTGTCCGGGTAGCCGTCCGGGTCGCCGGGAAACGGAAGGCCGGGCAGCGCGGACTAGCGGCGCGGGATGAACAGCCGCAGCGAGTCCCAGCGCTGCCGCCACGCGTCGCCCACCCCGGAGTGGGCGTCGACGAGGGCGAAGCGCTGACCTGCGCGCCGCAGGTGGTAGCCAAGCGCGAGCCCGGCCTGGCCGCCCCCGATGATCAGTGTGTCGAGTGCCATGTTCAACGCCTGGCTCCTCCCTCGGTACGCGGTCAGGCGGCCCGGTAGCCGGCCTCGGCGATGGCCGACCGGACGGCGACGGGGTCGGCGGCGCCGGTCACGGTGACGCTCTTGGCCGCGACGTCGACCTCCACGGCGCTTACGCCGGCGACCTCGCCGACCTCGCCTGCGATGGCCTTCGCGCAGTGGTCGCAGCTGATGTCGGGCACGGACAGCACGAGCTGGTTCACGGAATGCTTCTCGTCGGTGAGGGCGGGCCGCTCCACGTGCGGCCCGCCGGGATGACAGCAGCCTGCGCGGTCCCGCTGTCCGCAGCCTGTCCCCGGTGCTTCGACGGCACTGTCGGCGCTGGCGACAGCCCGACAGTGAACAGCCAGCGGCCCGACAGCGGCGGTTGGGACCTTGTCGTCAACGGCCCGCACCGGCGGGACCGCCTTGAGGAGGAGACATGTCCGCCCATCCCGCCCCTGCCGCCCACCCGGCGGCGCAGGCCCACCCGCACCACCCGCCGCACCCACACGGCCACCAGCCGCCGGCCCCGGCCGGGGACGAGCCGCGCCGGCCGTGGACCATCTTCGCGCTGATGATCGCCGCCCAGTTCATGGTCATCCTCGACGTCTCAGTGGTGAACGTCGCGCTACCGAGCATCAGCCGCGGGCTGCACCTGACGGCCGCCGACTACCAGTGGGCCATCAGCGCCTACGTGCTGTTCAGCGGCGGCCTGCTGCTGCTCGGCGGGCGCATCGCCGACCTGCTGGACCGGCGGCGGGCGTTCCTCGCCGGCGTGGGCCTGTTCACCGTCGCCTCCCTGGTCAGCGGGTTCGCCCAGACGGCGCTGACGCTCATCGCGGCCCGCGCCGCGCAGGGCGCCGGCGCCGCGCTGCTCACCCCCGCCGCGCTGTCGATCATCATGACCACCTACGCCGGACGACAGCGGCAGACCGCGCTCGGCGTCTGGGGCGCGATCGGCAGCACCGGCATCGCCGCCGGCGTCCTCTTCGGCGGCGCGCTGACCAGCGCCCTGGACTGGCGCGCGGTGTTCTTCATCAATGTGCCGATCGGCATTGCGGTCCTGGTCGCCACCATCCGGACGGTCGCCCGCGGCGTGCAGCAGCAGCGAGCGCTGCGCCGGCTCGACCTGCCCGGCGCCCTGACCCTGGTGGGCGGGCTGCTGTCGCTGGTGTTCGGCATCGAAGCCACCCGCTCGGCCGGCTGGACAGCGCCGCGCACTTGGATCGCGCTCGTCGCCGCCGCGGCGTTGCTGGCCGCCTTCACCCGCCTCGAGTACCGCAGCGGCAACCCGCTGGTGCCGCCGTCGACCTGGCGGATCCGGTCGCTGGTCTCCGCCTCGGCCGTGATGGCCGGCGTCACCGGCGTCGTCGTCGGCGCGATCTTCCTGTCCTCGCTGTACCTGCAGTCCATCATCGACGCCTCCCCGGTCATCGCAGGGCTGGAGTTCCTGCCGCTGGCCGCCGCGATCACCGTCGCCGCCACCGCGGCGTCCAAGCTCATCGGCCGGCTCGGCGCCCGCCTCCTGATCCTCGGCGGCCTGGTCGTGATGACCGGCGGCGTGCTGCTGCTGGCCGCCAACGCCGGTGGCACCTCCTACGCCGCCGACGTGCTGCCCGGCTTCCTGCTCGTCGGCGCCGGGGTCGGCCCGATGTTCGTGGCCATCTCCATCGCCGCGATGAGCGACGTGCCCGCCGACCGCTCGGGGCTCGCCTCCGGACTGATGATGACCGGCCACGAGATCGGCGCCGCGCTCGGCGTCGCCGCGCTCACCGCCGTCGCCGGCGACCTGACCACCCACGCCGGGCTCATCACCGGCTACGCCCGCGCCTTCCATGCCACCGCCGGCATCCTCGCCGCCCTGTTCGTGCTGACCCTGCTCGCGGTGCCCGGCGGCAACGCCCAGGCCGGCACCGCCGGTCACGGACACGGCCACGGCCAGGGCGGCCACCACTGACCCCGTCGCCACTTCGGCACACAACCTGACGAAATCGCCGGCCGACCACCCCACCGCCACAGCGACCCCGGGCGCCGTCTGCCCGCCCGCCGCCTTCCATCCCCGCCTCGCCGCCGACGCGGCAACCGTCCCGAGGAGAACCCGTGCCCACACTCGACCAAGCACTACTCAGTCCGGCCCCCGAGGCCACGCCGCGGATCGCGGCGCGCGCGATCGATGTCATGAAGACCTACGGCAGCGGCGACGCCGCCGTCCGCGCCCTCGACGGGGCGAGCGTCACCATCCCGGCCGGCCAATTCACCGCCGTCATGGGACCCAGCGGATCCGGTAAGTCGACGCTGGTGCACGCCCTCGCCGGCCTGGACACGATCGACTCCGGCCGGGTGTTCGTCGGAGACACCGACCTCACCGGACTGTCCGAGCGCGACCGCACGCTGCTGCGCCGCGCGCGGCTCGGCTTCGTGTTCCAGGCGTTCAACCTCATCCCGTCGCTGACCGCCGCAGAGAACATCGCGCTGCCGTTCACCCTTACCGGTAAGCGACCTGATCCAGCCTGGCTGGCCGAGCTCGTCGCGATGCTGAGTCGCTGCCTCCACCGACAGTCGAAGCTGCCGGGCCGCCGACGGGCCACAAGCGGGTGTCACCGGGGGCCAGGTCAGGCCATCCAGGACCGAACCGAACAGCGGCCACCCCGCAGGTCGGTCCGATCTTGTGCGATTCCCAAGCTGACAGTGTGGGAGCCACCCGTGGGAGCCAGTGGGGCGGACTGGACCGGACGGACCGGAACCGATCGAGTTGTCGAGCGGCCGAGGACCAGGACCAGGCGGACGGGACCGGACGGCCTAGACATGGTCTTGGGAATCTACGGATCAGAAGGTCGACGGTGCTTGGCTGTACGGCCAGCGGTACAGCCAAGCGGGTCCGCCACGAACGACAGCAGCCGACACGCCCCGACGGTGCGACCAGGCACCCGGTCCTCTGACCCGGCATCCACGCTCTTCTCTTAATCCGCGGGTTCGGGGTTCGAGTCCCTGGCGGCGCACCAGGAGTAACACCTTCAGGGCCGGTCGTTCAGACCGGCCCTGACCCCCTTTCTGTGACCCCACCCCTACATCCTCACTGTCAGGCCCTCGAACAGATAACCCAGCTTGTCTGTGGTCGGCCGCTGGGCCTGCCGGGTCACCTCAACGTAGATCAGCTTCGTGATGGTCGGGGAGCTGCCCCAGCACGTCCTGGATCTTCTCGATCGGTTCGCCCTGCTCGTAGAGCAACGTCGCGCACGAGTGGCGTAGATCATGGAACCGGACTCGGCGGAGCCCGGCATGGTCCAGGAGCCGGACGAAGTGCCTGTTGAGGATGCGGGCTCGATCGGTGTACCGAGGCTGGTGGTGAAGACCAGGCCGAAGTCTTGCCATCTGTCGCCCATGGTCTTCCGCTCCGCCTCTTGCATGAGCTTGTGCTGTCGGAGCGCGGCCAGGCACGGCGCCGGGAGTCCAACACCTCATTGACTTCAAGCCCAGTTGAACTGCTTGGGTCACCGCATGATTTCAGCACGCCCGCAGCCTCGCGGCTACAGGTCTCTCTTCGCCTGCCGCCCGTTCCGGCGACTACTGCCCGCGCTCGCGGTGTCGGACCTCGGAGATGGGATGAGCGTTGTAGCAGTGGCATGGCTGGCGTTGCAGATCGCCCCGCCCGGCGCGTCGGGCCCGCTCATCGGAGCCGCGGTCGCCGCCTACATCCTGCCGGGGGCCGCCGGTGCATTGCTACTGGGCCGATGGCTGCGTCGGCTCCCCACACAGCGCTTGATCCAGACGGACGCCTGGACACGCGCGGCATTCCTGGGCTGCATTCCCGTCACCTGGGCGATCGGCAGACTGCACCCCGCCCTGTACATCGCCCTTCTCGCGGGATCGTCCCTGCTGCACGCTTGGGGCGGCAGCGCGAAGTACGCCTTGGTTGCCCAGCTTCTCCCCGGCGACCGGCGGCTCGCCGCCAACGCTCTGCTCAGCACGAGCGCCTGGGTTTCCACGATCGTTGGCCCAGCGCTCGCCGGAATCCTGACCGTAGCGGTCGCCCCGGCCTGGATAATAGGTCTGGATGCTTTGTCCTTCGCCTGGCTAGCGGTACAGGCCGGGCGCTTGGCTGAGCCGAACGAGCAGAACCCAGTTATCCCGGCTGCCGAGGTCCGGCTCGGTGATGGGCTAGGCGTTCTACGCGCCCGTCCCGAACTGCTCGGCCTTCTCACGATGACCTGGCTTTTCAACCTGGCCTACGGACCGATCGAGGTCGCATTGCCGCTGTTTATCAGCGAGACTCTCCACGCCGGAGCGGATGTGCTCGGACTGTACTGGGCAGCCTTCGGCGTAGGTGCGGCCGTCGGTGCAATGGCCGTCGGCGCCGTGCGGGAATTGCCATTGTGGCCGGTCCTGCTGTGCGTCATCGCTGGCCACGGTCTTGCCATGCTGCCCTTCGCATTTCACGCACCCGCCGCGTTCTCCCTGGTTGGTTTCGCCGTAGGCGGTGTGATCTACGGCCCGTACAGCGCCCTGAGCTTTAGCCTGTTCCAGAACGTCACTCCTGCGGCCCTGCTGACCACCGTCCTCGCCCTACGCGCAGCCATTCTCCTAACAGCCGCGCCTATCGGGGCGGCGCTGGGCGGCCCTCTCACCGCAGCCCTGGGAGCCCGCCAGACACTGACCGGCACAGGTATCGCCATGATCGTGGTAGCGGCGTGCGCAGCGAGATTGTGGCTGCGCACGGAGCCAGCAGCACCGGACCCGCACCCGCACTCCGCCGTACGGGACAGCGTCCCCGCTCGGTGAACCGTCTCCCAGCGACGCCGCCGTCTGGGTCGGACGCAGGCAGTGGCCGTCGGGGAAGCGGAAGACGTTGGGGTCTACCAGGTAGTCGAGCAGGTCGGCGTTCGTGTTGTAGTGCATGTCCAGGCTCTGTTCGTGGATGAGCAGGTTCGGGGCCGCGAAGGCCACCTGGCGCGATGCGGCGAGCGCGATTGGCCCGAGGGGGCAGTGTGGGGCCATCAGCACGTCTTACACCTCGGCGAGGGACGCGATCCGCCGGCCTTCCGAGATGCCGCCGCAGTGGGCCAGGTCGGGCTGCGCGACTGCGATTCCGCTCTGGAGCGCGGGCAGGAAGTCGGCTCGGCTGTGCAGCCGCTCGCCGCAGCGATGGGAACCGTGGTCGACTCGACAACGTCGCGGAGCCGTGCAGGTACTCGGGGAGGACCGGCTCCTCGACAAACATCGGCCGATATGGCTCCAGGTCGCGGATCACCCGCCGGGCCATCCCTACCGGTGGACCATGGATCGAGGCGCCGGGGCCTGCTCGGGGGGATCGAGCGATGCCATGGCTCTCCTGCAAGTCCGAGCGGCGGTACGGCCGCCGTCACCCGCCTGTGCAGCGTTACTGCACGATGAGTCGCGACGCTAGGCCTACTGGTGTCGCCCGTCAAGACCCGTGAGTCCCGAGCCGTGACTGGTTGACGTCCACGTCGCACGTCCCTATCGTCCAGTGCCAGCTATGCAGTGAGGCTGCATGTATCGGCTGCGAGACGGGGGAGGGGGTGCCAGGTGATCGGGGACCGACTGCACGAGTTGCGCACCGCCCGTGGCCTGAGCCTGCGCACCCTGGCCGGCGAGGCGGGAGTGTCGCCGACGCTGCTCAGCCAGATCGAGCGTGGCGTCACCGAGCCGAGCTTGGCGACCCTGCGCCGGCTCGCCACGGTTTTCGGCGAGTCGGTCGCGTCGCTGTTCGCGGACCCCGCCGCGCCGTCGGTCTGGATCAGCCGGCCGGGGGAGCGGATGAGCCTCGGCGCACCCAACGGGCAGATCCGGTACGAGCGGCTCACCCCGGGTAACGGCCAGCTCGAGGTGCTGCACGCGATCCTCGCCCCCGGGGAGGTTTCCAGCCAGGAGCTGTGGAGCCATCCGTCCGTGGAGTGCGCGTACGTGGTCTCGGGCACGCTGACCGTCGAGGTCGACCGGGCGACGTACACCGTCGTCGCCGGCGAGAGCGTCACCCTCGACTCCAACCAGCCACACCGGTACCGCAACACGTCGGACACGTCCACCGAGATCGTGCTGGCCATCAACCCGCCGACGCCGTGACCGTCGGCGCTGCGGAAAGGGAAGCGGCATGACCGAGAACCAGCCGGACACCGGGGCCGGCGGCGACATGGAGCTCTACGACCTGCGAGTCCTTGTGGAGCGGATCGAGGGCCGCTCGGTGTGCGGGATGCAGGTCGGCGACTGGTTCGAGCTCGCCAACAGCGCCCACCTCCGGCTGCCCGAGGGCCGGCACTTCTGCGTGTACGCACTGGCGTCGGTGCTGCCGTTTCTTGCGGCGAAACAGCGGGACCTGGCGGCCGGGGACTGGCTGGCCCAGGACTCGCTGTTCGCCTGCCCCGATCCGGAGGAGCGGTTGATCATGCGGGTGGAGCGCACCTGCCGACGCCGGATGAACTCGGCTGACCTGACCTGAGAGCGAAGCTAGGAGACATGTGAGCGCGGTGGAGTTCGGTCTGGGCCTGCAGAGCGACAAGCGGGCGGGGGACTATGGGCGGTTGGCGCGTAATGCGGAGCAGGCCGGCTTCGACGTGCTGACCGTGTTCAGTGACCTGATGTATCAACCGCCCATCTTCCCCCTGCTGGAGATGGCCGCCGCCACCGAGCGCGTGCGGCTCGGCGCGGCCTGCCTGAACCCGTACTCGATGGCTCCGTACGAGATCGCCGGCCAGGTGGCCGCGCTCGACCTGGCGTCGCACGGCCGTGCGTACCTCGGGCTGGCCCGGGGCACCTGGCTGGGTGCCGTCGGCCTGGAGCAGCCCCGGCCGCTGACGGTGCTGCATGAGGCGGCGCAGGTCGTCTACCGGCTGCTGCGCGGTGACACCAGCGGCTTCGACGGCCAGGTGTTCCGGCTCGCCCCGGACACCGCCCTGCGCTACCTGGTGCACCGCCCTGATCCGCCGTTGCTGATCGGTGCCTGGGGCCCGAAGGGTGCCGCGCTCGCCGGCCGGATCGCCGACGAGATCAAGGTCGGTGGGAGCGCCAACCCCGCCATGGTCTCCGTCATCCGCGACCGGGTGCGAGTCGGCACCGAGCGGGCCGGCCGCCGCGTCGACGATGTCGGGATCGTGTTCGGCGCGGTCACCGTCGTCGACAGTGACGGCCCGGCCGCCCGAGCCAGGGCGCGCACCGAGGTCGCGATGTACCTTGCCGTCGTCGCCGACCTGGACCCCACGGTGGAGCTCCCGAGCGACCTGTTGGACCGGGTCAGAGCCCTCGTCGACGCCGGTCAGCACGAGGCGGCTGGTCGCCTTGTGCCGGACGATGTGCTCGACCTGTTCGCCGTCTCCGGTACGCCGGAGCAGGTGGCCGCCCAGGCGCAGGCTCTCATCGACGCCGGGGTGCGCAGGGTCGAGTTCGGCACCCCGCACGGACTCGAGGACCAACGTGGAGTGGACCTGCTCGGTGGTGCGGTGCTGCCTATGCTCCGCCGGTAGCTGCCGCCACCGCAGTTCGCGGCGGCATCACATCCTGACGCGAACACCGGGTTCTCGACGTCTGCCTATGGCTCACCGATCGATCGCGGCATGGTGATCGCATGTTGTCGGATGCCGCTGCATTGCGGCCATCGATTCGAAGAGGCGGACTTGGGTCGGCGTGTCAGCCCCGCCCCGACCGAGCCTAGCTGCCCAAACCAGTCCGCGGTCACCATGCGCTCCATCCGGCGAGGTCGTCGCGAACGACCCGGCCGCCCTTCATGATCCAGCGCACTCCACGGAATGCCGAGGTGTCTTGCGACGGGTCGGCGTCCATGGCGATCAGGTCGGCGAACCGACCGGGCTCGACGGCGCCGAGGTCGGCCTCGGCGCCCAGCCAGCGGGCCGGACCGAGGGTGCCGGCGTAGAGGGCGCGGGCCGGGCCGATGCCGCCCTCGGACATGTACTCGAGCTCCCGGACTGAGGCGCTGGTGCCCTCGAAGTTCCAGAACGGAGGCATGTCGCTGCCGAGTAGCACCTCCACCCCGGCCTTCACCGCGGTGGCGTAGCTCTCCAGGTGGCGCGGGCCGGCATCGAGGGACCGGCGCTGCATCCAGTCCGGGACGCCCAGGTCGTCGAAGAACTCCTTGCACCGGGTGACCAGCAGCGTGGGCACCAGGGCGGTGCCCCGCTCCGCCATGTCGGCGGCCACCTCGGGGGTCAGTTGGTAACCGTGTTCCACACAGTCCAAGCCGAGCCGGACCGCTTCGGCGATGACCGATGCCGGTCCGGCGTGCGCGGTGACCCGCCGCCCCCAGGCGTGCGCCGTCTCGATCACAGCAGCCATCTCGTCGGCGAACAGCTGTGGCGTGTGGATTGCCTCGTGCTCGCCGGCGATGCCCCCGGAGATCATCACTTTGATCAGGTCGGCTCCGGCCTTGATCTGGCTGCGCACCCCACGGCGGAACTCGTCCGCACCGTCGCATTCGAGCGTATCACCGCACTCGTGGCCGTGACCGCCGGTGCAGACGAGGGCTCGGCCGGCGGTGAAGATGCGTGGTCCGGCCACCCGCCCCGCCCGGATCGCGCTGCGTAGCGCGAAGTCCGCATGGTCCTTCTCGGCGACGCAGCGGACCGTCGTCACCCCGCTGAGCAGGGTTCGCCGGGCTCCATCGGCCATGTACAGGGCCAGCTCGTGGGCGTTCATGCTCTTCACCTCGCCGCCGCCGCTGCCAGGCAGGGACAGCGACAGGTGGGTGTGCATGTTCACCAACCCGGGGGTGAGGTACCCGCCCGCCAGGTCGATCTGTTCCACGTCACCAGCGCTCCGCGCCATCGGGACCACGTCCGAGGCCGGGCCCACTGCGGCGATGCGCTCGCCCTCGATCCAGACTGCCGCGTCGCTCAGCGGCGCTGTCCCGTCGGCCACCCGACCATCGACCACCGTGCAGTTCACGAGTACGACGGAGCCCGACGATCCGCGATTCATGCCCTGACCCTCCGCCCCTCGGCGCCGTCCACCTCGTGTGAGCGCTTGAACCCCGTGCACATTCGCCTTGCGGCGCAAATTGTGGCAACGTTTGCGCAGCGGGCGCGGAAGCAGCATAGCCAGCGCCATCGAGGCGCGCCACAGCCGTGGGATCATGGTGTGGTGCCGGGAGAGGACGGCGTGGTGGTGGACCTTCGCCAGGTCGCGGCGGTGAGTGGGGTCTCCCTCAGCACGGCCTCCCGGGCGCTGTCCGGGTCAGGGCGGGTCAGCGACGCCACCCGGCAGCGGGTCCGCCGGGTGGCGGAGGACCTCGGCTACCGTCCCAACGCGCTCGCCCGCGGTCTGCGCACGAGTCACTCCCGGCTGATCGGGTTGGTCGTCACGAACCTCGTGAACGCGTCGTTCCATGCCATCGCCGAGGTCGTGCACAACCGGCTCAAGCTGTCCGGGTACCACCTGGTCCTGTGCATCACGGGAGGCGACGTCGAGGAGGAACGGGCGTACGTGGAGACGCTGCGCGACCACAACGTCGACGGCGTCATCGTCGTGGGATCTGATGCCACCGCCGTCGAGCAGTTACGGGCCACCGGCATCCCCACGGTCCACCTCGCCCGGCAGCCCCGGCAGCCCGCCGGCGACTGCGTGCTGGGAGCCGACCTCGAGGGTGCCCGGGAGGCCACCCGGTACCTACTGGGCCTGTCCCATCGCCGAATCGCCCTGGTGGCTGGCCCGTCGGCCGTGACGTCGGGCTACGAGCGACTCGCCGGTTACCGGCTCGCCATGGACGAGGCCGGCGTGCCCTGCCGCGACGAGCTGATCTTTCAGGGGCCGCTGGAGCCGGCCTCGGGTGTCCAGGCGGTCGCGCGGCTGATCGCCCTTCCCGCGCGACGGCGGCCGACCGCCGTGCTGGTGACCAATCACGAATCGGCCTTCGGGCTGCTGCCGACGCTGCGTGAGCGCAGGGTACGGATTCCCGACGACCTGAGCGTGCTCTGCTACGAGGACGCCGATCTGCTGCGGTGGTGGGACCCGGCGATCACGGTGATGAACAACAACGCCGCCCGGATGGGTGAGCTCGCGGTGAACATCCTGCTCGAACGGATCGCCGCGAAACCCGGCGCCGATGGGGCCATGTGGACTGAGTACCGCGTCGGCGCCCAGTTGGTCGTCCGCGACTCGTGCGCTGTCGCCGAATCGTGACCTCCCGGTTGGCGAGAGGGCTCTTGACATCGACTCTCGCCATGGCGCAAGTTGTGGAAACGTTTGCTCACGGCGGTCCGGACGTCCGCCCGGCAATCCTTCTGTTTCCGGCCCTTTGGAGGCCCGCATGAAGATCCGGTCTGCCGGGGCGCTCGTGGCCGCCCTGGCGCTGGTGGGCTCGCTCGCGGCCTGCGGCGGCGGCTCGACGTCCTCGTCGAGCAGCCAGCAGGGTGGCGGCACGCTCGTCATCGACAACGCGTTCCAACTCAAGACCGCCGACCCCGGCCGCACGTTCGAGCCGACCGGCTTGCTGATCCACCAGGCAATCTACGACACGCTGCTGACCTTCAAGGGCAGCGATGTGAAGAAGCCGGTCCCGGCCCTCGCCCAGTCCTACAGCCCGTCCACGGACGGCAAGACGTACACGTTCAAGCTCCGCACCGACGCGAAGTTCTCCGACGGCTCCCCGGTCACCTCGGCCGACGTCGTCTTCTCCCTCAACCGAGTGAAGAACCTCAAGGGCAACCCGTCGTTCCTCATGGACGGCCTCACGGTCACCGCCCCGGACGCGACAACCGTGGTGATCACCAGCGACAAGCCCAACGCGGCGGTGCCGTTCATCGTGCCGAACCCGGCGCTGGGGATCCTCAACTCCAAGGTGGTCAAGCAGAACGGCGGTAGCGACGCTGCCGGCGCGGACAAGTCCGACACCGCGGAGGCCTTCCTCAACTCCAAGTCGCAGGGCAGCGGGCCGTACGTCCTGGACAGCTACAGCACCACCACGCAGGTGGTGCTGACCGCGAACGAGAAGTACTGGGGCCAGAAGCCGAAGTACGCCAAGGTCGTCATCCGCAACGTGCAGGCCAACGTGCAGCGGCTCAACGTCGTCAAGGGTGAGTCGCAGGTTGCGGTCGACCTCTCGCCGGACCAGGCGAAGGGCCTCGACCAGCTACAGGTCGTCAGCGGCGCCTCGCCCAACGTGTTCTTCACGTTCACCAACAACAACCCCGCGATTTCCAAGACCACGAGCAACCCGAAGTTCCAGGAGGCCGTCCGGTACGGCATCGACTACAAGGGCCTGATCGACCTCGCCGGTGAGGGGGCCGTCCAGGCGCCGGGTGTCGTGCCGTCGATGTTCCTCGGGTCCCTGTCGAGTGGCGACGCGGTCACCCGCGACGTGGACCGGGCCAAGGCGGCGCTCGCCGCGTCCGGTCTGTCGAACCCCACCGTGAAGCTCAGCTACCCGAGTGACGTCCAGGTGAACGGACTCAACTTCGGCGACCTCGCCGCCCGGGTGCAGGCCAACCTCAAGGAGGTCGGCATCACGGTGAACTTGGCGCCGGCCTCGGTGCAGGCCGCTCTGGACACCTACCGCGGCGGCAAGGAGGAGATGGGGCTGTGGCAGTGGGGTCCGGACTACCCCGACCCGAGCGACTACCTCAACTTCCTGCCCGGTCAGCTCGTCGGCCTGCGCGCCGGCTGGGCCAAGGGCGCTGACCCGCAGCTGGAGGCGCTGGGTCAGCAGGCCGCGACGACCGTCCAGGACGACCAGCGCGCACCGCTGTACGTGCAGATACAGCAGTCGATGAACAAGTCGGGGCCGATCATGCCGCTGATTCAGTCGGCGCAGATCCTCGTCGGCGCAAAGTCGGTAAAGAACCTTCAGTCCAACGCCGTCTGGCTGGTCAACATCCGTGAGCTTGACTGAGCAGAGCGCGGCGCCCGCCGGAGCGGGCCGGCAACGGCCGGCCCGCTCCGGACGGGGCCTGCTGCGGTTCCTCGCCCGTCGGATCGGCGCCGCCGCGCTGCTGTGCGTCGGCATCACGCTGGTCTCGTTCATCCTGACCCAGCTGGTGCCCGGCGATCCGGCGACGGCGAACCTCGGCCAGCGCGCCATCGGCGACCCCGCCGCTGTCGAGGCGTTCCGCACCAAGTACGGCTTGGACAAGCCCCTGCCGGTGCAGTACCTGACCTACCTCAACAACGTGCTGCACGGAAACCTCGGCGAATCCCAGCAGAGCCACCGGGCGGTGGCCCAGGACCTCGCCGAGTACGTGCCCGCGACCATCGAACTCGCACTCTTCGCGATCGTGCTGTCGCTGCTGGTCGGCGTCGCGTTCGGCATCGTCGCGGCGGTCACCCGCGACCGCTGGCCCGATCAGGTGCTCCGGGTGGTGAGCCTCGGCGGCGTGTCGATGCCGACCTTCTGGGTCGCGCTCGTGGCGTTCTATCTGCTCTTCTTCAAGTTCGGCCTGCTGCCCGGCGGCGGACGGCTCGACCCCGGCATGGCCGCGCCACCCCACGTCAGTGGCTTCTACACCCTCGACGCAGCCCTCGCCGGCCAGTGGGACGTGTGGTCATCGGCGGTACGCCATCTCGTGCTTCCGTCGCTCGTGCTCGCGGTGTACACGGTCGGCATGCTCATGCGCTTCACCCGCGCGTCGATGCTGGAGATCCTCGGCAACGACTACGTGCGCGCGGCCCGGGCCAAGGGCCTGCCCGAGCGGATGGTCATCCTGCGCCACGTACTGCGCCCTGCGCTGGTCGCCATCATCACCGTGGCCGGGGTCGCGTTCGGCAGCCTGCTGTCCGGGGCCGTGCTGGTGGAGAACATCTTCTCCTGGCCCGGCCTGGGCCAGTACGCGTACCGCAGCGCCGTCAACCTCGACCTGCCGGCCATCATGGGCGTCAGCGTCGTCGTCGCGGCCGTCTACATCGTCATGAACCTGCTCGTCGACCTCCTCTACGGGGTCATCGACCCGAGGATCCGGCTGACATGACCGTCACCGACCCCGCACTGGTGGATCTGCCCGTCAGCAAGCGCCGTGACCGTGCCGCCGTCCGATCGCCATGGCGCCAGCCGCTCGCGCTCGTCGGCGCCGCGCTCGTCGTGCTGTGGGTGCTCATCGCCGTGTTCGCCCCGCTGCTGGCGCCCCACGGACCCCTCGAGCAACTCGCCCCGAAGCTGCAGGCCCCCTCCGGACAGCACCTCTTCGGCACCGACGAACTCGGTCGCGACGTGTTCAGCCGGGTCATCTACGGCTCGCGCATCTCGCTGCCCCTGGCCTGCCTGCTGGTCGTGCTCGCCATGGTGCTCGGGGCCATCGTCGGTACGATCGCCGGCTTCTTCGGTGGGTGGGTCGACAGCGCCCTGATGCGCCTGACCGACCTGGTCTTCGCCTTCCCCGGCATCATCCTGGCGATGGCGGTGGCCGCGGCGCTCGGGCCGCAGCTGCGCAACGCCGTCCTCGCGGTCGTCGTGGTGTCCTGGCCCTCGTACGCCCGCCTGGTGCGGGGCCTCGTGCTGTCCGCCCGCAACTCGGAGTACGTGGCCGCCAGCCGGCTGCTCGGCTCGTCCGCGCTGCGGACCATGCTCGTCGACCTGCGACCCAACATCGCCGGGCCGGTGCTCGTGATGGCCGCGCTCGACGTCGGCAACGCCGTCCTGCTGCTGTCCGGCCTGTCCTTCCTCGGCCTCGGCGCCCAGCCGCCCGCGGCCGAGTGGGGCGCCATGGTCGCCGCCGGCGCCACCAACTTCGACCGGTGGTGGATCGGGCTGTTCCCCGGCCTCGCCATCCTCACCGTCGTCCTCGCGTTCAACTTCGTCGGCGACACCCTGCGTGACGCCCTTGACCCGCGCACCGCGCGCGCCATCAGGGACTGACATGGGCGCACTCCTCGAGATCGAGAACCTCACCGTCTGGCTCGCCACCCGCCGCGGGCCGCAGAAAGCCGTCGACAGCGTCTCGTTCCACGTCGACGCCGGCGAGATCTTCGGCCTCGCAGGCGAGAGCGGCAGTGGTAAGACCATGACCGCCATGGCGCTGCTCGGCCTGCTTCCGCACGCCGCCCGCACCAGCGGCCGCGCCGTGTTCGACGGGCGGGACCTGCTGTCGATGTCCGCCAGACAGCTCCGCGCTGTGCGCGGGCGGCACATCGCCATGGTGTCGCAGGACCCGTCGACCAGCTTGCATCCGATGCTCACCGTCGAGACGCAGCTGACCGAACACATGCGCCACCATCTCGGAAGCGGCAGATCCGAAGCGCGCACCCGGGCCGTCGATCTGCTCACCACGGTACGGATCCCCGATCCGGAGCGGGCGTTGTCGGCCCATCCCGCCCAGTTCTCCGGCGGCATGCGCCAGCGCATCGCCATCGCGGTGGCGCTGGCCTGCCAGCCACGCCTGCTGCTGGCCGACGAGCCCACCACCGCGCTCGACGTCACCGTGCAGGCAGGCATCCTGCGACTGCTCGACCGGCTCCGCCGGGAGCAGGACCTCGCCGTCATGGTGATCACCCACGACCTCGGCGTGATGTCCGCCGTCACCGACCGGATCTGCGTCATGTACGGCGGCCGGCTGGCCGAGGTCGGCCTGCGGCAGGACGTGCTGAACCAACCCCGGCATCCGTACACGCGAGGGCTGCTCGACGCGCTTCCGCATCCGGAGGGCGGGGCGGCGGCGCTGCGACCCATCCCGGGCAGCCCCCCGCCGCTGGGCCGGGTACCCGAGGGCTGCCCGTTCCATCCCCGCTGCGCGTTCGCGCTCCCGAGTTGCCGGACCGACCGCCCGGTGCCGGTCCTCGTCGGCGAGGCACACGCGTCGGCTTGCCCACCCGATCCGTTCGGAGGTGCCGCGTGAGCGCGCTGCTGGAAGCGACCGGACTCGCGGTCGAGTACCACCGGCGCGGCGGTCCGACGGTACGGGCCGTCGACGGGGTCGACCTGCGTCTGGACCGCGGCGAAATCCTCGGCCTGGTCGGTGAGTCCGGGTGCGGCAAGTCCACGCTCGGTCGCGCGGTCGTGGGACTGCTGCCCGCCGCCGCCGGGGACATCCGCTTCAGCGGGCACGCGGTCGCCCCACTCGGGCGGCGCCGGCGCCCCCGGCACCTGCGCGGGCTGCAGATGGTGTTCCAGGACCCCTATGCGTCGCTGAACCCGCGACGGCGGGTCGGCGAGCAGATCGCCGACGGGTACATCCTCGGCGGCGTCGCCCGCGCCGAGACGATACGCCGGGCCGGCGAGCTCCTGGAGCGCGTCGGGCTGGCGGCGGACGCGGCCGGCCGCTACCCGCACGAATTCAGCGGCGGCCAGCGCCAGCGCATCGCCATCGCCCGGGCGCTGGCCACAGACCCGAGCTGCATCATCGCCGACGAGCCGATCAGCGCGCTGGACGCATCTGCCCAGGCCTCTGTGGCCAACCTGTTGGTCGCGCTCGTTCGCGAACTCGACATGGGCATGGTGTTCATCTCGCATGACCTGTCCGTGGTGCGGCAGATCGCCGACCGCACCGCGGTCATGTATCTCGGCCGCGTGGTCGAGATCGGGCCCACCCAGCAGATCTGGTCCGCGCCGGCGCACCCGTACACCCGGGCGCTGATCTCCGCCGTCCCGCGCGCGGACGGCGCCGGCGTGCTGCCGGTCGAGCTGCCGGGCGACGTGCCCGACCCGGCGCGTCCGCCGGCCGGCTGCCGATTCCACCCGCGCTGCCCCCTCGCCCGACCGGAGTGCGTGCGGCACGACCCGCCGCTCGCGGTCCTGCAGGGGGATCGGGCGGTGGCGTGCGTGCTGCAGCAGGCCGGTCAACTGGCGCGCCCGCTCGATGACCTGGAGCCGGCGGCGTCGCCGGGGCAGAAGTAACGGTGACCCGGGTAGGGGAGGACAGGGCGTGAGCACGGACGCGACATCGGTTCTGGCCGGTCTGACGGAGCAGTTCTGGACCTGGCGGCTGGCTCGCGCACCACGTACCCGCGACGACATCCCGCGGGTCGTCCGGCCCACCGGGTGGCACCCGGCGTGGGACGCCGCGACGGTGGCCGATGACCTCCGGTTCGTGGCCGACATCGAGCGTCGGCGCAGCGCCATCGCGCCCTCAGACGATCCGCGGGTGGAGGTGCCGCGGCGGCTGCTCGCATCGGCGACGGCCCGGGTGCGCTGGGAGCTGGAGATCCTCCGCAGCTGGCAGCGCGACCCCTGGTTCTACCTCGACCAGACCATCGGCCACATCTTCGACGCGCTGCTGCCGCCGGACCCGTTCGACGTCGCGCGCAGCGCCGACGTGGTCGAGCGGCTCCGGCGGATCCCCGCCACCCTGGACACCGCGCGGGACAACCTGACCGACACCGGCGTCCGCGAGTTCGCCGAACTCGCGCTCGGGGACAGCGCCGATGCGCCGCACCAGCTTCGTACCGCCATCGACCGGCTGGCGCCGCTGCTGAGCGCGGAATGGCGCGAGGCCGCCGTGTCGGCTGCCGCCGAGGCGGCGCAGGCGCTCGCGGCGTGGCGGTCCTGGCTGACGGACCAGCTGCCAACGCTCTCCCCGCACCAGCCGGTCGGTCGGGAGGGCTTCGGATTCTTCCTCCACCGCGTCGCCCTGCTGCCGTACACGACCGAGGAGATCCTCGCGCTGGCGGCGCAGGAGCGGGAACGGGCCGAGGCGTTCGAGCTGTTCGAACGGGCCCGCTCCGGTGCGCCGCAGTGGCCGGCCCCGCCTACGAGCGCCCAGGAGCAGTCCGAGTCGCAACGGGCAGCCGAGCTGCAGGTACGTGCCTTCTACGAGGACCGCAACCTGCTCTCGCAGCCGGCCACCTTGGGGCACTACCGCAACCTGCCGTTGCCCGAGTACCTGGCGCCGCTGCACTGGCTCGGCATGGCCAATGACCTCACCGACGAGCACCGGCTCGACCGCGACGGCGTCCACTACGTGCCGCAGCCGGGACCCGACCTGCCGTACTTCTACCGCGCGAACGCGGCCGACCCCAGAGCCGGGATCGTCCACGAGGGCGTGCACTACCAGCAGCTCACGCTGACGTGGCGGCACCCCGACCCGGCCCACCGGCAGTTCTACGACTCGGTGCCCAACGAGGGGATCGCGTATTACAACGAGGAGATGGTGCTGCAGGCCGGCCTGTTCGAGGACGCACCGCTGACCCGCGCCATCCTCTACAACTTCATGCGACTGCGGGCGATCCGGGTGCAGGTGGACGCCAAGCTGGCGCTCGGGGAGATCGACATCGACGGGGCCGCCGCGATGCTTCGGGACCTCGTGCCCGTGGATCTCGACACCGCCCGGCAGGAGGCCGCCTTCTTCGCGGCCACGCCCGGGCAGGGCCTGTCGTACCAGGTCGGCAAGGCGCAGGTGCTGCGTCTGCTGGCGGACGCGGCGCGGCGGGGGCGAGAGGCGTTCGACCTGCGGGCGTTCCACGACGCCCTGTGGGCCGACGGCAACCTGCCGATCGCGGTCCAGCGGCTGCAGATGTTGAACGACGCCGGGGATCTCGCCCGGGCCGACGCGCTGGCGGAAGCCAGCGTCGACACGCAGCGCCTCGCGGAAGACCTTCTCGCCGCCATCACCACCGGTGACGTGGACCGGGTCGACGAGTTCTACGCCGACGACGTGCGGGTGTGGCACAACTACGACGGCGTCGGGCGTGACAAGGCGGAGAGCCTGGACGCCGTTCGCCGGATCGCGGAACACTACGAGGGCTTCCACGCCGTCGACGTGCGCATCGACGTTGTGCCGGACGGATACGTCCAGCGCTGCGTGTTCCGTGGCCGCGAGCGGAGCACCGGCGCCGAGCTGGCCGTCGACGCCATGATGCGCGTCGGCGTGCGGAACGGTCGCGTGGTCCGGATCGAGGAGTACACCGATCCCGCTCAGGGCACCACGCCCGAGCCGGGCACGGCATCCCCAGCCGCAACCGGCGCACCCGTGCCCGGCCCCCGGTTCCGCGACGGCACGGGCTGGGAGGAATCCGCCGGATACTCCCGCGCCGCCCGGCAGGGAAACAGCATCGCGGTCAGCGGTACCACCGCGCACGGCCCGGACGGGTCGGCGCTGCACCCCGGCGACACGTATGCCCAGACCGTTGAGTGCCTGCACCGGGCAGTGGCAGCGGTGGAGAAGCTCGGCGGCGCGCGGACCTCAGTGCTGCGCACGCGCCTGCTGCTCGCGCCCGGCGCTGACTGGCGGGCGGCGGCCCGTGCCCACGCGGAGGTGCTGGGAGACGTGGCACCGGCGAACAGCACGTACGTCGTGGGCTCACTGATCGGGCCGGACTTCCTCGTCGAGGTCGAGGTCGACGCGGAGGCTGCGGCCTGATGAAGTACTCGCTCCGGGTGAACAACGACCTCGACGTCGCCACCCTCGTGGACCTCGCGCAGCGTGCCGAGCGGTACGGCTTCGACCAGCTGTGGGTGTCCAACGACCTGTTCCTTCGCTCCGCGCCGGTGCTGCTCGGGGTACTCGCCGCGAAGACGGAACGACTCAAGCTCGGAGTGGGGATCATGAATCCGTACTCCGCGCATGTCTCCGAGATCGTCATGATGGCGGCGACCATGCAGGAGGCCACGGGCGGCCGGTTCCTGCTCGGCGTCGCGGCCGGGTCGGCCGAGTTCCTCGCCTGGGCAGGGCTCGAACGACCGAGGCCGCTGGCGAAGACGGCGGAAACCGTCCGAGTCGCCCGAGCCCTGCTCGGCGCCGGCGACGTGGACGGCAAGCTGCCGGACTGGTTCGGCCCACTGTCGCAACTGCGCTTTCCGCTGGCCGACCGGGTGCCGGTCTACGTCGGCGGGATGAGCCCGAAGATGCTGCAGATGGCGGGCCGGCTGGCCGACGGGGTGCTACCGCTGCTGTACCCGCCGGAGCATTTCACCGAGGCGCGCGCTCAGGTGATGTGTGGGGTGCAGGAGTCCGGTCGGGCACCGTCCGACATCGACATTCCGGCGTGTTTCTGGGTGTCGGTCGCGGACAACGCCGACGCGGCGCGGCTCGCGCTGGCTGCCAAGATCGCCTATTACGGACCGTCCTTCGCGCCGTACCTGCTCGCCCGGGCCGGCCTCGCGGTCGAGGACTTCGGCCCGGTCACGAGCGCCCTTGAGCGTGAAGGCCTCGACGCCGCCGCACGGCTCGTCGACGAGAGGATGCTGGCACTGGGCATCACGGGCAGCGTGGCGACAGTCATTCAGCGCTGCCAGTCCGTGCGGGCGTTGGGCGCCACGCACCTGTCGTTCGGGCCCCCGCTGGGCCCAGACGTGCGGGAAGCAGTGGACGTGCTGGGGACTCAGGTGTTGCCGACCCTGGCATCAGGTACCTGAGGTGTCCGTCTCTGGCCGCTGCCCACGATCTTGCAGACTGCGGTTTAGACTACGGGCGGCTTCAGGGGATCGGCGCAAGCACGTCTTGGGCCTTCGGGCAGCGGCTACGGTCGGCAGGGCTGCTCGGCTCCATGGGCTCCATCGGCGACTGCTACGACAATTCGCTGGTCGAGTCGTTCTTCGGCTCGATGCAGCTCGAACTGCTCGACCGTCAGCCCTGGGCAACCCGCCAGGAGTTGGCCAACGCCATCTTCGAGTGGATCGAGGCGTGGTACACCTCGCGCCGACGCCACTCAAGCCTTGGCAACCTGTCCCCGATCGACTACGAACGACAACACACCCCGGCCGCAGCCGCGGCCTGATCAACACACAAGAGCAGTCCGGGAAACCGGGGGAAGCTCAATCCGTATCTGCCTGCTGGTCCTGCTGCGCGTAGGTGTGCTGGAGTGGTCTGGTGGATGCCGTGGACCTCGCGCGACGCTTCGCTCTTGGCGGGGCCGCGAGGCTGTCGGACGGGCCGGTCGCGCGGGGCAGGCAAGGCGTCGTGTGGCGGCTGGAGACGGCAGATGGCAGCTGGGCGGTGAAGGTGCCGTTCCACCAGTCCGGTGAGGGCGAGGTGCGGTTGGCGACGGCGTTCCAGGAAGCGGCCTACACCGCCGGCGTACCGACGCCGCAGGTGCGGCGCACTACGGAGGGAGGCGTGTTCGCCACCGTTGGAGGCAGACAGGTCAGGATGTACGAGTGGGTCGACGTGAAGGCCCCCGACCTCTGTCTCGACCCGGGGCTGGTGGGCGCGGTCGTGGCCGCCATTCACCGCGTACCGGTCACTGAGCCCGGGCCGTTGGACCCGTGGTATCACGAACCGGTCGGCGCCGATCGCTGGGACCAACTGGTCCCGCAGCTTGTGGAAGCGGGGGCGCCGTTCGCTGGCCAGTTGGCCGATCTGCGTGATGAGCTGGTCGCATTGGAGTCCTGGATCGAGCCGCCCGAGATGCTGCGGACCTGCCACCGCGACCTGTGGGCCGACAACGTCCTGCCGACCGCGGACGGCGGAGTGTGCGTCATCGACTGGGAGAACAGCGGGCCGGCTGATCCGAGCCAGGAGCTGGGGTGTGTCCTCTTCGAGTTTGCCCGCGCCGATCCGGGCCGTGCCCGCGCCCTGATCGACGCCTACCGGGAGGCCGCGGGACCGGCGGCGGTGAATCGGCGCGGCCAATTCTCGATGCTCATCGCGCAACTCGGGCACATCACCGAGGTCGCCGCCACCGACTGGCTGATGCCAAACGTGCGCTCTCCGGAGCGCGCCGATTCCGCCGCCTGGATCAGTGAGGTTCTTGACGAGCCGCACACCCGCGAGCTGCTCGAAACCCTCTTGGCTGCGGTGTGCGGAGGCGCCACGCCGTCAGGGCAGCCGCCGGAGATCTGAACTGTCCGCGCAAGGGTCCGCGTCGGCCGCGGCGGTTGATCTGCCGGTTGCCAGCGCGGGAGAGCCGGTGGCGTACCTGTTCGCCGGATGAGCGTCGATGGGCGCGGTGCCGTTCCAGGAGGCGAAGTAGGCCCGGTTGGGGAACCGGGTGATGTCACCGACCTCGACCAGCAGCCGGGCGGCGCCGAACGGTCCGATGCCGTGCAGGTCCATCAGTGTGGTGCCGGTCGCCGCGATCAGTTCGGTCAGTTCCTTGTCGGCTTGCTTGGTGCGTTGGTAGACCCGTTCGAGGTCACTGATGAGCTCGGCGGCGACCCGGCGTCGAGCCTTGCCGACCGCGTCACGGGGTCTGACCGTGGCCAGCAGTGCCTTGGCCTGGGCGGCGGACAGGCTCTTCTTCGCTCCACCGGGGATCAGTTCCAGCAGCAACTGGTGCAGCTGGGAGACTATGCGGGTGTGGTCCTCGCCCAAAGAGCGGCGCCGGTCGACCAGAATCCGCAACAGGGCGAGCTGTTCGTCGTTGACCACCGGGCGCAGCCCCGGCATCCGGGTGCCGACCAGCGCGACGGAGTGCGCGTCGGTGGCGTCGGTCTTGCGGCCCTGCCCGGCGGCGAACACCCGCGCCCGGACGGACAACTTCGGCGGCACATCCACGACCTGCTCGCCATCGGTCAGCAACCGGTTGGCGATGTGCCGGCCGATGCCCTGGCAGCCCTCGATCGCCCAGACCCGGTGCGGCCACCGCTTGGCGTACTTTCTCATTGCCGCGTAGCCGTCCCGGCCCGTGTCGAAGCGGCCCGCGCCGCCGGACTACCACCGATCACCACCGGTGTCATCCAACCCGGTGCCCCGATCGAGGTCGACCGGCTCGTCAACGCCACCGGCCTGGTTAGCCTCGCCGGCCGACAACACCCCGTCGGCTACCACTTCGCCGGCAGACGCGTCACGGTCCGACTCGACCGCGGCCTCATGCAGATCACCGCTGACGGCGTCCTGCTCCGCAGCCTGCCCAACCCCCTGTCACCAGCCGAGATCGTCGGCATCCGCGACGCCCGCCCCGCCGGACCACCACCCACCCCGGCGTCCGAGCCTCTGCGGGTGGAACGCCGCGTCAGCTGCCGAGGAGCCCTCGTGATCGCCGGTCAACGCATCCAAGGCCATCGCCAGGTTCAAGGTCCGCAAGCCGGAACCTCCACGGCGTGGAAGCGGCGGCCGGACCACAGGAATCTGATTCGCGGGACACGCCGTGTCAGAGGCCTTGAGTAGCTTCTATGCAATACGGACCGCACGCCGGAGGAAGGCCGCAGATGGAACTACCGCTCAGGCGAGTCGAGCGCACCGAGACGCCGGTCATGTTCGTCGCCACCAAAGACGGGTCCGACGATATCGGGCGAGCCTGGGACCACCTGGAGACCGTGCTCGGGTCGCTGCGGGGGCGCAAATTCCTCGGCGTGTTCGACGACTCCGGCATCTACCGCTGCTGCGTGCAGGTCCGAGTTGGCGACGACCCTGACCAACTTGGCCTGCAATCAGGCGTCGTTCCAGGAGGCCAATACTTGAGCGCAACCGTGCGTGGTCCCCAACCCGCCGCTTATGCCCTGCTCACCCCGACCTTTGAACCTTGCGGCGCTCGGGAGACCGAGACGACACTCGCCCCAGCATCGAGTACTACCGCCGCCACGACCGGATCGACCTGCTAATGCCCGTACGAGGCAGAGCCTGAACCGACCGGCCGCTACAGCAAACCCCGTTGTCCACTGCCCAACTGATGATCGTCTAGCCGGACGTGTCACCCACGTCCAGAGACTGATCTGTCACGGAGGTCCTGAGACCCGACATCGCAGGCAGCCGGCTGTCGTACTCCGCTTGATGGGTTGCGTCGTGGCTTCACTTGATGCGCGACACTCTCCTCGCATGGGGAACCAGCCAGCGAAGGTCGCGTTCGACTTTGAGCAGTAGGCGCGTCGGGTGAGCGGAGGGCCTTGCTTCGTCTGCGCGTTTGCGCCCGCCGCGTCGGCTGTGGAAACCGCTGTCCGATTGTCGGAGCACAGTGCTAGAACCAACGCCGTTCAGTTAGGCGTGGGCGGGGCTGGTCAAGGGGTGTGTTGATCAGGAAGTGAGAGGCGGGGTTCCGGTATCAAGGTTTGTCACTCCAAGACAACCCGAACCAGGAACCCCGCTCGGTGGATCAGATTGCCATAACACGGACGGTCACGGTAGCTGCCGGACCGTTCGCGGCGGGTCATCTCGGTGAGTTGACCCGCCTCGTGCCGTTCGAGATGGTCGATGAGGTGCTGGCCACCACCCGGCGTACGCAGCGACGGGTCCGTCTGTTGCCGGCCCGGGTGGTGGTGTACCTGCTGCTGGCCGGCTGTCTGTTCGCCGACCTCGGCTACCGGCAGGTGTGGGCGAAACTCGTCGCCGGCCTGCGCGGGCTGCCGATACCGGACCCCAGCGGCAGCGCGTTACGCCAGGCCCGGCAACGACTCGGCTCAGCACCACTGCGGGCCTTGTTCGACCTGCTACGAGGCCCAGCGGCCACCGGTGCCGTCGCCACCGTGTGGTGGCGGGGCCTGCTGCCGGTCGTCATCGACGGCACCGTGATCGCCGTAGCGGACTCGACGGCCAACCTGCGCCGCTACGTCAAACACCGGTGTAACAACGGCGGCTCCGGCTACCCGACACTGCGGCTGAGCGCCCTGTTGGCCTGCGGCACCCGATCGGTCATCGACGCCGTGTTCGACCCGAGCACCACCGGCGAGACGGTCCAGGCACGGCAGCTCGCCCGCAGCCTACGCGCCGGGATGCTGCTACTGGCCGACCGCAACTACGCCGCCGCCGACCTGATCGCCACATTCACCGCGACCGGAGCGGACCTGCTGATCCGCTGCAAGACCGGCCGCGGGCTCCCGCTGATCCGCCGCTACCGCGACGGTTCCTGGCTGTCGGTCATCGGCGGCCAGCACGTCCGCGTGATCGAGGCCCGGATCAGCATCACCACCACCGCCGGCCACCACACCGGCGACTACCGGCTCATCACCACTCTGCTCGACCCGCGTCGCTACCCAGCCGCCGACCTCGTCGCCCTCTACCACCAGCGATGGGAGATCGAGACCGCCTACCTGGAACTCAAGTCCACCATCCTCGGCGGCCGGGTCCTGCGTGCCCGCACCCCCGACGGCGTCGACCAGGAGATCCACGCCCTGCTAATCGTCTACCAGGTGCTGCGGACCGCCATGGTCGACGCCACCGACAGCCGGCCCGGCCTCGACCCGGACCGGGCCAGTTTCACCACCGCCCTCAACGCCGCCCGCGACCAGGTCGTCCACGCCGCCGGCGTCATCGCCGATACCGTCATCGACCTGGTCGGTGTCATCGGCGAACGTGTCCTGGCCGACCTGCTGCCCGAACGTCGCATCCGCACCAAGACCCGCATGATCAAACGCTCGAACTCCAAGTACCAGGCCCGCGGACCGAACATCGATCGCCGCACCTACAAGGCCACCACCAGCATCGACGTCATCACCAACGAACCTTGACCAACCAACCACCGCCCTAACTGAACGGCGTTGGTGCTAGAACGCCGGAGTGCAAAAGATTTTGACGTTCCCTGATCAGCTGCGGCTCATTGACGAACGGTCGACCGCCTTTCGCGCCGCGGTCGCCGCAGCACCCAGCCTCGACGTTCAGATGCCGACCCATCCCGAGCGGACGCTGTTCGATCACGTGCAACACGTGGGCATGGGCCGCCGCAAAGCAGCCGCCATCGTCACCGCAGGGCCCGCGGACGCTCCGCCGGAGGAGTCCGCATGGGGAGGCGCCACGGGTGCACCTCGGGAGCGCGAGGCTCTACTGGCCTGGTGCACCGAGTCCATCGAGCAACTAGCGAGCGCGCTGCGCGAGGCCGGCCCGGGTCGCGGTTGCTGGACATGGTGGTGGGACTCGCCGTCACCGCAGACCTCCGGAGCCTGGGCGCGGCGCCAGCTCCACGAGATCGCGGTGCACACCTACGACGTCCAGCTCACCGGGGGTGCCCCGCAGCCGAATACCGGAGGAGATCGCCCTCGACGGTTTCGACGACTGCCAGTTCACCCTCTGCGCGACGGCGGTCGCCTGGCCACACGAACCCGCCGTCGTCGATTACCACGCCACCGAGGGCCACTCCTGGCGCCTTCGGCTGTCCCACGACGGCGCACAGGCCGCCCGCCTCGGCGCTCCCGCTGCCGGCGAGGACTCGAACACGGCCGACGCCTCCGCCCGGGGCACGGCCAGTGACCTGGTCCTGTTCTTCTACGGCCGCATACCGTTGGATTCCCTGAATTTCGAAGGCGACCGTCGTATCTTCGATCAGCTCGTAGCCTGGGACCCGTCCGTGTAACGGCATCCCAGCTGGCACGCTCCCGTGCAGGTTCACAGCGACGCTGTCCTGCCCATCCCCGCGCACACGCGCCAGAGCGGCCGGGGCAGGCGTGAAGTCGCAGCAGTTCCACGCGGTGATGGCTGAGAACGGCGTCCTACGGGTCGACGACGACAGCCACGCAGCCCTCGCCCGGGACATCCGCAGCCGCATCCAAGCCTGAACTCACAGGACGATCGTGCGCACGGTGCCGTGATCGTCTAGCCGGAGGCGTAACGGATCAACTGAACGCAATCCGTAACGCATCTGTGGAGGTCCGACTTTGCCGAGATGAGTGCATTCAGGAAGGCGAGCACTTCGAGATGGCCTGTCACGCAACGCCTGCCCCCTCATATTCTCGGATGCTTTCGCCTGGCCCGAATGTCACAATGCCGCAGTGGAGGGCTTTCGGTGTGCGAGCTGCGGGAACACGCTGAGCGTCCCGGTCCGGTTGGTGGAG
The DNA here is from genome assembly GCF_030518795.1 of Micromonospora sp. NBRC 110009. Lineage (NCBI taxonomy): Bacteria > Bacillati > Actinomycetota > Actinomycetes > Micromonosporales > Micromonosporaceae > Micromonospora > Micromonospora soli. The sequence continues at coordinate 6,611,285 of NZ_CP130427.1, read as the reverse complement.
CTGCCGGAGGGGCTGCACTGGTCGCTCCTGGATTGCCATCACGTGAACCCGCCGCTTCTCGACCCCGGCACCTATGCGATCGACGAGGCCGCGTATGGCCGTGATCAGGTCATCGGCACCTTCGTCCTCTCACCCGGCGACGTACGCGGGACACGCTTCGTCCACAACCTTGTTCACACGGGCTGCTGGTCCGTGGTGGGGTGGAACCCGTGTGTGGCCTGCGAAGGCTGCGGCGCCTTGGTCGCCTCCCGGACGGATGACTGCAGGGTGGCTCAGGAGACGCGCTTTTACCCAGCGATGGTCGTCCGGGAGCCGTGTGACGATGAGCCTGATCGCGCCGCGGATCCTTTTGCGCTGATCGCCGACTGGGACAGCCCTGCACCCGACACTAGACAACACGGCTGGGTGCCCAAGCCGACCCGCCCTCGTCCCGAACTCGTTGCGACCCGCTGGGGCGGCCGAGGTGTGAAAGAGCATCTCTTTCGAGACGATCCGCCAGCCTGACCAGCCGGCCGATATCGGACCTCGACGGTCGGCGTAAGGGATTGATCTGCGCTCCTCTCCGAGAGGTCAGCATCGACCACCGTTGAGCAACCATCCACTCGATCGGCGGCTCATGTCCCGCCACGGCGCACTGATCTGCCCCTGACAGCGCGTCCGAGACGACCGGATCTGCCGAGATGAGTGCATGAGGTTGCCGCTGGAAGGATTTCATCAGAATCAGTGGATGACTACAGCCAGCCGGCGCCGATGCCCGGACCCGCGAAGTGCCGCTTGCCCATGCCATGATGCCGTCCGACGGATCGGTTGAGGAAGGGAACATCAATGGGCGCTTCGGCGTGGCGCTACACAGCGGACTACCAGCAGGACGTGGGCGCTGCGCTCCGACAGCTGCGCCAAGAGGTATACGACCGCGGCGAGTACTACCGGGAGTCTGCCGAGGGCGACTCCGACCTGGAGTTGACGGAGGAGGAGTTTCGGGCGCGGTTGGATCCGCGCAACGACGACGACGGCTTCAACGACGCGATCGTCGAGGACTGGCGGGAACGCAAACGCCGGCCGGTGCCCGTCGACCCGGACACCCTCTTTGCCGCGCAACCGCACTCCGGGACACATTCGATCATTGACATGATCAACGGAGTGTCTGATCGCCCCGACTTCGCGACGGTGTCCCCGCTGACGAGTGAAGAGCTGATCGAGGCCTTCGGTAGCACGACGCCACAGTCAGACCCCGTCCAGGAGTGGATAAAGGCCGGTGGGGGTTTGCGGGAGCGCTGGTTCGGCACGTATGTGATCAGCTACCGTGACGGTCAGCCCGACCACATCCACTTCTGTGGGTACTCTGGCGACTGATACCTCACGCCACCTTCCTATCGCGACCGCTCGACAACGAAGCCCGGCCACAACGTGCACTCTCAGTCCGCCGAGCGGCCGATCGGCGTCGCCCTGTCGTGCCGAGATGAGTGCACAGATCACATAACACTCGGCCTGAGCCCGGCGAGCTTTATCGAAGACCGAAGTCGCTTGGAGCCTCGGCCGCTTTGGCTCTGAACGCCTTATCCAGATTCTCATCCGCCGAGCCGAGAAGGTCATAGAACTGACGTTCCCGCGATCCGGCGTATTCGACATCCGACTCATGGTTCAAGACGTCAGCCAGGAGGTCAGCAAGCTCGGACAGGCGGAAGTAGCGCATCGCGTCGATCGCTCGTCTCAGGCGGAAAGGTTCGTTGACCTCCACGGCGAAGCCCAAGCCGCCGCCCATGGCCGAGTTGTAGACACGTAGCAGGAAGGAAAGGTGCGCAATCCCTAGCGGAGTTCCTTCAGGCGCTTCACCGTCAGTCCCGTAGTCGGCGGCACGGTTCCAGATGACGGCGAGATCTTCCAACACGGCCCACCTCCACGTCTCATCCAACTCGTCCATCATGAGCCACCGAGTTTCCTTTTACTCCCGCCGATACAGCGCACGATTCAATCACGCTAGCCCCGTACTCGTCGCGCATCCTCTTCTGCCGCAGAGCGAGCGCCGAGCGGCGCTACTCCTTCAACTTCGCCACCCACGCGTGCGCCACGTTTGCGGCCTGCTGTTCCCAGGTGCGCACGCCGCCTCGGATGGGCCATGCCCGCGTCCTTCCCTCTTGAGGAAGGTCAGCGCACGCGTTGGCAAACCGGCGTGTGAGGGCGTCTGCCGCCCGTAGCGCGTCGGCGCGGCCCCGCGCAGCCTGCTCGTTCACTCGGTTCAGCTGCTCGACGTGGGCAGCGGCTTGCCGGAGCAAATCGTGGCCGATCTCGGGGTCCGTGCCGATGGCCAGGACCAGGACGGATGGTTCGATACCTTCGGCGAGGGCTGCGGCCAGACGGCAGTGTCCGTCAATCAGCACGTAGCCGTCGAAGCCAGTCACGGACCACAGCAGGATCGGCGGAAGCACTTGCTCGCGGGCCTGTCGGCGGTAGGCCTTAACGCGGGCCGCATCGGCATCGGGTAGCTGACGCAGGGGCAGCACGCCGTTCCACCCCTCGAACCAGTCGAGGTAAGAGTCGGGATAGTCAGTGGTGAGGTCGCCTCGCAGGCAGTACGACGGCAGTCTGCGGGGCCGGAGGATCCAGAACCCGTTGTGCAACGGCCCGGCGTCGGCGTCATCCAGCCAGGAGGCGAATTGATGTGCCCATCGGTCGAACCAGGCCGCGCCGCCGGGCGGAGTGACCTGGCGCGCATGGTCGGCGCGCAGTGGGGGAAGCGGCGAGAGGTAATCCCCGGTCCGGAACACATGCACGCCATAGTTCGAGCGCTGCACCTTCCCGAGAAGGACCAGGCGGCTCTGTTGGCGCAGTAACATGCGCCCGCCAGATGCAACCTCAAGCCGGAGATCAGGCATGGTGCGGCCGGTGACGACCAGTCCAAGGCCTCCCACGGCGGCGTACAGATTGACCCGGTGCACCGATCAAGCTTAGGGAGCGGCTTCCCGATCTGGGCAGCGGAGCCTCCGCCCCGGGGGCGTGTGTCTTGCGACGACGGCGCACGCACATGCCGCCGATCGTGCGCGCTCTTCCTCGCGCTGGCTGTCGCTGTCAGTAGCAGCCGCGGCTCCGGCAAAGTGCGGACCTCACGATGGCTCCGGCGGCCGCACGTGCGGAGCCATTCGTTCTCCAGCAGCAAGGTCGTCACGCCAGTAGCGGTAGACCAGGCCGTGTACCACCTCAACCGACTCTGCTGCGACCAGACAGGAAGGAAGATCACCCCCGGTAGGTGCATCGACGTCGAAGGCAACGACCACTGGTGATTCTTCACCGACATGCCGGCGCACCAGCGCGCGCTCGTCGAGGGTGGGTTCTCGGAACCGAGGATCCCAGAACCGGGTCGGGCAAGCCAGGTATGCGACGTCGGTGAAGACCACCTCGAGACCGTGGTGGTAGGTCAGGTCGTTTCCTGCGGCCAAACAAAGCTGGGAGCCGTCGAAGTGCAGCACGTCCCAGTCCCACCAAGATCCCTTAGGCAGTTCAATCACACCGCCGATCCTCCCATCGGTGACCAGTCAATGGACCGAGCCGGCATCCGGATCTGCCGCTGATCGCGCGTCTTGACCGGCGTCGAGGATCGGCATGCCCCAGCGATAGGCGACACGCCAGTTACGTACCGTGACAGCCGAGCCCGGAGAGAGCCGGCCAACTGTCACCCTTCAAGTGAAGTCGATGTGTAACGGATCAAGTGGAGCCCGGCATCGCCGGCAGCCGGTGTGTCCTCCGTCGACTGATGCCCGCCACTCGTCCGCCAACTGATCTGCGACACCTCCGCGCGCTGATCGCGGCAGATCCGGTTGGCCGTCACAGTGGTCGCCAGGTCTGACATGGGGGATCGGATTGGCGCAACCAGGGTGGCCGCACGGGAGTCGACGCACGGAGCCAGGGCTACTGGTTAGGTGTTCACCAGCCACTGTTGCCCGTCGATGAGCTCGCGAACCGCGTCGAGGTGTCCGGCGTGGCAGGCGGTCTCAGTGATCACATGGAGCAGGACATCCCGAAGATTGTGCAGGCGCCATTCACCCTCGGGAAAGGGCCACCAGGCCAAGTCGGCATCGGCAGATGAGGCGGCGATGACGGCATCCGCCAAGGAAGCCTCATGGCGATAGCAGTCAAGGACATCGCCGGCGGGTAGTCCCGGAGCTACCTGCCATGGGCTATCTTGGCTGCCGACCAGGTCGATGACCTCCGGGTCGCCGGCCACAACAGCGCGGAACCACAAACGCTCCACCGACAGCGCGAGGTGCTGCACCATCCCCAGGCAGCTCCACCCCGAGGGCAGCACGGGGCGCCGCAGCGCCTCATCGCTCAGCCCTTCCACGGCACCCAGCACGTGGTTTCGCTGCCTCTGGAGGCACTGCATCAACGCGGTGATCTCGACGTCGACTGCCACCGTCATCTCTAAACCGTCCTGTTGATCTCAACCGAAGTTCACCCGGCGACGAGCATCCCGCCTGGCGCCCATCGTTACGCCATCGCGAGCAGGGCGATGCCCATACCCGCGCTCATCACGCCATGGCACAGTGCCGACCAGTCCAGCGGACAGGCCACCGCGTCCGTCGTCGCCGGGGACAGTCCACTGATGCGCATTCCGCGGCCGACCCACCAGAGTGCGGCTAGTACCAGGTAGCCCCCGAGCAGCGCACCGACCCATCCGGCACTCCCGGCCGGCGCATGACCCATCCCGGCCATGTCCATGCCGCCGTGACCGCCGGCGGAGGCGTGCCCCAATGTCGAGGCACCCATCCACACCATCGTCCCTGTCGCGGTGGCGAAGAACACCGGGACCGTACGACGTCGCGGCGTCCGCACCGCCCGCACCAGGAACCACCCCGTCGACATCATGAAAATGACAATCCAGGCTGCTGCCGGGACCGCCGCGCCCCACGGCCAGATCATCGCGACATCGATAGGCCCATGACCAGGTGTGACATCTCGGAGAGTCGATGCTCCGCCACCGGAGAGGGCCACGCGGCGGGTGGGCGCAGGCACCGGAGCAGGTGAAAGGCGGCTGCCCCTCCGAACGCCACTGTCAGCAGCCATCGGAGGGGGGCAATGTCGATCATCGGCCCCACGAACGGTGGCGGAGCATCCGGCAGGCGCCAAACTTCAGTGGCAGCAATGGTGCGCGCTGCCGGCGGGACCGGTGGCGCCCAGGTTGTCGTCACGGCCGGCGGCGAGGCGCGACCACTGTGAGGTGGGCCGGCCGTCGAGCCGGAACTGGTCGCCGTCGGTCCGGAAGCGCTGCGGCCAGCCTTCCGGCGAGTCCTCCCAGTCCTCCTGGCGGCCGTGGACGGTCATGTCGAGCAGGCCGTATGACGGCGCCATCGCCTCGACGCCCCGCCCGGTGGTCCAGTAGGTCTCGAACACCCGGTCGCCCTGGCGCAGGTAGCACGCCTTCATCCCGAACGCCCGCCCGGCGACGAGGGAGTCGAGCGACTCCGCGGGCACCGAATACCAGGGGGCCTGCCAGCCCATGAAGTCGCGGTAGCGCGAGCTCTCCTCGAACGGCCCCTGGCAGAAGACCGCAAACGTGACGTCGCGCGAGTGCAGGTAGGACAGCTCGAGCACCTGGCCGGTGAAGAACGTGCAGCCCTCGCACTGGTCGGCGGCCGGCCTGCCCGTGTGCCACATGTGGTACGACGCGAACAGCTGGGTCCTGCCCTCGAAGGCGTCGAGCAGGGGCACCGGGCCGTCGGCGCCGACCAGACGGGTGGTCGGGTCGACCTCGACCATCGGCAGCCGCCGGCGGGCCGCGGCGATGGCGTCGCCCTCACGGGTGTGTGCCTTCTCGCGGAGCCGGAGCTCGTCGAGCTGCTTCTGCCAGGTCTCGCGGTCGGTGAGTGTGGGCGCCGGTGGCGTGGTCATGGCTTCCTCCCCAAGGTGGTCGCTATGAGCGTAATAGTAGCTGCTAGGATTGAGCAAGTGTGAGATTCTTGAACTCACCAGTGTGACGAACGGGCGGCGCGGGTCCGGACAGGCGTAGGGAGGTTTTCGGTGCCGACTCAGCGGGGTTATCGGCAGGCATGCGGTGTCGCGCGCGGCCTCGACATCGTGGGAGAGCGGTGGGCGCTGCTCGTGGTGCGCGAGCTGCTGCTCGGGCCGAAACGGTTCACCGATTTTCAGCAGGCGCTCCCGACCGCCAGCCCGAACGCGCTGTCCGACCGGCTGCGCGAGCTGGCCGACGCGGGCGTCGTACGCCGCCGGCAGCTGCCTCCGCCAGGCAATGTGCGGGTCTACGAACTGACCGCGTGGGGCCGCGGCCTCGAGCCGATCGTCGTCGCGCTTGGCACCTGGGCGCTGGCCGCCCCGCCGACCGCGGAACAGCTCTTCGTAAGCGCGGACAGCGCCATGCTGACCATCCGCACCTACTTCGTGCCGACGGAGCGGCCCGAGGCGAAGCTCCGGATCGAACTACGCGACCACGGTCCCGCCGGAGTGTTCGGCGTCCGCCTCACGTCGGCCGGCGCCGAGGTCGCCCACGAGCCGCCCGACGAGCCGCACGCCGTCCTGATCACCACGACGGATGCCCTCCTCGCCGCCTTCGGCAGCGACGACCTGGCCGGGCTCGTAGCCGACGGCGGCGTGATCATCGGTGATCCCGAGGTCGTACGCCATCTTGTCGCGGGCGTGCGTGTCCCGGCCTCCGCAGAAAAGTACGGCACCTCCGGCCCAGGAGGGCGGGCGGATCGCCGCGAGAGGTGACCGCCTCTCGCGCCAGCTCGGGTTCGCCCTGTTTGGTGGACACCCCGGCCCGGCGTCGACCAAGGTCACGTGTACGCATCTGCCGCTGGTCGGTGCCAGGGATCGCGCCGGGTCGGGCGAGGAAGGCGGGCTCACGACGGGGCGATTACCGCAGGCCTTCTCGATGTTCGGCGATTCGGCTCCTGCCGAGACCATGGCGGATGACCGAGACTGGAGCGATGTCTCACGATGTCGGGGGTGCGCCACGAACCCAGGTAGCAGTCACCGCTCTGCTCATCGTCGTCGGCGTGCTCATCCTCTTCGTCCCCGCCGGTGACGAGGGCCGAGTCCTCGTGCCAATCAGCGAAGGTCACGGACTATCCGCCGTAGACGGGGTCGGCGCGGCACTGCTGGCGTTGGGCGGCACCTGGCTGGAAGTGCTCGTGGTACGGCGCCTGCCGTCCCTCGCCCTGCCCCCACGGGCCTTGTTCGGACTCGGCCTGCTGGCCGGCCTCGGCATGGGGCTCCTGATCGCCTCGGTCTTTTCGGGATTCTTCTGGTGGTGGGCTGTCGGCGCCACCGCACTTGGCGTTGCCGTCCTGGTCCTCGTGCCCCTCACGGCGTGCCGTTGAGGTCGCTGAACGAACGTCCGCTTCTGCCGCTGGTCGCGCTCTCGCTGGTCGAAGCGCGGATGGAAGCGGGTTTATGGTGGACGGATGCTTGACCTGAGCAGGCTAGAGCTGGAGGAGATCGCCACCGCGCTCGAGGACCAGACCGACTACGAGCACCGATGGCTGATCGACCCGCAGACCGGCGAGATCATGGTCTGGACGACGGACGGCGGCATCGACGGACAAACGCCCGTCGACCTTGAGGCCCTTGACCTGGTCGGCATCGACCCGCTGCCGTCTTACGTCTGGTATCAGGACATGGTCGACTTCGCCGAGGGGATCAGTGACGCGGCGGCCGGGCGCAGATTGGCGCGGGCTATCCAGGGCAAGGGTGCCTTCCGCCGGTTCAAGAACGAGTTGCACGAGGAGTATCCGCACCTGCTGCCGGCGTGGCACGCGTTCCGCGACGTGCGCGCAAGGCGGCGGGCGGTTGAATGGCTGGTCGACAACTCGCTGGTCGACGACGAAACGGGCGAGCGTTTCGTGGCCGAGCACCCGGATCCCCACCTTCCCTGAGCTGACGCCCGCGCCGCGCGACTTCCCGGACGACGAACGCACGCATCTGCCGCTGACCGTGCGTTGGCCGCTCGACGGGGCGTCCGCACCTGCCGATGACCGGACGGGAGCCACGGTGGGCGGCACCTGGATCCTGGGATGACCGCGTCAGTTCCAGGTGATCGTGGCCCGTGTCCGCCAGAGGTCCAAGACGGCCCCGTCCCCGCGTAGTTCAAGGCCTTCAGTCCCACTGCGGTTCCACAGCAAGAGGTAGAGCTCGGATGCGGGTCCCACGATGGTCAGCTGGGCTAGCAGCTCACCGGCGACCAGGCGGCGCCCGGCCGGCTCGATGTAGAAGGTCCATCCCGCGTCGATATCAGTAGGCACCAGGGCCATGCTGAGGGGTGGATCGGCCACCAGACGCCCACCGGGCCGGCCGAAGAAGCCGTTGAGTAGTTCATCGATACCATCAGCGGCGAAGGATGGGTTCCAGTACGGGACCATGGAGATAGCCGACTCGGCATCGGCGCGGTGTATCGCGGTCTCGTGAGCCTGGCGGCGTGCCCAGAACGCCAACGGCGAGGGCGCGGGCAGAAACGTCCAGCACTCAACGCTCTCATCAGCCGTTGCCAGCGTGTCCACGAGTGCGCGGTGGCCCTCCCGAAACCAGTCCAGCAGCTCGTCGTCATCGACTGCGGCGAAGAAGTCCGCCTCTTCCCGGTTGGAGTAAGGGTGACGGCGTCTCCTGATCACGTGGGCCATGGCCCATCGATGTACACCGCTGACATGGCGCAGCAGATCACGGACCTGCCAGCCAGGGCAGGTGGGCACGTGTGCGTCCAGACCCGCCCGGCCCGCCGCCTCTGCCAGTCGGACACCTTCCTCATCCAGCGCGGCAATGTGCTCGGCGATGCGCATGAGGCGAGCGTCCCACGCGGCACCTACCCTCCGCCAGGGTGGGCGTTGTGCCATGGATGACTGGAGCCCGTCCCCGCCTGAGCAGCCGGGGTGCCGGCTATGACCTGGCCGGGTCAGCGGCATGACGGCAACGCCGTCCAGGGCTGCGGTAGACGTGCGGCCGGCGTACATGACTAAAGCGTCGATCGGGCCAGCGTCGGCCGGGGCGAGCGCCGACAGGCCCTGTGTGGCCAGCAGCACTCGGTGGCGCAGCGGTCGACGTAGTACATGCGCGGCGCCGACCGCAAGGACGGCTTGACCAGGCGCACACTCATGCCGCGGACCGTGCGCTGCGGAGCGTCACGATTGCTTGAGGTAGGTGCCGTCCGGTCGTGCCGAGAAGCGGACACCCGATCATCATTTACTTCGGGTTCACTGGTTTCCGATGAGGGCCAGCAGGGTGGCGTGCGTTTCCTCGTCGGCGGCTACGACAAGACCTCCCGTACCGGCGTGAAGCGGCTGGCCGTCAATCCCGGTCACCACACAGCCGGCCGCCTGGCAGAGGGCAATGCCTGCGGCGAAGTGCACGCTGTCGCGCAGGTGGCCATCAGTTACGTATGCGGCGCGCCGACCGGCGGCGACCCACGCCACCGCCAAGGTGGTGGAGACCACGCGTGGCCGGAACTGCTCGATGAATCCGTCGTCAGCGAGCAACCGGGCCGCACGGAAAACGTGCTTGTTGGGAAACGGCGGGTCGAGATTGACGTCCACCAGCCGCGACGAGGCCGATGGGGCAAGTTGCTCGTCCACGCCGTCGCGACGCATGGCCGTACGAACGCCGTCAGTCCAGAACACCTCATCAGCAAATGGGTCGGCCGTGGCTGCCACGGCGACCTGCGTTCGGGAGTTGCCCCCTGGTCCTGGACACTTGAGCCTTGGATCGTGATGGTCCGGGGAGATCAGGAGTCCCTGACAGATGGTGAACAAGCACTACCCCGCCGAGTTCAAGGCCGACGCGGTCGCGTTGTACCGGTCTCGGCCGGGGGCGACGATCGCGCAGATCGCTGACGATCTGGGCGTCAATCGGGAGACGTTGCGCAGTTGGGTCCGCGCTGATGATCAGCGTCGGGGCGCAGCGGCCGGGCCGGCGGCGCCGCCGGCGTCCGGGTCGGTGGAGGATGAGAACGCGGCGTTGCGGCGGCGGGTGCGGGAGTTGGAGGAGGAACGGGACATTCTGCGGAAGGCGGCCCGGTATTTCGCCGGGGAGACGCGCTGGTGAACCGCTTCCAGTTCGTCGCCGACCATCAGCAGCGCTATGGCGTGAAGCGGTTGTGTCAGATCCTCGGGGTGTCCCGCTCGAGCTTCTACTACTGGCGATCGGCCGCCGAAGCGCGGGCCGCCCGGCAGGCCGCGGACGTCGCGCTGGCCAGCCGGATCCGGGCGGTGCACGCCGAGCACGACGGCACGTACGGAGCACCACGGATCACCGCCGAGCTGCGCGATGCCGGGCAGTTGGTCAACCGTAAGCGGGTCGCGCGGGTGATGCGCCGCTTCGGCGTGCAGGGTCTGCGGTTGCGCAGGCGAACTCGTACGACGGTGCCGGACCCGGCCGCGGCGAAGGCCCCGGATCTGATCGGCCGGCACTTCACCGCCCCCGCGCCGAACCAACGCTACGTCGGCGACATCACCTACCTGCCGGTCGGTGACCGCGGATTCCTCTACCTGGCCACCGTCCTCGACCTGCACTCCCGGCGCCTCGCGGGCTGGGCGATCGCCGACCACATGCGCACCGACCTGGTCATCGACGCCCTCCACGCGGCGCAGCGCACCCGGGGCAGCCTCGACGGGGCGATCATGCACACCGACCACGGAGCTCAATACACCTCCCGGGCCTTCGCCGCCGCCTGCACCACGGCAGGGGTCCGGCAGTCAATGAGCGCGGTCGGTAGCTCCGCCGACAACGCGGCCGCGGAGTCGTTCAACGCCACCTTCAAACGCGAGACCCTCCAGGGCCGCCGCGCCTTCACCGACAAACGCGAAGCCCGACTCGCCGCATTCCGCTGGCTGCACCGCTACAACACCATTCGACGCCACTCCCGGCTCGGACAGCAATCACCGATCACCTACGAGAAGAACACCCGCCCAGCGCCAGCTACGCTGGCCCCGGCCGCATAACCCCCGTGTCCAGGATCAGGGGTCAAGCCCCTTCCGGCCCGCAACGCTACGTTGACCGAGACGAGCATGTTGTGTACGGCATAGTTCAGCGTCCCGCACAACGGGTCAACCAGCCACACGCGGCCGTTGCCGTCGGTTCCCGTGCGTCCGCTCTCCTCACCCACCAAGACGTCGTCCGGCCGTGCGGCGTGCAAGACGTCGAGGATGGCCCTTTCCGCTTCGAGGTCGGCCGTAGTGGCGAAGTCACCTGCGGACTTTTCGAAGCGTGTCAGCGATGCCCCGTAGTAGGAACGCACGACGGCGGCTCCTGCCTGCGCCGCCGCGATGGCCAAGTCTTGGTCGTTGATCGACATGCAGGCACAATAGATCTCGGACGAGCCCCGAGCAGCACAGCTCTCCCCGTGCAGTGCAAGCCTTGATGACACATCCGGATCTGCCGCGAAGCGCTCGTCACTGGAGGTATCGGTAACCGGCTCGCGGGTGTCCGCATCCGGACGTGCCGAAAGCAGTGCGTCTGATCTTGTGTGCAGAATCGGCTCACCGCAGCGCCCGGCGCCCGCGTCGCAGGTCTCGGTGGCCCGTGGCCGTCACGCGCCCGCGGAGTCCGCGGTCTCCCAGCGCAGCAGGTCGCCGGGCTGGTAGTCGAGGGCTTCGCAGAGTGCGGCGAGGGTGGTGAAGCGGACGGCCTTGGCGCGGCCATTCTTCAGCACGGCCAGGTTGGCGGGTGTGATGTCGACGCGTTCGGCGAGTTCGCCCACGGACATCTTCCGCTTGGCGAGCGTGACGTCGATATCGACAGTGAGCGGCATCAGGTCACCTCGTCCAGCTCGGCCTGCATCTGCGCCGCCTCGGCGTCGCGAGCATCGTTGGGCGGCGCTCCTGCCGCTCGGTGACCCATGCCATATGCAGTTCCTGTCAGCAATCGGGGCGCCGTTCCGCTCAACTCATCGGAAGCAAGCGAACCGACAGGAGCAACACATGAAGCACCGCATCGTCGTCCTCGGCGCCGGCTATGCCGGGGCCTACGTGGCCGGGACCCTGGCCCGCCGGCTGTCCCCGGCGGACACCGAGATCACCGTGGTCAACGCCGTGCCGGACTTCGTCCAGCGGCTGCGGCTGCACCAGCTCGCGGCCGGCCAGGACATCGAGGCTCCGAAGCTCGCCGACGTCTTCGCGGGCACGGGGATACGGCTGCGCGTGGCCCGCGTCACCGCCGTCGACCCCGAGCGCCAGGTCGTCGCCGTGGCCGACGCCGACGGCGGCGGCGGCGAGCTCGGCTACGACACGCTTTTGTACGCGCTCGGCAGCTGCGGCACCGACTGCGGCGTCCCCGGCGTGGCCGAGCACGCCTTCGACATCGCCGCCCGGCCCTCGGCGCTGCGCCTGCGCGAGCGCCTGGACAGCCTGGGCAGGCGGGGCGAAGGCGGGAGGGTGCTGGTCGTCGGCGACGGGTTGACCGGCATCGAGACCGCCACCGAGATCGCCGAATCCCGGCCCGGCCTGTCGGTGGCGCTGGTCGCCCGCGGCGAGCTGGGCGCCCGGCTCTCCGCCGGAGCCCGCAGCCACCTGCGCCAGGCCTGCGACCGGCTGGGCATCACCGTCCTGGAGCACACCAGCGTCGAAGCCGTCGAAGCGACGCGGGTGCTGCGCGCCGACGGAACCGCCCTGGCGTCCGACGCAACCGTGTGGACGGCCGGGTTCGCGGTCTACCCCATCGCCGCCGCCAGCGGGCTGGAGGTCACCGGGAACGGTCAGATCGTCGTCGACCGCACCATGCGGTCGGTCTCGCACCCGAACGTCTACGCGGCTGGCGACAGCGTCTACGCCATCGGCGACAACGGCCGGCCGCTGCCGATGTCCTGCGCTTCGGCCGGCTACACCGGCATGCAGGCCACGGCCGCGATCGTGGGACGCCTGACCGGCCGCAAGATCGCGAGCACCAAGCTGGAGTACCCGGGCAACCACATCAGCCTCGGGCGGCGGGACGGGATCCTGCAGCTGGTCGATGACGAAGGGCAGGCAAAGCCGAAGTACATGGGCGGCCGGACGGCCGCGCGGATCAAGGCGGGCATCCTCAAGATGTCGCTGTGGACCAACTCGCACCCGACCTTCGGCCTGCCCAAGCGCAAGCACCGCCTGGCCGCCGCGCCGGACGCGACAGCCGAGAAGACGGTCGCGACCGCCGAGAAGACGGTCGCGTCCGCCGAGAAGGCGGCCGCGTAGCCGCCTAGGGTGGTCCGCGTGGACAGCACCGCCACTGATCGCTTCGACACCAGTCGGTTCGAGGCCAGCCGGTTCCGGCTGGCCTCGCTGGCGTACCGGCTGCTGGGCTCCGCCGCCGACGCCGAAGACGCCGTGCAGGATGCGTTCCTGCACTGGCAGGCCGCCGACCGGCAGCGGATCAAGGTGCCGGAAGCATGGCTGACCAGGGTCGTCACCAACCTGTGCCTCGACCGGCTCCGCTCGGCACAAGCCCGCCGCGAACGCACCGTCGGCGCCTGGCTGCCCGAACCGCTCCTCGACGGCGATCCGATGCTCGGCCCGGCCGACACTTTCGAGCAACGCGAATCGGTCTCCCTGGCCGTGCTGACTCTCATGGAACGCCTGTCACCCCTCGAGCGGGCCGTCTACGTCTTGCGCGAAGCGTTCTCCTACAGCCACGCCGAGATCGCCGAGATCCTCGACGTCACCGAGTCCGCAAGCCAGCAGCACCTCCACCGGGCTCGGCGCCGCATCACCGCCGCACGCCGCCACGGCGGCGGCGAAGTCGACCCGGCATCCGCCCGCAGGATCGTCGAGGAATTCCTCGCCGCTGCCTCCTCGGGCCGCACCGAACGGCTGGTGGCGCTGCTCACCGACGACGCGACCGCGATCGCCGACTCCAACGGCGCCGGCCCGACCGAGACGCTGCTCCAGTACCACACTCCGCAGCGCATCGCCGCCGTCGCACGGGCCGGCTTCAAACCCACACCCGCGAAACGGCGACTTGCCGGCGGTACGCCCGCCATCCACTACGCGCCCGTCAACGGCGCCCCGGCCATCCTCTTCGTGCTCGGCGACCAGGTCGTCGGCGCCGTAACGTTCGACGTCACCAACGGCAAGATCGCAACCGTGCGCGGCATCGCCGCCCCCACCCGCCTCGCCCGCCTCACCGAAGCCTGGCGGCAGCACGAACCGGACAAGCCACTCATCACCCAGTGGTGACCCGACCCCAACCGCGGCCAGGCGCAGCACCCGTGCTGCGGTGAACCGCTCCTGGGCCTCGGACGCCACCAGCCGCATTCGGACACGGCGGCCGGGCTGGCCGGACTCGCCGCCGCGCTAAGCACATGCCTGCTGTCCCGCCGCTCGCCCCCCCCCCGAACGCGGTCTCCGCTCAGCGATCTCGGTCTCGCCGGGGGACCGGACCTGGAGCCGTGCGGGGCCGGCGCCCGGCCTGGCGCATGAGGTACGGGCCCGTGCCTTCGGCCGCGCCGCTCCGGCGACGAGCGTACGGCCGCGGACGTTCGCCTCTACCGTGGCGTCCTCATTTGCCGCGATCCGCGCTCGTACCACCGAGCTGGCTTGATAGCTGCGGCAGCGAGTGTTCGCCAGATCGAGATGGTGTGTCGCATCGTTCTCCTTCCCGAGTTGGGGTGCCGTGAAGGAAGCTGCCACCAAGTGCGATGTAACGTTGCGCGACTGAGTGCCTACTTAATGGGCTCTCCGGTAAGTCTGCGGCTGAGGGCAGCTACCCGAGCATGAGGGTGGGCCGGACGCGTACGGCGCGCTGGAACTTGGTGCGGCGGTCTTCAGGTAGACCCGAACGTGCGCTCGTATTCTCAGCCGGTCAGACGGTGCGGCGGGAGCGGGCCAGAGCCAGCCAGCCGAGGACCGTGGCGATCAGCCCAATCACAAGGGCCAAGTAGCCACCGGCGATCCCGTTGCCGGTGCCGAGACCACCGTCGGCGGTGACCACCACCAGCCCGCCGTTGACCACGGCGATCAGCCCCGCCACCAGGGCCACGATGGCCCCCCTTCCTCTGTTGCCGATACGGCCGGCGGGTCGTGCCAGAGCCAGCCCTCCGATGACCACGCCAACCAGCGCCAGTAGCGCGGCCGCGCTGCCCCAGATTCGCTCGGGGGTCCAGCCGTAAACAGTGGCGGGCTGGGCCAAGCCGTGCGCGGCCGCCGGTGTGGCAAGCACGAAGACTCCGAGCAGGGCGGTTGCTGCGACGGCGAGCAGGTGACGGACGGACATGGGGGTGCTCCTTCTCCTCTTGGGACTGGTTGTTGTCTGATCCTGTCCGCCGGACCCGTCACCTGTCGTCCTGCTGACGCGGGCACTTCACGCTGCCGCAAGCGACGCATCCGGCTGCCGCGGATGCCGCAGAAGCCGGGAACGTACCGCGTGTGCGGTACCCGGCCGATCATCCGCGCGCAGGAGTCGCCCGGGCAGACATCCAGTTAGGGTGCGCGCATGAGCAGGGGACGGATCGGTGTCAGAGACTGGGCGATCGCCGCCGGCGTGGCGGCGATCCTGCTGGTCACCGGGCTATCCGGGCAGCACTCCGCCACCAACCTCGACCTGCTCGGCTACGCGCTACTGACGGCCGGCGGCCTGGCGCTGGCCGCGCGCCGCCGCGCTCCGGTTCCCGTCCTGGCCGTCACCGGGCTGTGCGCGGTGGGTTACCAGGCGGCCGGTTTCGACGTACCTGCCGTCGCGTACCTGTTCGCGGTGTACGCCGCCGTGCGGGCGGGACACCGCACTACCACGGTGGCGGCGAGCGTGATCATGCTGGCCGCTCTACCCCTCGCGGCAATGGCGTCGGGCCTGCACGACACGGGCGAGGCGTTCGCGCAGGCCCGAGGCGCCCTCGAGCTGGCCTGGCTGATCGCCGCCGGCGCCGCCGGTGAAGCGCTGCGACAGGCCGAGCGCCGGGCGGACGAAGCCGAGCGCACCCGCGAGGAGACCGCGCGGCGCCGCGCCAACGAGGAGCGGCTGCACATCGCACGGGAGCTGCACGATTCGCTCACCCACCAGATCTCCGTCATCAAGGTGCAGGCCGAAGTCGCCGTCCACCTGGCCCGCAAGCGGGGTGAACAGGTGCCGGAGACCCTGCTGGCGATCCGGGAGGCCGGTCGTGAGGCGGCCAGGGAACTGCGAGCGACCCTGGAGGCGCTGCGCGACGACGACAAGAAGCCGCCGCATGGGCTCGACCACGTCCCGGAACTGGTGCAACGGGCCCGGGCGACCGGCCTGGACGCGACGCTGACGATCGAAGGACACCGAAACGATGTGCCGGCCGCGGTGGACCGGACCGCCTACCGGATCGTTCAGGAGTCGCTGACCAACATCGCCCGTCACGCCGCCGCCGCTACGGCGTCGGTTCGGATCTACTACCGTCCCGACGCCCTCGCGATCCGAGTCGATGACGACGGCAGGGCCACGCCGGACACCGCCCCGGTGCCCGGCGTCGGGCTGCTCGGAATGCGCGAACGAGTCACCGCCCTCGGAGGTCACCTCCGCGCGGAACCACGCAGCGAGGGCGGCTTCACCGTCCAAGCCGAACTTCCTGTGGATCAAACATCATGATCCGTGTCCTGCTCGTCGACGACCAGCCGCTGCTTCGCAGCGGCTTCCGCGCGCTCCTCGACGTCGAAGACGACATCGAAGTGGTGGCCGAGGCCGCCGACGGGCAACAGGGCCTGACGCTCATCAAGGAACACCAGCCAGACATCGCGCTCATCGACATCCAGATGCCCGTCATGGACGGCATCGAGGCGACCCGGCGCATCGCCGCAGACCCGGCCCTGGCCCGGGTGCACGTCGTCATCCTGACCAACTACGGCTTGGACGAGTACGTCTTCAACGCGCTGCGCGCCGGCGCCGCCGGATTCCTCGTCAAAGACATCGTGCCAGAAGACTTCCTGCACGCCGTACGCGTCGCCGCGCGCGGCGACGCCCTACTCGCACCGTCGATCACCCGCAAGCTGATCAACCGGTACGTCACCGAGCCACTCCACACACGCGCCGACATAGGGCTGAAAGGGCTGACCAACCGCGAACGCGAGACCGTCGCCCTGGTCGCGCAGGGCCTGTCCAACGACCAGATCGCCGAACGCATGGTGATCAGCCCAATGACCGCCAAAACCCACATCAACCGGGCCATGGCCAAGCTCCACGCCCGGGACCGCGCCCAACTCGTGGTCCTCGCCTACGAATCCGGCCTGGTAACCCCACGCAACCGCTGACATCGATACGGCGGCGCGGCCGGATCCAAGATCAGGTGCGCTCTTCTGCCGCGATCAGCGCGCTGACCTGTCGCATATCAGTTGCCGGACGACTGTCGCGTATCAGTCGACGGAGGGCACTGCCGAGGGGACACGCTGCCCGAGGCCCGCGCACTGCCGAATTGTTCTTTTATGGATCAAGAGCGGCCCGCAAGCGGGCCGCGCCGGCCCGGCCCCGGCCTGCTGGCGACCTCCGGCCGGCATCGGCCGGGCCGGCCGGCCACCGTTGGGAGTCACAGGATCGGAAGACCTCGAGGCTCCGCCCCGGACCCCGGCCCTCCTCATAGATCAGCCCCGGATCACCTCGTCGGGCACCGCAAGGGCTACCAGCCTCCCCGGACGGGGCCAAGGTGGTTCGGCTAGGGTGTGTCCTGCCGATCTTGGTGGGGCGAGACGGAACCTCAGACGTCTAGAGTGTCGATGTGACGACTGCCCGACCGCTCGACAGCGAGGAACTCGCGAGCACGGCTCCGGAGCGAGAGGTTCTGGAAGCCTTCATCGACGCGTACCGCGATGTAATCATCGGCAAGGTCCGGGGGCTGTCGGAGGATGACGCCCGCCGGAGCCTGGTGCCCTCGCTCACCACGCTGATTGGCCTCGTCAAACACGCCGCCGCTGTCGAACGGAACTGGTTCCAGCACTGTCTGGCACAGCAGCCGCGTGAACAGATCATTGGCAACTCGTTCGGTGACGACGCCAGTTGGCAGGTCGGCTCGGACGAGACGGTCGCAAACGTCATCGCGGAGTACGCCACGGCCTGCGAGCGATCGAGGCAGATCGCAGCCGGCTTCGCCCTCGACGACACTGTGCCTCATACCCGCCTGGGCACGGTGTCACTGCGCTACATCTACGTGCACATGATCCGTGAGTTGGCACGGCACTGCGGCCACGCCGACATCCTCCGGGAGCAGATCGACGGCCTGACCGGGGACTAAGGTGCATCCCTGTCAATCATCGAAGCCAGATAACGGCGGCGATGAGGACGAGGCTGGCCCGGTAGAGGGATGCGCGTTTGGCGTAGCGGGTGGCCAGGTCACGCCACTGCTTGAGGCGGTTGAAGCACCGTTCCACGACGCTGCGCTCGCGGTAAATCGCCTTGTCGAAGGCTGGTGGTCGTCCGCCGGCGCTGCCCTTGGCGGCTCGACCGGCGACCTGGTCCGAGCGTTCGGGGATGACGTGCCGGATTCCCCGTTGGCGCAGTGCTCGGCGGGTGGAGCCGTGGGCGTAGCCCTTGTCCGCGATCAGCACGTCGGGACGCTTGCGGGGGCGTCCGGGGCCGGGCTCGTTGACGCAGATCGCGTCCAGCAGCGCCAAGAGTTGGGGGTTGTCGCCGGCCTGGCCTGGGGTGAGCAGGATCGACAACGGACGGCCACGTCCGTCGACGGCGAGGTGGATCTTGGTGCTCAGCCCGCCTCTGGATCGGCCGATGGCCTCACCAGCTTGCGCACCAAGCGTCGCCGCACTTGTTGGGGAGCCCCTTTTTTACGGGCTCCAGCGGCGTCCTGGTGCGCCCGTACGATCGACGAGTCGATGCTGATCGTCCACTGCGCGAGTGTGCCGTCATCGTGGACCTGCGCCGCGGCCAGGATCCGATCCCACGTGCCGTCCGCGGTCCACCTCCGCAGGCGTTCGTGGCAGGTCTTCCACGGCCCGAAGCGTTCCGGCAGGTCACGCCATGGCGCACCCGTGCGGAGCTTCCACAAGATCCCGTTGATGACCTGGCGGTGA
This sequence comes from Micromonospora sp. NBRC 110009, assembly GCF_030518795.1. Classification (NCBI taxonomy): domain Bacteria; kingdom Bacillati; phylum Actinomycetota; class Actinomycetes; order Micromonosporales; family Micromonosporaceae; genus Micromonospora; species Micromonospora soli. The sequence goes on along the minus strand of NZ_CP130427.1, from coordinate 6,592,347 downwards.
TCCCGCCACCGCCCCCGCGCACCACCCGACTCCGGCAGCAGTGGCGCGATCACCGCCCACGCGTCATCGGTCAACTCGCCACGACGCACCACCGGCACATCGTCAACGATCAACCAATACAAGATCGGCAGGACACGCCCTAATGAGGCGCTCCACCTTGTCCCCGTCCGGGGAGGCTGGACGGTCTACGACTGCCCGACGAGGAGATCCGCTCTACGACTCCCCACCCAAACCCAGCGCACCGGGCAAACTGTGGATGAAGTCAGCGCGTTCGGGCTCCGCTGCGGCAAGGCGCTCCAACAGGTCACGGAACTCCTGACGTTCGTCGGAGTTCATCTGGCCGAGTAGGTATGCGATCTCTTCCAGCGTATTCAGGGCAAGGCGCTCTGCATCCCGGCCCGACTCGACGGACTCAACCAACGTGACCATTGCTGTCACGAGGGCCCTGCCAAGGTGGTCGACGATCACCGGCGTCCCCTCCGCATTCGGATGTAGCGCCCCCAGTCCTCGACGGCGTACGCCCACCTGAGGGATCAGAGGGTCAGCGCCAGCATGTCGTACAGCCATCGGTACAGCCAAGACCGCCAGCCAAGGCCGACTCAGGCCGACAACCACGGACGGCTGACCAGGACGCACGCCCGCCCGACCAGCTGTCCGTGATCTTCTTCTAATCCCAAGGCCCCACGTTTGAAGCCTTGCCGGCGCACCACTGTCAGGGTCAGCGGCCATGTGTTCCAGTCACTAGGGTCTCCGCATGATCGAGACGGAGCGACTGCGACTGGAAACCCTCGACGTCGCGGCGGCGCGGGCCGTCGCAGCCGGCGACCGGGACGGTCGCGCCTGGCACGCGGAGTTTCCTCGGGAGGACGACCGGGACGCGGCGGCCATGGTCCTCCCGCACTCGAACCTGGCGTTCGGCTGCCGGCTCATCATCGAGAGGGTCTCCGGCCTGGCCGTGGGGACGATCGGATTTTTCGGGCCACCGGACGACACCGGGACCGTTATGGTCGGCTATGGCCTCGTGCCGTCGGCGCGGGGTCATGGCCTCGCCACCGAGGCGCTACGCGCCCTGGTGGCATATGGGTTCGCGCAACCGTCGGTACGGACCATCACGGCTGATCCGTTGCACGGCAACGTCGCCTCCCATCGGGTGCTGGAGAAGGCCGGTTTTTTGCACACGTACTCCACCAAGGACGCGCGCTGGTACGCGATCCAGCGCACCGACCGACAGCATGACAACCAACAACTCTGCTGACCCGAAGTCGGTTACAGCCACTCGTTGATGGCGGCGAGGTGGATGGTGGCCTCGTAGCGCACGGCCAGCTTGTCGAAGCGGGTGGCGACGGCGCGGTTGCGCTTGAGGCGGTTGATGCCGCACTCCACGGCGTGACGTTGGGGTAGAGGTGGGGGTCGAAGGCTGGTGGCCTGCCGCCCTTGGATCCTTTGGCCCGTCTGTTGGCGTCTTGGTCGGCCTTGCTCGGGATCGTCGCGGCGATGCCCCGCCGGCGCAGGTAGGCCCGGTTCGCTTTCGACGTGTACGCCTTGTCGGCCAGGACCCGGTCGGGTCGGGTCCTCGGACGGCCGGTGGTCAGCCGGGGGACGCGGATGGCGGCCAGGACCGGGATGAACTGCGGGCTGTCGCCTCGCTGCCCGGCGGTCAGCACGATGGCGAGGGGTTTCTGGCCTTGCTCGCAGCCCAGGTGCAGCTTTGTGGTCAACCCACCGCGGGACCGGCCGAGCGCGTGATCAGCAGGCTCGACGACCACGCCGCCGGGTGTTTCGACCTGCAGATCCCCCTTTTTCGCGCTCCGGCTGCATGCTGGTGGGCGCGGGCGCTGGTCGAGTCCACGGAGACGTCCCAGGTGATCCGCCCAGCCGCATCGGCAAGGGCCTGCAACGCGGTGAGCAGCTGCTGCCAGGTCCCGTCGCGCGGCTTGACGGAAACCCTGGACTATGGCAACTTCTAGGTTGTCTAGACGACCTGGAGGAACTGTGGCCAAGGTGCCGCTGTACGTGCGGATCGAACGGGAACTGCGGACGCGTCTCGCCCAGGCGCAGCCCGGTGACGTGGTCCCGGCGGAGTCGGTGCTCGCCGAGGAGTTCGGGGTCGCTCGGATGACTATCCGGGCGGCGCTCAACGCTCTCGAATCCGACGGGCTCATCGAGCGGATCCAGGGCCGGGGTACGTTCGTGCGGCAGCGGCCCGAACCGCGGGCCGCCGGGACCTTGATGAGCTTTCAGGATCAGGTGCGCAGTTGGGGGCGTGTCCCGGCATCGCGGTTGGTGGAAGCCGAGGTCCGGGCAGCTTCCCCAGCTGAAGCGGGGGCTTTACAGCTGACCGCGGCAGCGCCGCGGGTGACCTCGATCGTGCGGGTGCGGCTCGCCGATGACGTGCCCCTGGCCATCGAGTACGCCTGCTTCCCGCCTCACCTGAGCACCCTCCTCAATCTCGACTTGGAAACCGGCTCGCTGCACCGCGCCCTGCGCGAGAGGGGGCTGCACCCCACGCTCGGCTCCTCGACGCTGACCGCCCAGCGGGCCGGCTCCGACGGCGAGTTGCTGCACGTGCCGGCGGACGAGCCGCTGCTGGTCGAGACCCGGCTCATCGTCGACCAGCATTCGGCGCCGCTGGAGTACACCGTCAGTCGCTACGTCGGCGACCGCTACGACCTGCACGTCACCTTTGACGTGCAGCCACCCCGGACCGGAGAATCCCGATGAACATCGCCAAGATGATCGACCATTCGCTGTTGCGCCCCGAGCTCACCACCGATGACATCCGGCGTGGCTGCGAGATCGCGGCATGCCGCCGGGTCGCCTCGGTCTGCGTACGGCCCTCCGACGTCGGACTCGCCAGGGCCGCACTGTCCGGCACCGGTGTCCTCGTCGGTACCGTGGCCGGTTTCCCGCACGGCGACACCCGCACCACGATCAAGGCCGCCGAGACTCGGGAACTGGTCGACGCGGGTGCCGACGAGGTCGACGTGGTGCTGCACATCGGCCGCCTGCGCAGCGGCGAGACCGCGTACGTGTACGACGACATCGCCGCCGTGGTCGCCGCCGCGCAGGGCCGGGTGGTCAAGGTGATCCTGGAGAACGCGTACCTGACCGACGAGCAGAAGGTCACCGGCTGCCGCATCGCCGAACAGGCCGGGGCGCACTTCGTCAAGACCAGCACCGGCTTTGCTCCCGGCGGCGCCACGCTGACCGACATCCAGCTGATGCGCGCCGCGGTCTCCCCGCACATCGAGGTCAAGGCCGCTGGCGGTGTCCGCAGCCTCGACACCCTGCTCACCCTGCAGGAAGCCGGAGCGACCCGGTTCGGCGCGACGGCTACCGAGACCATCCTCGACGACTTCGCCGCCCGCGAACGTGGCGACCACCCCACCACTGCTGCGGCCCCGTCCGGCGGCGACTACTGACCGACCCGATCAAGATCGGCGGCAAGCGCATGCACTGGATCTGCTCGGCGGCCACCCAGCGCGGCGACCGCCCCACCAATCAGGACCAATACGTCGTGGTCGACGGCGCTGCCGCCGTCCTCGACGGCGCGACCTCTTGGTTGCACACCTACCACGGACCCGAACCGCGCGACGGCGGCTGGTACGCCCGAGCCCTCGGCGCGGCGCTGACCGCCCGGCTGCCCGGACACGGCACCGCCCTCAACGTGATCCTCGACGCCGCGATCGCCGACGTCCGAGACACCTACGGCCTCAAACCCGGCGACAGCCCCTACAGCACCGCCACTCTCGCCCGGTGGAACACCGACCACGTCGACCTGCTCGTGCTCGGCGACAGCCCCGCGCTCATCCACCACAGCGCCGGGACCAACGCACTGATCGCTGACGAACGGCTTGCCGTGACCGCACCCGCCGAACGTGACGCCTACCGCGACCACCTGCGCCAGGGCCGCGGCTTCGACGCCCATTTCGCCGACCTGATCGCTGCCGTCCAGCGCACCGAGCGACACAGTTTCAACCAGCCCGACGGATTCTGGGTCGCCGAGGCCGAACTCACCGCGGCCGGCCACGCCATCTGCCGAACCCTGCCCGTCAACGAGGTTGCCGCCCTCACCCTGATGACCGATGGTGCCGCCGCCGGCGTCATCGACTACCAGCTCACCGACTGGATCGGCCTGGCCGACGAGCTGTCCCGCCACGGAGCAGCCACCTGGCTGCGCCGCATCCACCTCGCCGAGGAGTCAGACCCTGACGGTCGCCGTTGGCCTCGCAGCAAGAAACACGACGACAAGACCACGATCACCCTCACCAAACTCACCAGCTGACCACGGACCATCACACCGAAAGCAACCGCCAAGCCGAGTCAGCAGGGACTCAGTAAACCGTTTCGCGGCGCGACGATAACGGCTGGAAGGGGTGGCACGGACCCGGTGCGTGAGAGAACGAGGCGACATCCGTTGACACCAGCCGGCAACGCCGACAAGGCTCCCCCCGACGGGGGTCCATGCCAGCGGCGGGCGGACAGCGGCAGCAGGGGGCGGCTTGACATCAGTGGGCTGACATCAACGGTGGCGGCCGTAGCCGGACAGATTCGTACGGATCTCAGCCCTAACCCGGACCCGGTGGCCGTCAGCGGACGCTGCGACTCTTGCCGCGTCGAAGCGGTTGTCCTTGTTACCGGCCGAGCCGTAGCGGGCCCGCAACGCCTTGACCTGCCGGCTGGGCACCACGAACACGGACAGCCCGGCACCGAGCAGTGCCTCGACCAGCGGCCCGTCACCCCGCTCGATGGCGACGGCGGCCACCCCGGCGCCTCGCAGACGGTCTGTCATCGCGGCCAGGGCCTTCGCTTCGTGCACCACCTCGAATCGTTCGGTCACCACGCCGGCGCAGTCCACGACGCAGACAGCATGCACCTGCGACGCCCAGTCGATCCCCGCCACTGACCCACTCATCACGACAACCCTCGTTGGTCAGGGCTTCCTGCTCGCGAGTTCGTCCGCGTCGGCCACCCCGTGCAGGCGCAACCGTGCCATCCCGCCGTCGGGGAAGACGTCCAGCCGCACGTGCGTCGCCACCGCGACGTCGTCGAGCGGGAACCGGTGCCGGGTGTCCGGTTGCAGCCGGGTACGCGGCAGCAGGTCGAACCACGCCGAAGGATCGTCTGGGTCGGCTGTGCGCGCGTCGACCCCGCGCAGCGTCGCCGCGTCCGGTGCGTTGCCCTTGAAGTGGGTGGTGTCCAACTCGGCGAGGCGGACCCGGCCGGGCGCGGCGAGCTGCACGACGACCCAGTCGTTGCCGCCGTCACGCCGCCGGGCCGTCTCCCAACCGTCGCCCATCATCCAGGCCAGGCCCGGCGCGATGAGCTGGTGCGGCGCGCCGTAGAACCCGTTGCTGCAACCAACCACCCGCCCGCCGTGCTCCAGCGCCGCGAGGTCCAGCCGGCCGTCGGGCCACAGGCGCGGATCGGGTACGACCACCCCGTGCACCCGTAGCCGCGCCACGCCGCCGTCGGGGTAGATGGACAGCCGTACGTGGGTGACTCGGTGTTCGTGGCCGATCGGGAAGGCGTTGCGGGCGTCCCCGGCGAGCCTCGCGCGGGGCAGCAGCGTCGACCAGTCGGCGTGGGCCAGGTCGGCGGGGCTCGGGTAGCCCGCCACGTGACACCCCTCCACGGAGGCGTACGGCGGGTAGTTTCCGGTGAAGTACGCGGTGTCCACCACGATCCCGCGCACGACACCCGGGGCGCCCAGCCGGACGATCGCCCAGTCGTGGCCCGGCTCCCGCCGCCGGCGGGTCTCCCAGCCGTCGTACACCTGGCCCTTGGGGCCGAAGGTGCCGGCGGCGAAGACCGGCGGTTCGGTGGTGACCAGGTTGTCGCGCGCGGCGAAGAATTCGTCGTTGGCGTCGACCACGCCGCCGCCGAGCAGGCGGGAGGCGAGGTCCGGCAGCGCGGTGAAGTCGTTCACTCGTCCCTCCTGTCCAGCAGCCGCCCCCGGGGTGGTCCGTCGGGCGTGACGGGCATGCCACGCAGCCAGGTGGCCCGGACGACGCCGGTGAGCACCTGACCGGCGTACGGCGTGACCAGGTGCCGGTGGTGCAGCGCCGCCGGGTCGACGGTGAACGGAGCATCGGGGTCGAACGCGACCAGGTCGGCGTCGCAGCCGACGGCGATGCGTCCCTTGCGTCGCAACCCGACCAGCGCGGCCGGGTTCGTCGCCATCCACCGCACCACGTCGGCGAGCGAATGGCCGCGCCGCCGGGCCGCCGTCCACACCGCCGGCAGGCCGAGCTGCACCGACGCGATGCCACCCCACGCCGCCGCGAAGTCGCCGGTGTCGCCACACTTCAGCGCCGGGGGGCAGGGGGAGTGGTCGGAGACCACACAGTCGACGAGGCCCGCCGCGAGCGCCGCCCACAGCCGCTCCCGGTTGCCGGACCCGCGGATCGGCGGACAGCACTTGAACTCGGTCGCCCCGTCCGGTACCTCGTCGGCAGCCAGCGTCAGGTAATGCGGGCACGTCTCCCCGCTCACCCGTACGCCGGCCGCCCTCGCCTGCGCCAGCAGCGGCAGCGCATCGGCGGCGGACAGGTGCAAAATGTGCACCCGCCCGCCGGTCCGCCGCGCCACGTCGAGCACCGCGCCGACCGCCCGCCGTTCGGCAGCCGGTGGTCGCGAACGGAGGAAGTCGACATAGCGCCGCGAGGCCGGCGGCGCGGTCACCTCGGTCGGGTCCTCCGCGTGGACGACGAACAGGGCGTCCACCGCGTCCAGCGCCGCCGCCAGCCCGGCCGGGTCCAACGGCGGGAACTCGGGGACGCCCGAGTCGATCAGGAACGCCTTGAACCCGAACACCCCGGCGGCGTGCAGCCGCGGCAGGTCACCGAAGTTGCCGGGCACCGCGCCGCCCCAGAAGCCCACGTCGACGTGGATCTGCCCGGTGGCCGCCGACCGCTTGACCGCCAGCGCGTCCGCTCTGACCGTCGGCGGCAGCGAGTTGAGCGGCATGTCGACGATCGCGGTCACCCCACCGGCCAACGCCGCCCGGGTGGCGGTGGCGAACCCCTCCCACTCGGTGCGGCCGGGCTCGTTGACGTGCACGTGCGTGTCGACCAGGCCGGGCACCAGTGCCAGCTCACCGAGGTCGTGGCCGCCGACCGCGTCGTACTCGTCGATCGCCACGATCCGCCCGTCGCGGACGCACACCGCGGCCGGCCGCAGCCCCTCCGGGAGCACCACCCGCCGCGACCGCACCACCAGGTCGTAGCCGTTCACAGTGCTTCCAGGTGTTCGCGGGCGAAAGCGACTTCGGCCGGGTCGAGGGCGCCGCAGTCCAGCCCGCGTAGCAGGAAGCCGGCCAGTGCCCGGGCGGTCGCCGGCTCGTCGAGCACGCCGCCCGCGCGGCGTTGCAGGTATCGGGCCAGGCGGTCACCCGCAGCGGCGGCACCCTCCCGGAAGAATGCGTACGTCGCCGCGAACCGGGTCGGCAACTGGGCCGGGTGCAGGTCCCAGCCCTGGTAGAAGCCGGCCGCCAGGGAGCGGCGGACCAGCCCGGCGTGCAGCCGCCAGGCCGCCTGGACCGCCTCGGTGCCGCCCACCGGCAGCACGTTGGTCGAACCGTCGGAGAGCCGGACGCCGGTACCGGCCGCCGCCACCTGCATCACCGCCTTCGCATGGTCGGCCACCGGATGCGCCAGGCTCTGTTGGGCCGCCGCCACCCCACAGGCAGCGCTGTAGTCGTACGTGCCGTAGTGCAGGGCGGACAGCCGCGTCCCGCCGGCGGTGATCAGCCGCGCCACGGTCGCGGTGCCGTCGGCGCCGAGCACCGCGGCCGGGGTCTCCACCTGCACCTCGAAGCGGAGCGCACCGGCCGGCAGCCCGGACGCCCGCTCCAGCCGCGCGCACAGCAGCACCATCGCGTCGACCTGCTCGGGTGCGCTGACCTTCGGCAGGGTGACCACGAAGGTGTCCGGCACGGTGGCGAACGCGCCCAGGTACGCCTCCAGGAACGTGTCCAGGGTGCGTACCGCCCGGTGCCGAGTCGCCGCCTCCAGGCTCTTGATCCGCAACCCGAGGAACGGCGGCATCCTGCCTTCGCGCAGCGCCGCGACGGACGACCGCGCGGAAGTGTCCTCGCTGTCGTCGTCGCGGACGCCGTACCCGTCCTCGAAGTCGATCCGCAGATCCTCGATCGGCTCCCGCCGCAGCTTGCCGATCACCCGGTCGGCCAGTTCGGCGGCGAACGGCAGCGGCGGGTGCTCGGTCAGTGCCCGCAGTGCCGCGGCGCCCCACTCGTCGATCAGACCCGGCCGGACCCGGTCGGCCGGCACGTACACCGTGTGCACCGGCTGGCGGCGGCCCCGCCCGCCCGGGTAGCGGGCCCGCAGCCTGGCGTCCACCGGCCCGAGCCGCTCGTCGAGTTCGGCATAGACGCCCTCGGGTAGCTTGCCCATCAGTCGACCAGTTCCGGGGCGCAGAGGTGTTCTGGGCGTACCGGCACCCGGGTCAGGGCCAGGCCGGTCGCCGCCCGGATCGCGGCGACCACGGCAGGGGTGGACGAGATGGTCGGCGGCTCACCGACCCCGCGCAGACCGTACGGGGCCCGGGGGTCGGCCAGCTCCAGCACGTCGACCGTCATCGGCGGGATGTCGAGGATCGTCGGGATCAGGTAGTCGGTGAACGACGGGTTGCGGACGATCCCGTCTACCACCTGGATCTCCTCCATCAGTGCGAGACCCAGGCCCTGCGCCGTGCCGCCGTGGATCTGGCCCAGCACCGCCTGCGGGTTGACCGCCTTGCCGACGTCCTGTGCGGTGGCGATCTCCACCACCCGCACCAGGCCCAGTTCGATGTCGACGTCGACTGTGGCCCGGTGCGCGGCGAAGGCGTACTGGACGTGCGCGTCACCCTGGCCGGTCCGGGGGTCCAGCGGGTACGTCGGCTGGTGCCGCCACACGACCGTCTCCTCGACCGGCTCGTCGCCGATCACCCCGGCCAGGTCGGCGACCACCGTCCCGGACGCCGTGACGACCTTGCCGCCGGCCAGGCGGAGGTCGGGGGTGGGCAGGCGGGCGAGCAGCCGGTCCCGTACCGCACGGCATGCGGCGCGGACGGCTCCACCGGTCATGTACGTCTGCCGCGACGCCGACGACGATCCGGCGCTGCCGACCGCGGTGTCGGCGGGGGCCACGGTGACCCGCTGCACGCCCAGCTCGGTACGGGCGATCTGCGCCTGCACGGTCACCACGCCCTGGCCGACCTCGGCGGCGGCGGTGTGCACCAGCACCGCAGGCTGCCCGCCGATCGCCTCCAGCCGGACACGGGCGGTGGCGTAGTCGTCGTACCCCTCGGAGAAGCACACGTTCTTGATGCCGATGGCGTACCCGACCCCGCGGGCCACGCCCTCGCCGTGGGTGGTGTTGGCGACCCCGCCCGGCAACTCCCGCAGGTCGCCGGTGGCCGGCGGCGGGGCCGGCCGGTCGCGGACAAGCTCCAGCAGGTGCGCCACGGGCGCCGGTCCGTCGACGACCTGTCCGGTGGGCATCACCGAGCCGGTCGTCATGGCGTTGCGTACCCGCAGTTCCACCGGGTCGAGCCCGAGGGCGGCGGCGAGCTTGTCCATCTGCGACTCGTAGGCGAAGCACGCCTGCACCGCCCCGAACCCGCGCATCGCCCCGCACGGCGGGTTGTTGGTGTAGAGGCCGTAGGCGTCCACCACCACGTTCGGTACCTCGTACGGGCCGACGCTGAGGGTGGCGGCGTTGGCCACCACCGCCGGGGTGGTGGACGTGTACGCCCCGCCGTCGAGCAGGATGCGCGCCCGCACCGAGACCAGCCGTCCGTCGGGGGTGGCGCTGTGTTCGTACCGGAGTCGTGCCGGGTGGCGGTGCACGTGCCCGAAGAAGGACTCCTCGCGGGAGTAGACCATCTTCACCGGGCGCCTGGTGTGCAGGGCCAGCATGCTGGCATGCACCTGCATCGACAGGTCCTCGCGGGCGCCGAACGCCCCGCCCACCCCGGCCAGGGTGATCCGTACCTTGTCGATGGGCAGCCCGAGGCAGGCGGCCACCTGCTTCTGGTCGACGTGCAGCCACTGGGTGGCGACGAACAGGTCGACCCCGCCGTTCTCCGCCGGCACGGCCAGCCCCGACTCCGGCCCGAGGAACGCCTGGTCCTGCATGCCGACCTCGTAGTCGCCGCGGACCACGACCGGGCCGACGGCGTCCGGGTCACCGCGCCGGATCGGCAGGTGGCGGACGAGCTGGCCGGCGGCCAGCGCCACCTCGGGGTCGGTGACCGGGGTCAGCACCGTGTAGTCGACGACGATGCGGGCGGCCGCCCGGCGGGCGGTCTCCGGGTGGTCGGCGGCCACAATCGCCACCGGCTCGCCCTGGTAGCGCACCTCGTCGGCGGCGAGTACCGGCTGGTCGGCCACATCCAGGCCGTAACCCTGCGCGCCCGGCACGTCGGCGGCGGTGAGCACGGCGTGCACGCCGGGCAGCGCGAGCGCGGCGCTCAGGTCCATGCCGGTGATCCGGGCCCGTGGGTGCGGGCTGCGCAGCGTGGTGCCCCACAGCATGTCGTCGGCCCACAGGTCGGAGGAGAAGGCGAACTCGCCACTGACCTTCAGCGTGCCGTCCGGCCGGTGTGGACTGTGCCCCACCCCGCCGTCGACCGGCACGCTCACCCCGGGCTGCACCGTCGTCATGGCCGTACCTTCCTCATCAGCGCCTGGTGTGCCTGCCGGGTACGCCGCGCGAGGTCCCGCTCGTCGGCCGTGCGCAGCTCGCCGCGTTCAACGATCGGCCGCCCGCCGACCAGCAGCAGCTCCACCGGAGCGGGTGGGCCGAGGACGAGCGCGGCCAGCGGGTCGTCGATGCCGGCGTGACCCAGCCCGTCGAGCCGCCAGACGGCGAGGTCGCCCAGCTTGCCCACCTCCAGCGAGCCGATCTCACCGGCGCGGCCGAGGCAGCGGGCCCCGCCCATGGTGCCCAGGGCGAGCGCCTCGCGGGCGGTTAGCGCCGCCGGCCCGTCCCGCAGCCGCGCGGCGTACGCCGCCTGGCGCAGTTCGGCGCCGAGCTGGTTGGTCTCCTGCGACGCGGCTCCGTCCACCCCCAGGCCCACCGGTACGCCCGCGTCGAGCAGGTCCCGGACCCGGGCGATCCCGGTGCCGAGGCGCGCGTTGGAGCTGGGGCAGTGGGCGACAGCGGTGCCGGTGGCGGCGAAGCGGGCGATCGTGGCGTCGTCGAGGTGTACGCCGTGCGCCAGCCACACGTCGTCGCCGAGCCAGCCGAGACGTTCGGCGTACTCGCCCGGGGTGCAGCCGTGGGTCTCGAGGCAGTACGCCTGCTCCTCCACCGTCTCCGCGAGGTGGGTGTGCAGCCGAACGCCCAGGCTGCGGGCCAGCGTGGCGGCCTCGCTCATCAGCGTCTCGGTGACGGAGAACGGCGAGCAGGGGGCGACGGCGACCCGGACCATGGCGTCGGGCGCAGGATCGTGGAAGCGCTCGACGGCCTCGGCGGTCGCGGCGAGCGCGGCGTCGGTCTTCTCCACGATGTGGTCGGGCGGTAGCCCACCGGCGGAGGCGCCGAGGTCCATCGAGCCGCGGCACGGGTGGAAGCGCAGGCCGATCTCGTGGGCCGCCTCGATCTGCGCGGCCATCAGGTCGCCGCCGCCGGCCGGGTGGACGTAGTGGTGGTCGGTGCTCGTCGTGCAGCCGGACAGGGCGAGCCAGCCCAGGCCGGCGCCGGTGGTGGCGGCGACCACGCCGGCGTCCAGACCGGCCCAGACCGGGTAGAGCGCGGTCAGCCAGCCGAAGAGGTCCTTCTGCTGGGCCAACCCACGGGTGGCCCACTGGTACAGGTGGTGGTGGGTGTTGACCAGGCCCGGGGTGACCAGGCAACCGGTGGCGTCGACCCGGCGCACCGACCGGGGCCTGGCTGGCTGGCCCTTGCCGCCGTCGAGGACGTCGGCGCGGCCCGCGCCGACCGCCACGATCCGTCCGTCGTCGCCGATCACCACGTGACCCTCGGCGTGCTCGGTGGCGTCGGCGTCGACGGTGGCGACCGCACCCCCCTCAATGATGATCATCCCGCGCCTCCCGCGGGCGCGGTACGGCGGGCCTGGCGGCCAGCCGTACCGCGTCCATGATCTTCTCGTAGCCGGTGCACCGGCACAGGTTGCCGGCGAGGGCCTCGCGGATGTCCGGATCGGCCGGCCGCGGGTTGCGGGCCAGCAGGTCGTGGACCGCGACCACCAGGCCGGGGGTGCAAAATCCACACTGGACGGCCCCGGCCTCGATGAAGGCTCGCTGCACCGGGTCGAGCGCGCCGGCCTCCGCGGTCAACGCCTCGCCAGCCTCGCCGGGTAGCCTCTCGCCGACCCCGGCGGACAGTCCCTCGACGGTGACCACCGTCCGGCCCTGCGCCTGGCCGGCGGCGACCAGGCAGGCGCAGACCGGCAGGCCGTCGAGGTAGACGGTGCAGGAGCCGCACTCGCCCTGCTCGCAGGCGTTCTTGGCGCCGGGCAGGGCGAGCCGCTCCCGCAACAGGTAGAGCAGGCTCTCGCCGGGCCACACGCCGTCGGCCTCGCGGCGCTCGCCGTTCACCGTGCAGCTGATTCTCACGACCGGCCCCCCGATTGCTGATGCGGCACCGACGACAACTGTGCCCAGGCCCAGCCGAGCGTGCGCCGGGCGAGCACGGCCAGCGCGTGCCGGCGGTAGGCGGCGGTGCCGCGTACGTCGTCGATCGGCGCCGCGGCGGCGGCCACCAGGTCGCCGAAGCGCCGGGCGAGTGCAACGGGGAGCGGGCCCCGCGAGCGCCACGGCAGCTCGGCGGCGAGCAACTCCTCGGCCTGGTGGGCGCGCAGCGGCGTGGGCGCGGCGGACCCGATCCCGGTGCCGACCCGGCACGTGTCGGGGTGCAGCGCCAGCGCGAAGGAGCAGACCGCGATCACCATGGCGTTGCGGGTGCCGATCTTGGCGAACTGCTGCGGCCCGGCGGCGGGTACGACCAGAAAGGCCGAGATCAGCTCGTCGGGTGCCAGCACCGACCGCTTGGGCCCGGTGAAGAACTCGTGCACCGGCACGGTCCGGGTGCCCCGCACCGACGCCACCTCGACCCGCGCGCCGGTGGCCATCAGTGGCGGGTGCGCGTCGCCGGCGGGCGACGCCGAGCCGAGGTTGCCGCCGACGGTGCCCCGGTTGCGGATCTGCGGGGAGCCGACCGTGCGCGCCGCCATCGCGAGGCCGGGGAGCAGGCCGCCGAGTTCGTCGATGATCCGCCGGTAGGTCACGCCCGCCCCGACGCGCAGCAGGTCACCGTCGTACCCCCACTCGGTCAGCGCGCTCACCCGGGTCAGGTCGAGCAGCGCGGGCGGGCGACGGCGGTCGAAGTTCAGCTCGACCATGACGTCGGTGCCCCCGGCGATCGGCACCGCGTCGGGGTGGGCCGCCTTCGCCGCCAGCGCCTCCGACCAGCTGCCCGGTTGCAGGAAGTCCATCACCAGGCGCCGTCCGCCGCCGGCGTGTCGTCGCGGCGTACCGTGGCCTCGATCAGCCCGTACGGGCGGTCCGTCGCGACGAAGACCTCGCCGGGGTTGTCCAGCCCGAACGGCGCCAGGTCGATCAGCAGGTGGTGCTTGTTGGGCAGGGACAGCCGCACCTCGACGATCCCGGGGCACTCCCGCAGCACCCGCTCACCCATCGCGTAGAGGGTCTGCTGCAGTGCGAGGCTGTACGTCTCGACGAAGCCGGCGACCAGGGCGGCGCGCACCCGGTCGTAGGAGTCGGCCCAGCCGGTGCCGTCTGCCGTCCGGTCGCCGGCGTGCCGCCAGTGCGCGTTCACCGCGGTGGCGAGGATCCGGTCCTTGGTGGGTGGCAACGTGGTGTACTCGTCCTGCACGAAGCCGGCGAACTCCGAGTTGGTCGAGTTGAGCAGCACCAGGCCGGTCAGTCCGGACACCACCTGCGTCCCGTCGCCGTCGACGGTCACCGACGCGGTACGCACCTCCCCGCCCGCCCGCTGGAACGAGTGCGGACCGAGCCGTTGCCAGGCGTACTCCTCGATGTCGACCCGGGCGCTGGTGATCGCCGGTTGCGACGTCACGAAGTGCCGCGCGAGGAGCAGCCCGAAGTCCTCGATCTGGTCGACGCCGTGCCGCTTGGCGAAGGCGTACACCGTGTTCTTCTGCGAGTCGGTCGGCAGCACGTTGGCGTTGTCGCCGGTCAGGTGGGTGGCGACAAGGTCACCGGCGAGACAGGTGGTGACGTTCAGGTCGCGCAGTTCGTGCCGCGGCCCGTCGCGGACCACCCGCACCACCCGCGTCTCCGCCTTGCCGTACTGGTTGGCGCCGAGCACGATCCCCATCGTCAACTCCCTCGGTAGGTGGTGTAGCCGTACGGGCTGAGCAGCAGCGGCACGTGGTGGTGCCGGGCCGGATCGTGGACCTGGAAGGCCACCGTGACCTCGGCGAAGAAGGCGTCCGGCCCGAGGTGGGCGCCGACGGCGAACACCAGCCGGTACCCGCCGCTGCCCCAGTCCGCCTCCGGCACCCAGTCGCGCAGCCGCCCGTCGGCGTCGGTGTGTCCGTCCGCCACGGCGGTCCAGCCGTCGGCCCTGGCGCGCTCCAACCGCACGGGCAGGCCGCGCGCCGGCTCACCGCGCACCGTGTCCAGCACGTGGGTCGAGATCGCGGCGTACCTCATCCGACCAGCCTCTCCAGCCGCTGCAGGGCGATCCTGCGGAGTTCCCCGTGCACCACCCGCCGCTCGGTGGCCGCGTCGTTGGTCAACCGGCCACGCGCCGCCGCCAGCAGTTCGGCGTCCGTACGTCCACTTGCGAAGATCAGGAAGAGGTGGCCGAAGCGCCGCTCGTACGCCCGATTGGCCTCGACCAGCGCGGTCCTCGTCGCCGCGTCCGCGCCGTCCATGCCGGCCTGCTCACGCCGCGACCAGGCGGACTCGCGGTCCGTGCCGGCCACCCGCTCGCCGATCCGCGGGTGCGCGGCGAGCGCCCGCGCGACCTGCTCCCAGGAGAGCCGGAGCAGGCCGGCGTCGGCCGACTCCACCAGAGCCCGCAGATCCCGGTACGGCCGCCCGGCGGCCACCTCGCGGGCCCACTCGGGCACCGCGCAGCAGGCGAGCAGGTCGCGTTCGGCCTGCGCGGCCGGTGCGCGGTTGAATTCGGCGAGAGCGCCGTCGCCTGGGATGATGCCGACCACCTCCCCTCGTTGAGGAGCAGTAGAGCAGTCGCCACGCCCGGGCGACATCGGCGCGAACACCGAATCCGAGACCCGCAGCCGTAGGCTTTTCGTGCGTTCCTACAAGCCGGGCGATCCGTCGGCGCGAACGGGAAGGTCATCGATGCTGCTGCGCGAGGTGTTGGCCCTGCCACAGCTGCGGCTGTCCGTGCTGGCCGGCGCCGACGACCTGGACCGGCCGCTCACCCGCATCTACGTCACCGACCTGCTCGACCCCCGCCGGTACCTGTCCGGAGGCGAGGTCGTGCTGACCGGCTTGATGTGGCGGCGGTCGCCGACGGACTCGGAGACCTTCGTGGCGGCCTGCGCGGCGGCCGGCGTGGCCGCGATCGGCGCGGGCGACGCGGCGTACGGCTCGGTGCCGGCGGACCTGGTCGAGGCGTGCCGGGCCCACCGGGTGCCGTTGTTCGAGGTCCCGGTCGAGGTTTCCTTCCGGGACATCCTCGACGAGGTGAACCCGTCGCTGTGGGCGCGCCGGGCCACCGGGCTGGCGACCGTGCTCGTCCGGCACCGCGGCCTGGTTGCGGCCATGGCCGCCGGGGCGCGGCTGGGTGACCTGCTCTCGCCGGTCGCCGCCGACCTGGGCGTGGACTGCTGGGTGCTGACCCCGACCGGCCGGGTCGTCGCGGGCACCACCGGCCTGGACGCCACCGGCCGAGCCGACGTGGCCGCGGCGTTCGTCGCGGCGGACCGGCTGCCCATGTCGGTCGCTGTGGACGGACGGCCGCTGACCGTGCTCGCCGTGCCGGGCCGCTCCGAGCATCGGTTGGCGTCCTGGCTGCTCGCGGTGACCGCCGGTGCCCCCGCGCCGCTGCCCGATGCCGCCGACGAGCTGGTCAGCCTGGTCGCGCTGGCGCGGGCCCAGGCGGACGAGGCGACGCTGGTGGAGCGGCGCCTCGCCGACCGGGTCGGCTCGCTGCTCGATTCCGGCGGCGATCTCGGTGAGCTGCGCGGGCGGTTGTCGTCGTGCGGCCTGTCGCCGGATTCGACGTTCCTCGTCCTGACCGCGAGCCTGACCGGGCTGCCGGCGCCCGCGGAGCTGGCCGTGGCCGTGGTCGAGGAGATCCTCCGGCCGTACGCGCCGCAGACGGTGGTCGCCGGGCTGGCCGCCGACCGGCCGGGCGGCGTACTGGCCGTCGTCTCCGTGCCGGCTCAGCCGATGTCGACCGTGCTCGACACCGTGCGGGCCGGGCTGACGGCGCTGGTGCCGGCGTTGGGGGCCGGCCGGTTGGCCGTGGGCATCAGCGGGCCGGCGGCAGGGGTGGTCGCGCTGCCCGGGGCCGTGGAGGAGGCCCGGCACGCGTGGCGCGCGGCGAGCGACCGGCCGGGCCCGGCCACCGTCGTGTCGGCCGGCGAACTCGCCTCGCACCTGCTGCTGCTGGCCGGTGTGCCGACGGACACCCGGCGGGCCTTTCGGGACCGGCTGCTCGGCCCGCTCGTCGAGTACGACCGGGTACACGACGCCCGCCTGGTGCACACCCTGGAGGCGTTCCTCGCCTGTTCCGGCTCCTGGACCCGCTGCGCCGAACTGCTCCACGTGCACGTGAACACGCTGCGGTACCGGATCGGCCGGGTGGAGCAGCTCACCGGTCGCGACCTGAACCGCTTCGAGGACCGAGTCGACCTCTTCCTCGCGCTGCGCCTGCCCGGCTGAAAACCTGCCCCGGTCAGGGGAAGTCGCGACGTCACGCTGCGTGTTAGCCTCCGCCGATGATGGTGGCCGGGCTTGTTCTCGCCGCCGGCGGCGGACGCCGCTTCGGCATGCCGAAGGCCCTCGTCCGCCATGACGGGCAACTACTCGTCGATCGGTCGATCGCCATTCTTCGCGCGGCGCGGTGCGCCCCCGTTGTCGTGGTGCTCGGCGCGGCGGCCGACGACGTCCGGGCCCGGGCCGCCCTCGAGGGGGTCGCGGTCGTCGGCAATCCTGACTGGACCACCGGCATGGGCTCGTCCCTGCAGGCCGGGCTGGCCGCGCTCGCGGACACCGATGCCGCCGCGGCCGTGGTGATCCTGGTCGACATGCCCGGCGTGACGGCCGCGGCGGTCCGGCGGGTCGCCGCAGGCGCCGGCCCCGCGGACCTGGTCATGGCCGGCTACGACAACGGCCGGTCCGGCCATCCGGTGCTGCTCGGACGCGACCACTGGGCCGGCGTGGCGGCCCTGGCCGTGGGTGATGTCGGCGCCCGGCCGTACCTGCGGGCGCACGCCGGCGCCGTCCGGGTGGTGCCCTGCGCCGACGTGGCCGACGACGAGGACCTGGATCTGGCCCCCCATGCGTGACGTGCTGGACGAGTTGCTGCGCTGGTGGCGCGCCGGGCAGCCGGTGGGGATGGCCATCGTGACCGGTACCTGGCGCAGCGCGCCGCGGCCGCCCGGCGCGACGATGCTGGTCGCGGACGGCATCGCCGTCGGCAGCGTCTCCGGAGGTTGCGTGGAGGCCGCCGTCTACGAACTGTGCCAGGAGGCGGTCCGGTCCGGGGAGCCACGCCTGGCGCGGTACGGCGTCAGCGACGACGACGCGTTCGGCGTCGGGCTGACCTGTGGCGGCGTCATCGAGGTGTACGTCGAGCGGATCGACCCGGACCGCTTCCCGGACCTGCCGGAGGTGGCGGCGGCGATCGCCGCGCAGCGCCCCGTGGCGACGGTGACCTCCAGTTCCCTACGCGTAGGGGTACCACCAGGGCTTGCGCTCGGCGCGGGTGTCCCAATGCACGTGCTTGGTTTCCCGGAACGCCTCCAGACCCTCCGGGCCCAGCTCACGGGAGTTGCCCGACGCCTTCATGCCGCCGAAGGGCCCGGCATCGTTGTCGGTGAGCGGATCGTTGATCCAGACCGTGCCTGCTTTCAGCTCGTCCAGGCAGCGATACGCGTAGTCGGTGCGATTGGTGTAGACGTTGGCGCCCAGACCGTAGGGCAGCGCGTTGGCGCGGGCGATTGCCTCGTCCAGCGAGGAGACCCGCACGATCGGTGCGACCGGCCCGAATGTCTCCTCCCGCATAAGCGGCAGGTCGTCGGTGGCGTCCACGACGACGGACGGGGAGAGGAACCAGCCGCGCTCGAACCCGCCCCGATCGCCGCCGACCAGGATGCGGGCGCCACCGTCACGGGCCGAGGCGAGCTGGCCCTCCACCTTCGCCCGCTGCACTTCGGCGATCATCGGGCCCATGTCGGTCCCGGCCGTCAACGGATCGCCGAGCCGGACCGCGGCCGCCTCGGCGATCATCCGCTCGACGAATTCGTCGTAGACGGAGTCCATGACATAGAACCGCTCGGCCGAGGTGCAGACCTGCCCGGCGTTGAGGTACGCGGCCCACGCGGCACCTGGTGCCGCGACCGAGAGGTCGGCGTCCTCGCAGACGATGAAGGCGTCCTTGCCACCCAACTCCAGGTGCGTGCGTTTGACCTGACGCGCGCACAGCTCGCCGATGCGCTGCCCGGCGGCCGTGGAACCGGTGAAGGCGACCAGATCCGTACCGGGGTGCACCACCAGGGCCTCCCCGACCTCGGCACCGCCCGTCACCAGATTCACCACGCCCGGCGGCAGCTCGGCAAAGGCCCCGGCAAGCATCAGCGTCGACAATGGCGTGTAGGGCGAGGGCTTCGCCACGACCGTGTTCCCCGCAGCAAGCGCCGGAGCGAGCTTCCACGCGAGCAGCAGCAGCGGATAGTTCCACGGCACGATCGCGGCGACCACGCCGAGTGGCTCCTTGATGACCAGCGCCAGCTGCCCGTCCTCCACCGGCGGCAGCACCCGGCCCCGCTCGTGCCGGCCCAGCTCCGCGTAGTAGTCGAAGCAGGCCGCCGACCAGCCGACCTCGTCGGAGTTCTCGATCAGTGGCTTGCCGCCCTCGATCGACATCTGCCATGCAAGGGCGTCGGAGTGTTCACGCAGCCAGGTGGCGATCCCGTGCAGAAGGTCGGCCCGCTCGGCCGCGGGGGTACGCCGCCAGCCGTCGGCGGCGTCGCGGGCAGCACGGACCGCGCTGTCGACCTGCTCAAGAACCGCGGATCCGACGGCGGCGACGACCTCCTCGGTCGCCGGGTTGATCACCGTAACCGAGGTTCCGGTCCCCGCCACGTGCTGGCCCGCGATCCACAACTGCGTCACTGCCGACTCCTGTCTCGAAGCTGTGCGGCGGCGATAATAGGCGCCGGAACGCGGCCGCAGCTAACTTGATCTTTAACCTCCGAGGGCCCCGGGTGGACCCCGAGGAGCGACGGAAACAGCCCTTGGCCGATGATCTTCTTGTCTAGGGAAGAACATCAATAACCAAGGGCTGTTCCGGTGACCAGAGTGCATGACCGTCGTCCGGCTGATGCCGTCGGGGAGTTGACGGGGTTCCGGCGCGAGTTCTACGGCTGTCTGACGGCGCGGGCTGACGCGTTGTTCGAGCTGACGGATGCGGTGTTGTGCGCCGACGGGCCGGTCCGGTCGTTGGTGGAGTTGTCGCTGGTGGGTGAGCACCGCCGCGGTCACGGGGCGTTGTATGACGCCCTCGCCTGCGGACGACTGGACATCGATCGGTTGCGCACCGCCCTCGCGGCGGTGCCGTTGCCCCGGGCGGCTGACGGTCGTCTCGTCCTGGCGGTCGATATCATCCTCGTGCAGCGCTCAACGTCGATCACTGTCGCAACCGGGCCAAGCGGCCTTGAGGCTGCACCGGCGTTCTGATCTCAGTGATCAAGAGGATTGTGACCAGGACGGACGAGGTTTTCGGTACCCGCAGGGTCTCCACGTACTCCAGGTTCCGGAGCGCCGGCAGCCCCTGGCGGAGGGGCATCGGTGCCACGCCAAAGATGCGCGCGATCTCTTCTTCCCGGGGCAGGCAGTCGCCGGGCTGCAGAGCGCCTGACGCGATGCCCTCCGTCAAGCGGCGGAAGATCACCTCAGCGGTGCCGCGGCCGGTGACCGGGGCAAGGACCATGTCCCGAGCTTCTTGCACGATGTTGTAGGTTCCGGCTCTCAGGCCGTGAGGCCGTGAGGCCGTGTGCCGAAGGAGAATCATGCCTCAATCTGAGCTCTCTTCTGCAAGCGCCGCGAGGCGTCGGGGGCGGCTGGTCGCGTCCTATTCGATGGATGCGGAGCAGAGCTCCGACTGGCTCCGGCAGTTCCTCCACACCCTGGCGAAGAATGCGGCAGCAGCGGCAGAAGCGGCCGGGGCAGAGGTCCTGCTGGTCGACGCCGCCCGCCCCGTCGACGATCCGGCGGAGCTGGTGGGCGACGCAGACGGCGTGCTCATCCTCGGTGGCGCTGACCTGGATCCCGCCACCTATGGGCAGCAGTGCCAGGTGAAGAACCTGTATGGCATCGACGCCACCGCCGACGCCTTCGAACTCGGGTTGGCCCGCGCCGCGCTCGACGCCCGTCTACCGCTCCTCGGCATCTGCCGCGGCATGCAAGCACTCAACGTCGCCGCCGGCGGGTCACTGATACAGGATCTAGGCCCCGGAACGATACACAACATCGAATCTGATAACTCAACGATGACCGCCCACGCCATCGAGATCATCCCCGGCACGCTGCTGGCCGGCATCTACGGACGCGCGCAGCTTGACATCCGCTCCGGCCACCACCAGGCCGTCGATGCCGTCGGCGCCGGCCTTCGGGCCTCCGCGACCGCGTCCGACGGGGTCATCGAGGCCATCGAGGGCACTGAAGGCTGGGTGCTCGGCGTCCAGTGGCACCCCGAAGACCCCGACGCCGACCCTGAGCAACTCGCCACGCTGATGACGGCCTTCACCGCGGCAGTCGCCTCCACCGCACAAACCAAGCAGGGACAACCATGAAGAAGCTCAGCATTGTCGGCGTCGCCGCGGCTCTCGCCCTCGTCCTCGCCGACTGCTCCGCAGGGAGCGGCTCCTCCGCAGGATCCTCCGACTCTGGCCAGACCAGCATCGGGCAGGAACACTCGTTTGTATAACGGATGCTACGCGTGAGTGCTCAATTCCCCTCCGACACGAACCCCCACGGCTCGACTGCTAGTGATGCGAAGAGCCGGTGCGTCCTTCGGGCCAGGCTCCGCCTCCGCACACCCTGTCTTGTCGGGCTGCAGTGACGTGATGCAAGGGTCGGCGCGGCCAGCCAGCCGCGCCGACGCACCAGGCTCAGTCGGGGAGGGCGAATTGGGTCCAGGAGGAACCGTCCCGGGTGATCAGGACGTGGTCCGCGCCGAGCGCCGACACGTCGTCCCGGCCGTAAAGCCAGGCGTAGCCGGGAGCGACCCCCACGGATCCGTCGTCTCCGCGGTACTCGCGCCCCTTGGTGAAGTGCCGGCCCCCGTCCCGGCTTACGAGCAGGGAGGAGACGAGGTCGGGCCTCATGTTGCCCGACTGGGCGACCAGCAGGGAGCCGTCCGAGCCGATGGTGAAGGGCCTGTTGACCGGCGACCCGGGCAGGTCGGTGCTGACATCCTTCCAGGTCGCTCCGCCGTCCGTGGTGCGCAGCAGCTGGGAGGGACCCTTGACCTGCATCGGCTGGGCGCCGGGCAGCGGCGGGGGCTCGATCAGCAGGTAGGCCTCCCGCTCGCTGACCCCGGCCACCGCGATCACGTTCGCCCCCTTGGCCGGCCGCCAGCTGTTCCAGGTGGCGCCGCGGTCGACGCTGCGGGCAACCACCATGACGTCGGGGTCACCCGGCCAGTAGGTCACCCAGATCGTCCCGTCCGCACTCGGGTAGATGCTGAACGGCGGGTAGAGCGAGGTCGGTTCCCCGCTGAGCCGGTACACCGTCCCGGTCGCCGGGTCCACGGCGAGCGGCTGGCGGAGTGCCCCGCAGCCCTCCTGGCAGAAGACGGGACGGGCCTTCGCTGGGAATGCGGACACCGTCACCATTGCCTGCTCCGCGTCCCGCCAGGTCCGGCCGTAGTCGGTGGAGAGGCGGGACTGGTCGCCGTCGCGGACCAGGTAGGAGCGCTCTCCGAGCACGGAGAACTCCAGGTCGGCGTCCTTGTTCCCGGAGCCATCGACCCGGCAGGTCGTGGCCCGGTACTGGGCCGCGTCCCAGTCGGCCCAGCTCCGCCCGCCGTCCTCGGTGTGCGTGAAGCGCACCGTGCAGCCGAAGTCGACCTGTTCGACGCCGACGCCGGAGTCCGGACCGGTCATGAAGAGCTGGGTGGCGCGGTCCCGTACCTGCGGGAGCGGGGTCGGGTCGGCCCAGTCGACCCCGCGCGTGCCGGCGGCCAGGGGCAGGACCGCCATGCCGGCGAAGACCACCACGAGGGCCAGCGCTACCCCGCTGGTGCGGCGCCGAAGGCGGGCCCTTACCGCCGAGCGGAGGTCATCGAGGGGCGGCTGCCGGACTGCGTCGGCAACGGTGTCGACGTCGAAGCCGGTGAACTCACGATCGGACATCGATCCTCCCGGTGCTCGTGCTGTCGGTGATGTCGGAGTCGGCCAGTAGCGCCGCGAGGGCCTGCCGGCCGCGGGACAGGCGGGACTTGACCGTGCCAGCCGAGACGCCGAGGGTGGCCGCGACCTCATCCACGGGCAGGTCGACGAGGTAGTGCAGGGCCAGGGCGTGCCGTTGCCCCTCGGGCAGGTCCCGCAGCGCGGCCAGCAGGGCGAGGTGTTCCGGTGAGCGGTCGGCGACGGCCAGCGGCGGGCCGATCCGGCGCAGCAGTCCGTCGAGCACCCGGCGCCGGCGGTGCCGGCTGCGAGCGACGTTCACCGCCACCCGGCGCAGCCATGCCTCCGGGTTGTCGAGCCGGGCGAACCGCCGGGGCGCGGCCAGCGCCCTCGTAAAGGCCTCCTGGACCGCCTCCTGCGCCTCGTTCAGGTCCCCGGTCACCGCATAGAGCTGGACGACCAGCCGCCGGAAACAGCCTGCGTACAACTCGGAGATCAGATCACCGTCGGACACCGTCACCTCCCTTCTCCATCACTTCCACTCACAAGCGGGGAGAAAGGTTCCGCGGGACCGGTCAGAAGATTTCGGCGACCGACAGCGCGAGTGGAAACGAGCGATCGACACAGTAAGTCTCCGCGACGAAGAGAACACCAGTCCCAAGCCGGGAAGTCTCTACAAGATCCGGGGCGGTTCAGTGGCCGTCGATGTGGCCAAGAGGTTCACGCCGCCACGGGGCGGGGCGTAGGGCGCGCGGTTGACCGACG
Organism: Micromonospora sp. NBRC 110009; assembly: GCF_030518795.1. NCBI lineage: Bacteria > Bacillati > Actinomycetota > Actinomycetes > Micromonosporales > Micromonosporaceae > Micromonospora > Micromonospora soli. The sequence continues at coordinate 6,569,016 of NZ_CP130427.1, read as the reverse complement.
GGTGGGCTGGACGGTCGGCCGCGGTCCGGCACGGCGCCAGCGTGAACCGAGTCAGGCGGTGTCCAGGCGGCCGCGCTGGTGCAGGACGAACAACAGCGCCATGGCCGGCACGACGAGCAGGAGCGCCGCGGCGGCGACCACGGTGAGCGACGCCAGGGTGGCGTCGGGAGCGGCGGCCTCGTCGATGCGGAGGTGGGTGCCCAGCAGGTACGGATACTGCGCGACGCCCCAGCCGACCACCACCGTGCCGGCCGCGCTGACGGCGAGCGCCTGCAGCAACCGGGGTGCCGCCCGGTGCAGCAGGGCGATGCTGGCCAGCCCGCATGCCGCGGAGACCAGCACCAGCGGCAGGCCGCGGCCGATCAGCCCGGAGAACAGGCGCCCGGCGTCGGCGTGCAGGATGGCGATGCCCGCCAGCGCTACGGCGCCGGTCGCCACGGCGCTGGCCTGGGCCCGGCGGCGGAACCAGCGCTCCAGGCCGGCGTCGGCGTAGGCACGGGCCTCGGCGGTGAGGAACACCGCGGCGACGAACGCGCACACCCCAACCGCGAGCACCCCGCCGAGCAGCGACGTCGGGTTGACCCAGCTGGTCACGGCATTGCCGTGTCCGCCGGCGGGCACCCGCCCGGAGGCGATCCCGCCGGCCACCGTGCCGAGGAAGAACGGCGTGAGCACCGACGAGGTGGCGAAAGCCGCCCCGGTCGCCCGCTGTTGGTCGGTCTTTACCACCACCTTCCGGAACGCGAACCCGCTGCCGCGGACCACGATGCCCAGCGCGGCGAGGCCCAGCGGGATGTAGAGCGTGGTCATGATCGCGGCGAACGCGGACGGGAAGCCGGTCCAGAGCATCACCAGGCAGAAGATCAGCCACACGTGGTTGGCCTCCCACACCGGTGCCAACGTGTGGTCGATCAGGTGCCGAGGGGCCTGCCCACGTCGCGCGCCACCGGCGGTGAGGTCCCAGAAGCCGGCACCGTAGTCCGCGCCGCCGAGCACGGCGTAGGCGGTGACGCCGATGAACAACACGACGGCGGCAAACGTACTCACGCCTGCCCTCCGGCGGGCGTGGACTCCGAGGGCCGGGGCGGGCCGTAGGGCACGTCCGTCTCGGTAGCCCCGCCCTGATCGCGCCAGCGGCGGCGCAGCAGTCGCAGGACGTACACGGTGGCGGCGCCGACCGCGGCATACAGCGCGACGATGGCGGCGAAGAACAGCCACAGGTTGCCGGACGTGGCGACCGCGTCGCGGGTGAGGAGGTGACCGACGACCGTCCACGGCTGCCGGCCGACCTCGGTGACCACCCAGCCCGCCTCCAGCGCCACCACCGCGAGTACGCCACTGATCGTCGTCGCCCGCAGGAACCATCTGCTGCGCGGCAGATCGCGGCGGCGCCACCAGGCCAGGGCGTACCAGGCGGAGAGGGCCAGCAGCGCCGTGCCGATACCGACCATGACGTCGAAGCTCAGGTGGACGATCGCGACCAGCCGGTCCGGCGGCCGCACCTCGGCGGGGATGGCGTCCAAACCCTGGATGCGGGTCGAAGGTGAGTAGCCGGACAACAGCGAGGCCCCCGACGGAATCCTGATGCCGCCGTGCACCTCCCCGTTCGCGTAGTAGCCGCCCAGCACCTCCGGCACATGGGTGCCCGTGGTCGGGACGGCCTCGATCGCGGCGAACTTCGCCGGCTCGTTCCGGAAGACCTCGCGCGCGGCGAGGTCGCCGACGAAGATCTGCACCGGGGTGGCCAGCGCCGCGACGGTCAGCGGTATCACCAGGCCGAGCCGGTGGTACCGATCGCGGCGGCCGCGTAGCATCCCGGCCGCGTACACGCCGGCGACGACGAACCCGGCGACCATGTACGCGGCCAGCAGCATGTGGATGGCCTCGTACCAGAACGCGCCGTTGAAGATCACCTCCAGCGGGCGGACCTCCACGATCTTGCCGTCCCGCATGGTGAACCCGCCCGGCCGGTTCATCCAGGCGTTCGCCGCGACCACCGACAGCGTGCCGCCGATCCCGGACAACACCACCGGCACCCCGGTCCAGAAGTGCGGCCACGGGCGCATCCGCCGCCACCCGTACACGTAGATGGCGACGAAGACCGCCTCCAGGAAGAAGAACAGACCCTCGACCGCGAACGGGATGCCGAACGCCGCGCCGTAGGTGCCCATCAGTCGCGGCCACAGCAGCCCGAGCTCGAACGACAGCACCGTGCCGGACACCGCGCCGACGGCGAACAGCACCGCCGCCACCTGTGACCAGCGCCGGGCCAGCAGCAGCGCAGTCTCGTCGTTCCGGCGAATCCCGCGGGCGTTCGCGATCAGCATCAGGAAGGTGAAGGCCACCCCGAACGGCACCAGGATGATGTGGAAGCCGAGGGTGAAGGCCATCTGCTCGCGCGCCGGCAGCAGCTGCGCCGGATCGGCGCGTACGAGGCTGGCGCCGAGGGTCACCAGTGACAGGCCAGGCATGGGGCGTGCTACCCGTTGTCGGCAACCGGAAACGTACCGATGGGGTGACGATCAGTCAGCCTGTCGGGAACGGGCGCCTAACGACCTCGTGCATGCGGTGATGCCATGGGGGAGGAACCGTGCGGGCCGATGAAGGAGAAGGGCGGCAGCCGGCCACGAGCGGAGCCGCGGGCCGCCGCGGTGCCTTGGCGGTATCGGGTGTGTTCGGGCCTGCCGGGCAGTTGAATGGGTCAAATGGGCAGCCGGTTTGCGGGGCGGCGGCGGGCCTCGGGTCGGGCGGTGGGTCTGCTGCGGCGGAGCGGCAGCTCGCAGCAGGCGACGTTCGTGGAGCTGTTCTTCGATCTGGCGGTGGTGTTCGCGCTCGACCGTGTAGTCGCGGGGTCGTTGCCCGGCTTCCTCAACGACGACCCGGCGCGGCGGTGGGGAAATGCCGGCCGGACGGTGTTGCTGTTCATAGCGGTGTTGTACCTGCGGACCACCACCGCCTTCCTCACCAGCCGGTTCGAGCCACACCGCGCGGCCGCACGGCGGCCCACCCAAGAATCTCGACCGCAATGACGCGAGAGCGCGCCCCGGCGTTCGGACCAGCAAATGGCTGTACAGCCATTCGTGCAGCCAAGCTTGTGAGCTCTCACGGCGTGCATCGTGCTCATCCGACTGCTGTTCCCTCCCGACCGCATTTCGATCAGCCGCCGGCCGCCCCTGGGGATAAACCGCAGGTAACTCCCGCATTTATCTGGCGGTTCGGCAGTGCGCCTGTCGGACTTCTGTAACCCTTGCCCCTTCTCCGCAGAATCACCATCACGCGAATGCGACATAACGCCGGAAGGACTCCAAGGTCCCATCCTCCGTGGATCATCTGGCGCGCCGATACACTTGACCGATGGGCGAAGAGCAGGTGGCTGCGCCGACGAAGCAGCGGAGGATCAGTCAACGGGGCATCGCGACACGAGAGCGGATCCTCGAGGCGGCGAACCGGCTGATGTTCGTGCGCGGCGTTAACGCGACGACCCTTGACGACGTCCGCGAGGCAAGCCAGACGAGCAAGTCTCAGCTTTACCACCACTTCGCCGACAAGCAGGAGCTCGTGCGCGCGTTGGTCAAATATCGAGGCGCCCTTGTGCTTCAGCGCGAGCGCGGAGGGCTCGAACGACTGAGGTCGTTCTCAGGGCTGGTCCGGTGGCGTAACGCGCTGGTCCAGGCCAACTCGCTGAACAACGGCAAATACGGGTGCGGCCTCGGGTCGATGGCTGTCGAGCTGTCCGATCAAGATGAGCAGGCTCGATCGACGCTGTTGGAGACGTTCGCGGCATGGGAAAAGCTGATCAGTGATGGCCTGCACCGGATGCGGGACAGCGGTGCACTGCGCCAGGACGCCGACCCGGAGAAGCTGGCCACGGGGTTGATGGCAGCTTTGCAAGGCGGCTACTTGCTGGCGAACGCCGCGCACAACGTCGCACCCATGGAAGTTGCGCTGGACATGGCGCTGGAACACATCAAGTCGTTCCTCTCGGAGCCGTCCGGCGAGCCGACCCGTTAATTGAGCCCTTTCATCGTGATCAGGCTGGTCACGGCGAGCCGTCCCTTAGCGACCTGCACCTTGCCTCAGCATGGCAGGGAGTGGCCTGCGTTGACCTGGCTTGACCGGACCTCCGGTGTTCCTATCGATCATTTTGATCAACTCACCGTGTTGGCTGTCCCTGGTCGTGTCGGTGTACGGGTCGCGTGCAGCGAAGACAGTGAACAGGGTGGCGACTATGGCAAGTCCGCCGTATCCGAGGGCGATCTGCGGTAGCGAGAAGGTGTTCGAGAGTTCCCCGGAGATGAGGCTAAGGAAGGCGGCGCCGCTGTAGCAGAGGAGGTAGATCGCGCTGAAGATCGGTGCCCGGTCGGCCAGGGTGCTGCCGTGCAGCAGGCCCCGGGTGGCGCCGCTGATGGCGATGCCTTGACCGGCGCCGGCGACGATGGTTGCAGCGATGAACAACGCCAGCGTGCCGATGGCGATCGCTGTGATGATGCCGATCCATCCGGTCAGGAAGATGATCATGCCGATGCGTTGGGCCGCCGCGGAGGTGAACCGGCCGCCGAGGGGAGCGCCGAGAACGCTGGGGGCCATGTAGGCGGCGAACGACAGTCCGAGGATGAGCGGGCTGTGGGTGTGGAGCTGATCTTCGACCAGCGCGGGCACGAGGGCCTGGTAGAAGGCCCCGGTCGGCCAGGTGGCCAGGAACACCGCTGCCGCGACAGGGAGCAAATGCCTGACCCGGGCCGGTACGCGGACCCGGGGTAACAGTGATCGCCAAGCGCCCGGCGTCGGCTTTGCGGTTTCCGGGCTGATGACGATGAGTGCGGCAGATAGTACGAGGAGACCGGCGCAAACCAGGTAGATGAGGTCGCGTGGCCAGGGGCCGAACTGGACCAGGGCGCCGGAGGCGATGGCGCCGAGGGTGAGGCCGAGCATGGGTCCCTGGCTGGAGGCGACGGAGGCCAACCACTCCGGCCTGGTGGGTGCGGCGTCGACGATGTAGGAGGTGAGGCTGCTGCTGGCCAACCCGGTGCCGACGCCCATCAGTAGCCGACCGGCCAGCAGGGTGCCGATGTCATGCACGTCCAGCAGCAGCAGACAGCCCAGCAGGAGCAGGCCGAGGCTGGCGATCGCGGTGAGCCGTCGGCCCAGATGATTGGACAGTCGCCCCAGCACCAACAGTGCGGCGATAGTGCCGACGGAAGTGGTCACAACGGCCATCGAGATGCCGGCGTTGGTGAACCCGTCCTCGGCCCGGTAGATGTTGAACAGGGGGATCGGCGCGGCCGACGCGGCAAACGAGGCCACCAGGGAGACCACCGCGGATAAGAATGCCAGCCGGAGCGTTCTGCCCCGGCGAGCCTGGTTGGTCGCTGGTGCGATGCTTTGCATCGATGTGTGCCTTTCTCTTATTCTGAACCGCCCCGGAGTTTCTGGAGGCTTCGGATGGGTGCGCACCAGACACTCGACCAGTCCGCTGAGGTGTTCCCTACGAGTCGTCCAACCCTGACCACGTCGCTGACGCTGATCCACGAAAGCCCGGTTGCTGCCTCCGAGCCCTTATGGACGAACTCGGATGATCGTCTTCCCCGTGGTCCGCTCGGTCGGGTTGAGGGCGGCGACGGCGTCATCGAGGGCCGCGACGGTGCCGATGTTCGTCCGCACGCGTCCGTCCCGGACCCGCCGGACGATCTCACCCAGCTGGGCTCGGTCGGACACGACAACGAAGTCGATCGCCACGCCGTCAGCGGGCCGCGCCTCCGGCGGCCCGGTGACGGTCACCAGCGTTCCTCCGGCTCGAACCAGACCCGCGGACCGCTTCTGGATGTCGCCGCCGATGACATCGAAGACCAGATCGACTCCGCCGACATCTTCCAAGGTGTCGTTGTCGAGGTCGACGAACTCGTGCGCGCCGAAGTCGACTGCGGTCTGCCGGCCGCTGGCGCGTCCGGTGCCGATGACGTAGGCGCCGGCCTGACGGGCGAGCTGCGTCGCCATCGAACCGACTGCGCCGGCCGCGCCGTGCACCAGGACGCTCTGCCCCTCCAGCAGGTGGCCGTGATCGAACAGTCCCTGCCACGCGGTCAGGCCCGCCATCGCGACGCCAGCGCCCACCGTGAAGTCAACGTCACCCGGCAGCGGCGCAAGGTTGCGCGCCTCGACGACGACATACTCCGCCAGTGTGCCGTCGCGAGTCCAGTCCGTAAGGCCGAACACCCGCTGTCCCACCGACAACCCCGTTGTGCCATAGCTGAGGGCGGTGACCACACCGGCCACCTCATGGCCGGGGATCGATGGCGTCCGGTCACGGCCGAGGCGATCGATCCAGGTCGAGGGCCACTCCAGCTCATTCCCGGTGAATCCCGACGCCTGAACTTCAACGACGACATCGCCGTAGTTCGCGCCCTCAAGGCTGGCGAGCCTCGCCACGTCCGGCTCGGGCCGCTCCGCCAGCCTCATCCCCGTCGTTCCCGCGGCCCGGTCCGTCACCACGATCGCTTTCATCTGACTACCTCTCTCAGTAACAGTCCTCGTCTACCCCCGTCACGACGTAAGGGGTTCTCCGGTGTCTCCAGGTCCTTACAGGCGAACCCGGATGATCTTCTTGCCCTTGGCCCTTTCGGTCGGGTTGAAGGCGGCGACGACATCGTCGAGGGCCGCGACGTTGCCGATGTCCGTCCGCAGCCGACGATCCCGGACCCGCTGGACGCCTCGAACCATGTCTGAACGCCGGACGGCTACGTCATGTCCTGCTCGAATGCGGTGAGCTGCTCGTCGTCCTGGGCCCCCGCGGGCTCGTGCTGGGGGTAGGCGCCGGCACCGGGATGAACCTTGTCGATGAGATCGAGGTATGCCGGGTGGCGGGCAATGAACTCACCCACGACCGGGCAGATGACGGTGATCTTCTTCCCGCTCTCGCGGACCTCGTCCAGCACGCGAGCGACGAGCTCCGTGGCCACCCGATTGCGTCGGTAGGCGGGGTCGACCCAGGTCGTCAGCAGCACGACACGGCCGCCCACGAACCGGTACGGGAGCTCGGCGATCGCTTCGGCGCCGAGGGCGGCGATCCAGCGACCGTGCTCCGCGTCGTTGATGACATCGAGCTCCCAGCTGGATTCCACCTCGCTGAGACTTGCCTCGTTCAGCGCAGCGATGAGCGCCGCGTTGTTCTCTTCCCGGGTGGCCGCCTCGGCCTCGATATCGATCGTCATCGCCACACATCCTGTCGGGGGAGCTGATAGGTGGGTTAGGACAAATGGGTGTGACCCTCGGTAACTCCCGGGTGCTCGGGGTCGATGAGATCGGCGTACTCGGGGTTGTGCTCGATGAAGGTGCGCACGATCGGGCACATGACGGTGACCGTCTTGCCTTGCCCGCGCACGTCGTCCAGGACGCGTCGGATCAGCTCGGTGGCGATGCCCTGTTTGCGGAACTCGGGGAACACCGAGGTGGCCAGCAGCACGAGTCGGTCGTCTCCGGCGACGTTGTAGGTCAGCCCGGCCACCTCTCGGTCCCCGACGATGGCGTCGTAGATGCCGAGTTTCTCGTCGTTGACGACTTGGAAGTCGAACGCAGCGGCGTGGGGATCGTCGATTACCTCGTCGATGAGGACGGCCTGGTCCTGGCTGAGGATGCCTTTCTCGTCGGGGTATCCGGCTTCGTCGGGGTACTCGAAGGCGTAGTGGGTCGGCTCGGTTGGGTCGGTCATTGGGGGTGCGCCTTCGTTGATGGTCATCAGATCACTCCCGGATCGTGGCGGTAGTCGTACTCGCCCAGGCGCATGTCGTCGACGGGAGGTGAAGGCCCAGCCATCGACGTACTTCTCGCTCCTGTGGGGGTCGTTCTCGTGCTTGGGTGTGCCGAGTCCTTACGAGCGAACGCGGATGACCGTCTTTCCCTTGATCCGGTCGGTCGGGTTGAAGGCGGCGACGGCGTCGTCGAGGGTCGCGACCTTGCCGATGTTCGTCCGCAGCCGACCATCCCTGATCCGCTGGACGACCTCACCCAGTTGCGCGCGATCGGCCTCGACAACGAAATCAACCGTCAGGCCGTCCGCCGGCTGTGCTTCGGGCGGGCCGGCAATGGTCACCAGCATTCCTCCGGCTCGGACCAGACCCGCAGAACGCTTCTGGATGTCGCCACCGATCACGTCGAAAACCAGATCGACGCCGGCGACGTCTTCCAGGGCGTCTTTGCCGAGGTCGACGAACTCCTGCGCGCCGAAGTCGAGCGCGGTCTGGCGGTCGGCGGCACGTCCAGTGCCGATGACGTAGGCGCCGGCCTCTTTGGCGAGCTGGGTCACCATCGAGCCGACTCCACCGGCCGCACCATGTACGAGGACGCTCTGCCCCGCCTGGAAACGGCCGTGCACGAACAGTCCCTGCCACGCGGTCAGGCCCGAGATCGGCAGGCTCGCCCCTACCGTGAAATCGACATCGCCCGGCAGCGGCGCAAGGTTTCGCGCCTCGATGGCCACGTACTCGGCCAGGGTGCCGTCGCGACTCCAGTCCGCGAGGCCGAACACGCGCTGTCCCACCGACAGACCCCTCGTGCCATAGCCGAGCGCGCTGACCACGCCAGCCACCTCATGGCCGGGGATCGACGGCGTGCGGTCCCGCCCGAGTCGATCGGTCCAGGTCCCGGGCCACGTCAGCTCGCCCGGGGTGAATCCCGACGCATGTACCTCAACGAGGACGTCGTTTGCCGTCGCCTCCGGCTCCGGTCGTTCCGCCAGCGTCATCCCGGCCGTTCCTGCGGCCTCGTCCGTCACAACAATCGCTTTCATTTGGACGCCTCTCTGTAATCAGTCGTTGTTCCTCCCATATTGTCCGGATTTGAGTCCGCCCGAGTCTCGGGAGGCGACGACGATCGCCACCCTAGCTTTAACGGACTATATAGTCCAAGCCGGGGGTTTGGCGTTGAGCGAGTTCAGCTCGGTGCGCCTGGGTCCTAACCGCCTCTCATCTCAGCTTAAACCACCCGGAGGTGATGGTTCGTGAGGGTCGAGCGGTTCTGGCAACGAGGGGTCAACTGGACTATCCAGTCCGTGAAGGCTAGCCTGCGGGGGTACTCGGTCATGGGGTGATACGCCCGGCCGCAGCCCCCGCTCAGACTGCGGCTCGCCTGCTGCTGGATCCGAGTATCTGGACCGTCACTACCAGGATCTACAGGAAGGCGCGGCTGATGAAAACCGATCAGGATCGTGTCGTCGCATCCGCCCGAGCTGTCCTTCCGGCCACTGAGCGCCGGCGCACGGACATGTCCACCCGCGGCTTCACGTTCGTCGCCGATGAACCGCACAACGGCGCACTCGGCGAAGGCCCGACGCCGACGGAGTACCTGTTGATGGCGCTCGCGTCGTGCACTGCGCAGACGCTGCGGCAGTACGTCGACTACAAGTACGACACCGCCGGTGATATCACCGTCGAGATCGACTACCACGAACCCGAGCAGGAAGGCGCAGAGCGTTACCTGCAGCGCACGATCACGCTGAGCGAAGAACCTGACCCCGACGACTTGAAGGTGATGCATGACATTGCCGAGAAGTCCCCGGTGACCCTGCTGATTCAGTTCGCCTGGAGCGTGAGGACCGAGTTCGTCGGGCCGCGCTGAAATCAGGCCGCTCGCTGCTCGGCGATCACGGCCGAGCGGCAAGCGGTTGTCGTTCCGCCCCAGGCGGCGGCAGTGTTTCCGTCGACCGCGACAGCTTGAACGCGATGCGGCGCCTTGCATGCGGCGCAGGTCCTGGTCCTGCCGGATGGCCGGTGACTCGTGCCGGCAGCTCCGAACAGTGTCGGTGCGGTCGGCTCGGTGACGGTGGAGCGTCTGCCGAGCAGGGCGAACTTGTCGGAGATTGTGTCGTCGGGGATCGGCAGCCCGTGGCGCTGCGATGCCTGGTTCATCCGTGCCCGGACGAGGTCGCGGTAATGACGGGGCGTGCGCGAGCCGTGCGCGTAGCTGTCGGCGTACGTGGAGAGCTGTTCGGGATGCTGGCGGCGAGCCAGGCGAAGAACAGGTCTCTGACGCCGCGCATCAGGTACAGCGGTGTCGGGAGAATGTTGCCTGCCCCTGCGTCGGCCAGGGCGCCGATCAACACGTCGATCTGCTCGGTGCTGTCCGTCGGTTCGGGCAGGATCGGCGCGACGAACACGGTGGGGGTGAGGCCGGCATCGCGCATGGCTCGCAGTGTGATCAGCCGGGCCACGGTGGACGGTGCGCCGGGTTCGAGCGAGCGTTGCAGTTCCCCGTCGAGGAAGGCGATGGACATGCCGAGCTCGACGTTGACGCGCTGAGCTGCGACAGCGAGCTGATCCAGGTCGCGGCCTGGCCGCGCTGACCCTGCTGGCCGGCGTGCCCGGCGACCACTACGGCCGCAGGCGAATCTTCCTCGTGGGTTATCGCCGGGTTCACCATCGCGTCGATCATGTGCGCGGTCGTCCCGACCATGAGCTCACGGATAGTCGCCCGCATCCTGCAGGGCATCTGCGGCACGTGATTTAGCTATCCATGCTGGCCCGGCCAGCGCGTCGGAAGGTGACGTGTGACCGAAACCAAGACAAGCGGCCGAACGATCTCGAAGCGGAATCTGGCGGCACCGCTGCGAGCCTTTCTGCGAACTGAGTCCGGCAGCGCCGGCGTGCTCGTGGCCGCCATCGTCGCCGCACTGCTCTGGGCCAACATCGACCGCGGCTCCTACGAAGCCGTCTGGCGCACCCAACTGTCCCTACGCCTCGGGCACCTCGAGCTCTCCCGCGACCTGCACACCTGGATCAACAGCGGCTTGATGACGCTGTTCTTCCTGGTCGTCGGCCTTGAGGCGCGGCGCGAGTTCGACCTCGGCGACCTGCGCGACCGGCGACGTTTCGTGCTGCCCAGCGTGGCCGGCGTGATCGGCATGCTTATCCCGGTGCTGATCTTCCTGGTGATCAACCATGGCGGGCCGGGCGCGCATGGCTGGGGCGTGGCCATGTCGACCGACACCGCCCTCGCGTTGGGCCTGCTGGCACTACTCGGTCGCGGCGTGCCCGACCGGGTCCGGATCTTCCTGCTCACCGTGTTCGTGGTCGACGACTTGATCGCACTCATCGTCATCGCCCTGGTCTACAGCGACGACATCAAGATGATGCCCATCGTGGTGGCCGTAGCGGCGTTCGCGGTCATGCTGGCCATCCGCGCAGCCGGCGTCCGACGTGGCTCGGCGTACGTGCCGGTCGCCATCGTGATATGGGGCGCGCTGCTGGTCAGCGGAGTCGACCCGGTGGTGGCCGGACTGGCCATCGGGTTGACCGCGTTTGCTTACTCTCCCGGCCGAGCTGAGCTCGAGCAGGTCAGCGGGCTGTTCCGGTCGTTCCGTGAGCAGCCGACGCCCAAGCTCGCGCGTACGGCTTCGATCGGTCTCGCGAATACGCTATCGCCCAACGACCGCCTTCAACGCATCTACCACCCTTGGTCCAGCTACGTCATCGTGCCGCTGTTCGGCCTGGCCAACGCTGGCATCAGCATCGACGGTCCGTTCCTGGCCCAAGCGTTCACGTCGCCTGTCACCTGGGGCGTGCTGCTCGGGTATGTCGTCGGCAAGCCGCTCGCCGTGATCGGCACCTCGGCCGGGCTCACCTGGATCTCACACGGCCGCATCCGTCCGGCCGTGGGGCGGGCGGGCGTGCTCGGCAGCGGCACGATCGCCGGTGTCAGCTTCACGGTGTCGCTGCTGATCGCCAGCCTGGCCTTCACCGGCGACCAACTGGCCGAGGCCAAAGTCGGGGTGCTCAGCGCCGCGATCGTATCCTCAGCGCTGACCTGGACCGCGTTCCGCGTCACCAACATGCTGCCCAAGGACAAGCGCACCCGGGCGCTCTTCGGCGACATGACGGAGCTGATCGACCTCATCCCAGAGGTCGACGAGAAGCAGGACCACGTCCGCGGCCCAGCCGGTGCGTCGGTAACGCTGGTGCAGTACGGCGACTTCCAGTGCCCGTACTGCGGGAAGGCCGAGCCGGCCGTCCGGCAGTTGCTGGGCCACGCCGACCTGCGTTTCGTGTGGCGTCACCTGCCTCTGTCAGACGTGCACCCGGAAGCCCGGCTAGCAGCCGAGGCCGCCGAAGCAGCGGCCGCTCAGGGCAAGTTCTGGCAGATGCACGACCTGCTGCTCGACCATCAGGACAAGCTGCACATCACTGATCTTCTCAAATACGCCGGCGACCTCGGTCTGGATCAGAAACGCTTCCACGACGATCTGATAAGCCACGCCCATGCCGGCCGCATCGAAAGCGACATCGACTCGGCCGACAACAGCGGAGTGTCCGGCACCCCGACGTTCTTCATCAACGGCCGCCGCCACTACGGCGCCTACGACGTCGCGACCTTGACCGCCGCCATTCGTATGGCCCGAGCCCGGGCCCGCCTCGGCCGCGAGGCACCAGCGACCCTTAAATAGCGCGTTCCGTTGGCTCGACAGCACGCCGGTCGGCCGTCAGATCCTGCCGCGCGAACTCTTGTCCTGACCGAAGCGATGGAAGCATCAAGAGGATCCTTGACGGTGCGAGCCGAGGGAATTCGCTCCGCGAAGGCCGGGATTCCTGGGTGGGTCAGATCCGTGGGGCTGGTAGTTCGGGTGCGCGGCCCCGGGCGCGCCAAGCGTCCGAGCCGGCGACTCCGGCCAGTACCGCAGCGGCGGCGCCAGCGGCGGCCAGGGGTGGCAGGTGCCAGGTGGCCGGGATCAGGAGGCCCAGGACGAGCAGGCCGGCCAGCCGCGATCGGGAGATTCGGCTGAAGACCCGCAGTTCGAGAAGTGACCGGCCGGCCAGGAACAGCGCGGGCCCGCCGAGGATGGCGATGAGCCAGTTCGGTTCCGGCCGGCCGAGCGGCTCCACGATGTACAACTCGAAACTGACACCGGCCAGGAAGACACCGCCGATCATGAGGAGGTGAGTCCCGGCTACCGCCACGGACTGCCGGAGCGGGTTCCGAGCGCCCGTGATGGCCAGCGGCAGGGTCGTGCCGGCCCGGTAGAAATAGACCCGCCAGAGCAGCACGATGGCGACGAACGCCAGCCCGAACCCGGCCCCATGCGGGGTGCCCAGGTCGGTGGCGCTGAACGCCTTGCCGGACACGAAGATCGCCTCACCTAACGTGATCAGATAGAACTGCTGCAACCGCTCGGCCAGGTGCTCGCCCGCGATCGGTACGCCAGAGAATCGCTGATAAGCGGCCGTGAACCTGAAGTAGCCGATGGCCAGCGCGAGGGCCCAGAGCACGGCGCGGAGACCCTGGTTGTGCACCAGCGCGCCCACGATCCACAGCACCGCGCTCACGGCGATCGCCCCGGGGTCCGTTTGACGGCGGACGACCAGGAGGAGCAGCAGGCGGCTTATCCGGACCGCCGTATAAGCGCCGGCGAAGACGAGAGCCCGCTGCTCGAACCCCTGCGGTACCACGACGGCCATCACCACGGCGCCGGCCATCGACATGAACACCACGATCTGGACCAGCATTGACTCCGGACGTCGTCGGCTGGTCAATGCGACCGTCGTCAGCCACGTGACCCAGAGCGCCAGGAACAGCAGCAAGGTCGGGGCAGCCTCGCCGATCAGGAGCTCGTGCCCGGTGCTGAAGTCGTTGATCAGCCGCACGCTGACCTGATTGAGCGCGAACACGAAGACAAGATCGAAGAGCAGCTCCAGAAAGCTCGCCCGCATCCAGCCGGCTTCCTCGCGCATGAGCCGCTCACCGCCCGGCTCACCCATCCGTCATCACCTGTCGTCATGCTGTCGCCATGGGCAGCCCATGTTGCGCCTGTCGCTTGGGGCTTCGCTGGCTTGTCGCTGCAACCCGGATCGGTTGTTGGCCACTGCGGTCAGACGCCTCGACCCGGCGCGGCCCATGCCCTGGCCGGGCTATGCTCTCGGCCCGCAGCCCACGACTTCAGGACAGCCCGAGGCGTGGCCCGGATGTCCTCTGGGCGTGGGCAGCCCGCCAGGGGCCCGGAAACACGCCTCACGTCACCGTCAGCAGCAACCTGCCCGGGTACGAAGTCTGCAGACGTCGATGCGCCTCCGCCGCGCGCCCCAGCGGGAACGTCTCGGCAACATGCACCTCGAACGGTCCAGCCTCGATAAGCTCATTGAGGCGCTGCAACCGCTCGGGACCCGTCTCGCCGTTGTAGGCCCGGACCGTCACGCCGGCTCGCTCGCGCGGTACCGGTTGAACGCCGTTGGGGTACGCGATCACGCCACCGTCGCGTAGCGCTTCGGTGAGCCTGTTCAGCGTCTCCCCACCGGCCATGGCCATGATGCCGCCGACGCCGTTCGGCGCCACCTCCCGGATCCGGGCGAGCACCTCCACGACGTCGCCGTGACCGTCAACGGACAGGTCGGCACCGAGCCGGGTCACCAGCGCCACGCCCTCCGCCCCCGAGGCAACAGCGATCACGCTGAGCCCCTGCCGCTTGGCCAATTGCACGGCCAGATGCCCCTGACCGCCGCTCGCGCCGAAGATCAGGACCCACTCCCCGGCCGGCAGGCCGAGGACGTCCAGGCCCGACAACGCGGTCAGCGCGTCGGCTGGCATGGCTCCCGCATGGTTCACCGACACACCCGCTGGCAGCTTCGCGACGTACTGCGCCTTCGTCGCCGCGTACTCGGCGTAGAAGCCGCCTTTCGGCCGTCTCCGGCCATACACGTAGACCAGGTCGCCCACCGCGACGTCGGTCACCTGCCCGCCGACCGCGGCGACGGTGCCCGCCCCTTCGGCGCCGGGCACGATGGGAAATGCGGCGCCCTCGGGCACCAGCGCGCCCTCCCGCTCAAGGGCATCCCACACCCCCACGCCGGCGCTCCACACCTTGAGCAGCACCTCGTCGTCGGCGATCTCCGGCACCGGGAGGATACGCGGTGTGATCACCTCCGGACCGCCGAACTCGTCGAAGGCCACGGCCTGCATGCGCTCGGGCACATCCTCGTCGACCATAGGGAATTCCTCTCCGCCCTGCTGCTCCCGGACGCCCGGCCCGCCGCGCGATGGCCGCCAGTACGTCGCCCTCCCGGCTTGGCGCTCCCGCCGCCGTCAAGGTCGGGAGGTTCCTGCGGAGGCCCCGACCGATGCATCGCCCGCAGCCGGTGGTCCACACACGTCCCGGCCTACTCCGCACGCGCCAGCGTCACCGATCGCAGAATGCCTTGCCCCAGCGCAGTCGGGCCGCGCCTGAGCGCAGTTCACCCAGTCGGGCTACCCCGGGGATGACGAGCGAGACCCGTAGCGCAAACCGCAGCAACGACCACGGTGGGAACCGCCACCGAGCACGAACCGCAGGAAATACAACAACAGGAACCGCAACATCCGGGACTGTAATCTCAGGAACCGCAACAAGCAGGAGCAACCACCATGAAGATCGTCGTCTTCGGTACCGGTTACGTCGGCGGCGTCCTGGTGAGCGAACTCGCCGGCCGCGGGCACGAGGTCATCGCGGTCTCCCGATCCGGGAAAGCCGACCTGCCGGCGCAGGTCGCCGCCGTCACCGGGAGCGTCCACGACCCCGAGTTCCTCAGCTCGGTAACCGCCGGGGCGGATGCCATCGTGGCCGCCCTGCCCGCCCTCAGCCCCGAAGGCAGCCTCGGCGCGGCCGTCAGCGCCCTGCTCCAGGCCGCGCAGGAAAGCGGGGCGCGACTCGGGGTCGTCGGCGGCGCCGCGATCATCCCCACCGTGCTGGGCGGTCCCCGCCAGGCGGACACCCCCGACTTCCCCGCCCGATTCGCCCCGGTCGTCGACGCCCACCAGCAGGCGCTGGACATTTTGAACTCGGCACCTGAGAACGTCGACTGGTTCTACCTCATCCCGGCGGGGGAGTTCGGCGCCTACAATCCCGGCACCCGCACCGGGTCGTACCGCACCAGCAGCATCGCCCAGGTCACCAACGAGGAGGGCCGCTCGCTGCTCGGAGTGGCCGACTACGCGATCGCGTTCGCCGACGAACTCGAGAACCCGCGTACCCACCGCACCTGGCTCGCGATCGGCTACTAGCCTGAGCCCTTCAGTACGGGCGACCGCAGAGGGGTATCGGTAACGCGAAGTGCCTTCGCGCCCGGTGATCCTGAACGTACTCGTAGCGCGGCGGCCGGTCTTGGTAGCGCCGGCACTCCAGCGGGCCGGCGTCCACCAGGGACTTCAGGCGGCGGTCAGCATGTTCGGGGCGATGCCGAGGCTGCGCTCGATCGGGCCACTCCATGTCCTCGAAACTGGTCCGCCGCCTGCGGTCACGCTACCGGGACCGCGGGCTCGTCGATCACGCTTGCGTCGCCGCCGCGGATGGGGCCCACGCTCCACGCGTTCAGCTCGTGCGGGGTGCCGAGCCTGATCGCGCTCACCTCGTCGAGCCGGGCGAACTGCGCCGGGGTCAGGGTCACGTCCAGCGCGCCCAGGTAGTCGTCGAGCTGCGCGACGCTGCGCGGGCCGATGATCGGCACGTACGCCGTGGCCGCCCGCGCGCCCTGCTGCCGCATCCAGGCGATGGCGACATGGGAGGCCGGCACGCCGAGCTCGGCCGCGACGTCGAGGACGGCGTCGACGATCGCCGTCTTCTGCGCGGTGTCCTCGAAGAACCCGACGGCCTTGAGGTCGCTGATCCGGCCGGTGGCGCCCTGGCGGTACTTGCCGGTCAGCAGACCACCGCCGAGCGGGCTCCACAGCGCCGCGCCCAGGCCAAGCGCCTGCGCCATGGGCAGCAGCTCCCGCTCGGCGGTGCGGTCGACCAGGCTGTACTCGACCTGGATACCGGCGACCGGGGACCAGCCGCGCAGCTCGGCGATGGCGGCAGCGCGCGACACCCGCCAGGCCGGGAAGTTCGACAGCCCGAAATAGCGGATCTTTCCGGCGCTGACCAGGTCGTCCAGGCCGCGCAGGATCTCCTCCATCGGGGTCAGGCCGTCAGGGGCGTGCACCCAGTACATGTCCAGGTGATCGGTGTTCAGGCGGCGCAGGCTGGCCTCGAGGGCCTGGACCATGTACCGGCGGCTGTTGCCGGTGTTGGAGACCGTCTGCGGTCCGACCCCGTTCATGCTGTACTTGCCCGTCAGCACGAAGTGGTCCCGGTCGGCGCCCAGGAACTCGCCGAGCAGCTGCTCGGATTCGCCGGCCTGGTAGTTCTCGGCGGTGTCGATGAGCGTGCCGCCGGCTTCGGCGAACCGCTCGAAGATCTTGCGGGCCTCGGCGGGCTCGGCACCGGGGCCCCAGCCGCCACCGGCGCGCCAGCCGGTGCCGAAATTGGCGGTGCCGAGGCCGTACTCGGACACGCGCAGGCCGTTGTTGCGCCCGAAGGTGGTGTATCGCATGGGTGGACATCTCCCTAAGACGAGTAAGACGAGCAACTTGCGTTGTGCAAGCGTGGAGGCGGTTCTTGGCGCCGGTAAGGTGTGTCGGGTCAGCGGGGGACGGTCACGACGATCTTGCCGACCTGGGATCCTGACTCGAGACGACGGTGGGCCTCGACGATGTTCTCCAGCGGGAAGGTGGCGTCGATGACCGGCCGCAGGACCTTGCGGGCGACACCGTCGAGAATCCAGTCAACGGCGACCTTGCGGCGTTCGAGGTCAGTGGTGAGCTCGAAGACTTTGTACCCGCGGATGGTCAGGCTCTTGATGATCAACTCCAACGCGGGCACGGTCGCGGCCTCGGTGCTCAACGCGCCGTAGACGATCACGGTCCCGCCGGGCGCGGCGGCGCCGATAAGACGCGCCAGAGCCGGTCCGCCCACGGGGTCGAACATCACACGCGCGCCCTGCCCGTCGGTGAGTTCGTTCACTCGGGTGACAACGTCTTCCTCGGTCGTGGCGATGACCGCCTCGGCGCCGGCGTCCAGGAGCTGCTGACGCTTCGCGCTGGTGCGGGTCAGTGCCACGGGCCGGGCCCCCACGCTGCGGGCGATCTGGATCGCGGCCAGCCCGACGCTGCTGGAGGCGGCCGGGATGAGCAGCGTGTCACCGGCCTGCAGGCCTGCGGTCTCGATGAGGGCGCCGTAGGCGGTCAGGTACTGCCCCCACAGGGCCGCGGCCTCTTCCCAGGACAGCGTGTCGGGGTGCTTGACCACCGCGGTGGCGGGCGCGATGGCCAGCTCGCCGTGGATGGGGTAGTCGGTGGCCCTGAAGCAGGGGATCAGGCTGACGGCATCCCCGACGGTGAAACCTTCGACGCCTGGGCCGATGGCGTCGACCTCACCGGAGGCCTCCCATCCGATACCGGAGGGGAGCTCCATGAGGTGGCCGCTGCGGAGCATGGCATCCGCTCGGTTCAACCCGAGAGCCCAGGTGCGGATGCGGATCTCGCCCTGGCCGGGTTCGCGGATTTCGACGTCGTCCAAGGTCAGGACCTCGGGGCCACCGGTGGCGTGAAATCGGACAATCTTGCTCATGGGAGTTGTCTTGCCTTTCAAGTCTGGACCTGATCCGGTCGTTCGTGAGGTCGGAGGGACGCGACGGCGGTCCGGCCGTGCTCGGTCAGTGCGGGGCGAGCGCCTACGCACCCGGTTCGGCCCCGGCGAGGCCGACGCGCGGCGCGACGAGCAGCATCACGGCGGTCGCCGCGGTCATCCCGCCGGCGACCACCAGCGCCATGGCGACGCTGCTGCCGCCGAGCGCGCCGACCAGGGGGGCGCCCAGCGCACCCCCGCCGAACTGGACAGCGCCGAGCAGCGCCGCGGCGGTCCCGGCCGCCTCGCCATGCCGGGTCATTGCCAGGGTCGGGGCGTTGGGGAAGGCGAGCCCGATCGCGGCGAGCACAAGGAACAGTGACACCAGCAGTGTGACCAGGCCACCGAGGCCGGTCACGGCGAAGAACAGCACGATGAGCCCGGCGGCGGTGCCGGCGATCAGGGCGGCGCGCAGGATCTGCAGCGGCGTGTACCGGCGCAGCAGTAGCACGTTGAACTGGATGGCGCCGATGAGTCCGGCCACACTGGCCGCAAAAACAAGGCCGAACTCCTGCTCGTCGAGACCGTACTGCTGTTGCAGGACGAAGGACGAGCCCGCCACGTAGGCGAACTGGGCGGCGGAGTACAGCCCGACGACGAATACCAGAGCGACGAAGGCACGGTCGCGGAACAGCCGGCCGTACCAGTGCACAGTCGCCGCCGCACCGCCTCGGTGACGGCGGCGCGGCGGGAGGGTCTCCGGAAGGCCGAAGAAAGCAACTGCGATCAGCAGTACGCCCAGCACCGCCAGCGTCACGAACACGCCCTGCCAGTCGGTCCAGCGCAGCACCGCGCTGCCCAGGGACGGTGCGAGAATCGGTGCCGCGCCCGTGACGAGCATCAGTCGCGAGAAGATGCGGGCGAAGGCGGATCCGCTGAACAGGTCCCGCACGACTGCAATGGCGATCACCGTGGCGGCCGCCACGGTGAGCCCCTGCAGCACGCGCAGCACGTCGAGTACGGCGATGGTGGGCGCGAACACGCACAGCACCGACGCGGCCACGTGCAGGACCAGCCCGGCCAGCAGTGGGCGGCGGCGGCCTACCGCATCGGACAGCGGCCCGACGAACAGCTGCCCGACGGCCAATCCGAGCAGCGTCCCAGTGAGCGTGAGCTGCACCGCCGTCGGGGTGGTCGCGAATGCGGCCGTCACGGCGGGCAGCGAGGGCAGGTACATGTCGACGGTCAACGGACCGATCGCGATGAAGGCACCGAGCATGAGCACCAGCCACACCCGCTGGCGGCCGGTCATCAGGTCACCCGGCAGCACCGGTTCGGCGCCGTCGGTGGTCCCGGCGTCGCTCATGAGACCTTCCTCCAGACTAGTTCGAACTCCGTATCCGTGCGCTGCACGGCGATGCCGTGTACCCAGCGCGCCGCCGCGCAGCCGTTCCAACCCGCGCGGGTACTGCCGATGAGGGTCCTGATCTTTTGTCATTGCGCTTCCTCTGTTGCTTGGCGGCACCCGATCGATGTCCTTGCTTAGTCAAGCAACTATTGGTCGTGATGCTTCCTTCGTCAAGCAACTATGCTGGGAGGATGTCCATCGTCACACCCGGCCGGGCACCGGCCCCAGAAGGTCTACAACCCCTCAATCGGGACGAAGAAGCACTCGTCCGGAGCCTCACCCACGCCATGTGCGCGCTGCCCCGTGCCATCGACGCAGACATGGTCCGCGAGCAGCGGCTCTCCCTCACCGAATACACGGCGCTGATGCACCTGTCCGAGGCCCCCGACCGGCAGATGCGCATGAACGAACTCGCCGCCGCCTGCGAGATGTCCTTCAGCGGCATGACCCGCGTGGCACAACGCCTGGAGAGCGAAGGGCTGATCCGGCGAGTCAGATCCACGCAGGACGCGCGGGGCTGCAACGCCGTTCTTACCGATGCCGGTTTCGCCCGTCTTGAGGCTGCGTGGCCGACCAACCTCGCCGCCCTTCGCCGGCACCTTCTCGACCACCTGACAGGGATCGACCTCGCCCAACTCGCCAGGGCCATGCAGAACGTGGCCTCGTGAAATGAACGTGCGCTCGTCGGCGGCGCGCCATGGGTGTACGTCATCGCGATCGCCGCCGGAGCGTCGGGAACGGCGAGTCACGCCGTCCGGCTGTAGAGCGCCTGACCGTAGCCGTCACGCGGCCCGACCTGCACGCACACCGGTGGCGCCACACCTTCGCCCACGAGTAGAAGCGCGCCGGGGGAGACAGGCAACCGGTCGCACATGACCCGGTCTCCGTTGGGGCAGGACCCCGAAGGCCGCGGAGTTTCCGCCGGCGGCCCTTGCACCGGTCGTGCGCGGCCGGAGCAAGTCAGCTTCTACACCACCCAGCGGGACGCAACCGAACGCCTGCCTGACGAATGCCTGGTCCTTCCGCGGGCTCGGTGCCCCAGAGCTGTCTTGGTTACACCGTGATGCCCATGTGGCGAAATGTGGTGGCGTCACAGACACCGGTGGCCTTGATGCCGCGCATGTGCTGGTACCAGCGAACGCCGGCCTCCGTGCGTGAGCCGTAGAATCCGTCCGCCTCGCCGCACTGCTTGGCTCCGATGAACCGCTGCACGAACAGAACGTCGTAGCCGTGCATCGGCGGCCGGGTCAGTCGCAGCGACCGGGAACCGGGCTTGCCCGGCTGTGCAGCCGCTGGTCTGCGCGCCGGAGCCCGCGAAGCCGGTTGTGAAGCCTTCGCGGCCGGGGCCGGTGCCGCGGCCACACCCCAGGCGCTGCGGTTGTTCTCAAATGCGCTGCCGTAGCGGCCGGAGATGTGCACGTGCCCGGTGTGCGGATCCGATCCCGTGTACCTGCGCGGCTGAAAGCCGCGGGTACGGCTCCAGATGGTTCGATTGAAGATCACATACTGCGTGGTGGGGTGGCGGATCGCCACACGGACCAAAGCGCGCGGGTCGATGCCGTTGACGTCGACGTCGACGGCGTGCACGACGCCCCGCGAGTCCGGGTTGTGGTCGGACTTGCGGCGCTGATGGCTGACGTCGCCGATCCAGCCGTCGAAGCGCTTCTGGTGATGTGGCCACCGTCGGTAGATCTCTTGACGAAGTGTTACGAGGTTCGCGGCGAGCACCGCCATCACGCACCCCCTCGCTTCTCATCGCCGAGGTCATACTCCACCGCCTCGCCGGCAAGTTCCTCGGCGTCCTCGTCCTCGTCCTGGTGGGTCACGTCCTCGTCGTCAACCACGCCGTCCTCAGACCGATCCTCGGTGACCTCCACCTGATCAGGGCTGTCTTGCTCCGCCTCCTCCGTGACGGCTGTCTGCTGCGGCTCCTCGGGCACCGGTTCGGCCGGATCAACTGGTCCGACCCGGCCAGCAGGTCCGGCAGGGCCAAGGGGTTCGACCATGGCCGGGACGGCCTCGGGCAGTTCCTGAGCGCCGCCATCGGTCGCGGGTGGGACGTCTGTGGCCGGTAGTTCGCCTCTGGTCGGTGGCGTTGGCTGCTTGGCCTCGGGGTCGGTGCTGGGCACGCTGTTGAGCAGTGACTGTGCCCGGTCGTCGATGAAGCGGGTGGCCAGCTGCTGGGCGTAGCCGAAGACGAGCGCGTAGGCCAGGATTTGCCGCTGGGAGTCCAGCTCGGACAGCCCGGGTACGAAGTTTCCGCCAAGCAAAAGGATTCCGGCGACCGCGGTGAGGGAGCCGGTGGGCACCTTGAGCCAGGTCAGGGCGAGGGGCACCCCGTACGGGGTGGACGAGCCGCGGAGCTTGCGAATGGCGAACGCGGCAGCCAGCGCACCGCCGAGCAGCCCCAGGCCGGCGACGATGATCACGTCGCCCGGCTCGGGGTGTTGCGGCTGGTCGGCGTCGGGCACCGCCAGCGGCGGGTCCTCCCCGCTGGGGCATACGGTGCGGGTGGCGGGGCCGTTGGGCGTCGCCTGGGGGGCGGTGATGCTGGGTGTGAAGCACAGCGGCATCGCGTCGGGGTACCTGGCCACCACGACCACCAACGCCGTCATGAACAGCGCCATGAAGACGGCGGCGGCCAGCAGCACGTTACGGAATCCACGCACCCGCGCGTGCAACTGGTCGGCCGCGTCATATGCGATCTCCATCGCCTGCTTGAGCTGGGCCCGCTTCCTGGCCTCGATGTGCCGAGCAACATCAGCGCGCACCCGGCCCTGCGCCCGGTCGACCCGCTGGTCCACGCGCGGGTTGGGCCGGATCAGCGCCTCGAACTTCAGCCGCCGGACATCCTCCGGCGGCAAGCACGTCTCCAACTTGGCCAGCACGCCGGGAGTGAGGGCATCCAGGTCTTCGGGCGCAAGCAGGTCGACGAGAGCGATCTTCGCCGCGTGCAGGCTCTGGTAGGCGTGCTCGACGGCGCCGCCCCGCCACCGGTCGGCCAGGCTCCTGCGCCGCCGTCGGCCTTGTGCCTGGGTGGCCGTGTCGACCGCGGCGAGCAGTTTCTCCACCGCGTCCGCCGCTGCCTGCCGTCGGGGGTCGGGCGGCTCGGCCGCGAGCGCCACCTGCATCTGCGTGCGGACGGCCTCGGCCTGCACCGCCGCCTGCGCGGCCCACGGCTCGGACCACAGGCGGGGAAGGGGTTCATCGAGAGTCTCGGCCATAGCCCACCGTCCCGATCCTCACACCCCGCCGTCCAGAAAGACGGCGATGGTGTACTGACCGCCACGATAGGCCCGCCGCCAGCCGGCGATCAGACCAGAAGCCGCCCGCCGACCTGTCGGGAACGCGTCACACTCTCAGCCAGTTCTATCTGACAATGGGCGTCCACCGAGCACGGCCGCCGGGGCGGGGCGCCGGGCACGGAAAGCCCGGCGGTCTCAGGCCGCGCATCGGTGGTGGCGCCGCCTCAGTGACGGCGGCCGTCGGCTTGTTCTACGACAAGGTGCTCGCCGACCCGGAGATGGCGGGTTACCTCGACCACGTGGACATGGCGCAGCGGCGGCGGCACTTGGCGCTGCTGCTGCTCGGTGGTCCAGACCCGGCTTACGCTGGCTCGTCACGAACAGGGTGCCCCCGCGCAAACGTCGACGATGTCGCCGGTGAGCAGGAACGTCGCCTTCTGCTCCTGCGCCGCGGGCTGGGCACGCGGGAACTCGTGCGGGTCGTCGCCGTACTCCGCTCCGGCAGGCGGAAGGTTCGTCGGCGGTGGCGCGGAGGCGGCACCGCTGTTCCAGATCACGATCGCCGAGCCGGCGTACGGATACGCGGGGATCGGCGCGATGCCCCAGTACGGCTTGACGTCGAGCGACCAGCCGTCGGCGAGTGCCGGGGTGTGCAGGCGAGCGCCGATTGTGCGCGCCTCGACCTCGGCCGCGGCCGGGGAGACCTGGTGGTCGCCGAAGGCCACGTGCATCAGCACCTGATGCGCCGGAGTGCCCGGCAGCGGCTTGTCGGTCATGTGCTGGGCGTACCCGTTGGCCTCAGACCGGTCCCACAGCATCTGCAGCAGCGCGAAGATCAGCTGCTGGTCGACCTTGTCCGGGTAGGACTGGTCCATGATGGTCTGGAACGGAGCGAAGTCGAGGCTGCGCTGCAGCAGTGTCGAGTAGTTCATCGCCGGCACGCCGAGCACCGACCGGGTCCAGTCCTGAGCGATAGCGGTCAGGGCGCCACCGTTGATGCCGCCCTGGCTGTTGCCGTCGTAGTGCAGCCCGCCCGGCCCGTCGATCAGCGGCTGCCCGGCGGCGTCCTCGAACGCCGGGTCGGCGGTGAAACCGTCTGGGTGGATCATCGCCCGGCCCAGGAAGAGGAAGTTCAGGAAGCTCTGCTGCAGCCGGTCCGCCACTGCGGGGAAGGCGCTGAGGTCGGTGAAGGCACCGGCCACATACGGGACGTCGGCGTTTGCCATGCCGATCCAGCTGGTGGCGCAGAAGGTGAAGTTGTGGGTGGCCGACATGGTCTTGACGTTTCCGGCGTTGATCTCGGTGGGTCGGCCGAGCAGGCCGTGGCCGTAGAGCGAGAGGTGCGCCGGGTCGGCGGCGGAGGCGCTGCGCGGAATGTTGCAGACAAAGTCGGCGTGCAGCGTCGCGCCGGACGGCGTGGGCCGGGCGTCCGCCGTGTGCGCCTTCCCGTCGCCGTCGGCCGGCCCGTAGTGCAGTCGCGACCCGGGTCCGCCGTTGCCGGTCAGATAGGACGGTACGGCGATGGTGCCGCTCACCTGCCGGGCGATCCGCGGATCTTGCTCTGGCGGGTAGTTCACGATCTGGGTGACGGCGAACGAGGGCGCGGCCACACCGAGGGTGGCGAACGCGTCGTCGCGGAGCGCCAGCATCCGTCCGGTCAAACCCTGCCGGCTTGCTACCGTGAAGTCCCAGGCGAGGTAGAGGTCGTGCCGTTCGACGTGGGCGGTGGTCAGGCTGGCGAGGATCCGCTTGATCTGGGGGGTGCGGCGGTCCCTGGGGTTGGCGCCGTTGACGTACGCCTGGAACGTGGCCGGCGCCGGGATCAGCGCCCCGTTCCGGTCCCGCAGGCCGCGCAGCCCCACGACGTACCGGGTGCCCTCGGCCAGCGCGACGGCCGGTCGGATGATCACCAGCTGGCGGTCGGGCTGGCCGGCGGCGTGCGCGTCCAGCTCCGCCCAGTACGGTGTGCGCTGGCCGGTGGTGGTGTTCAGCAGCACAATCGGCGCGTCCGGCGCCAGCGAGCGGCCGATGTCGGTGACCGGCGCGATGCCGGTGGCTGCGGCGTCGAGGCCGGGCACGTGCACCAGGATCGGCGTGCCGGGGCTGTACCCGTCCTGCCGGTTCCATTCGGTCGGGTCAATTGGGACGCCGCGGATGTTGGCCGGCATCGAGGCGTCCGCGAACTGCACCCGCCGTCCGGTGGGGCTGACCGGGTCGGGCACGGTGAAGTAGTCGTTCGGGAACGGCAGCAGGCACGCCGTCGGGTCGATCGGGTCGCAGGCACCGTGCGCGGCCGGCTGCGGCGGCACCGTGGGCGGCGCCGCGGCGGCGGCGGTGGCGAGCAGTACGGCACCTGCGATCACCAGCACGGACACGGCGAAAGGCAGCCGCCTGGGGATGGTCACAGGCATCTCCTTCGATGGTGGACGGAGGCACGGAGCCGAGGTGGTGGGACGAGTCGTCCGGTGGGGCGGGATGTTCTTCCTACGCTCGTGAATGATTCTCGGCAATAGTCCGACCAGCTCGGGCTGCTCGAGCGCTGGCGTTTCTCGGTCCCGGCGGCAACCTCTGACCTTGATGGCGATGCACGTCCTGCCCTCCACTCCTGAAACACGGCCTGGCCACGGACTAGTGCTCACGGCTTCGGCGCCGGCGCTCCGCCCGGCTGTCGACGCGTTCGTCCGACAAATTCGCTACCCGGCGGCCGGAGCGCAGTGATACACAACCGAGGTGCAAAACATTTTGGAGTTCCCCGAGGTCCTGCGGCTGATCGAAGACCGCTCGGCCGCGTTCCGCGCCGCGATCGCGTCCGCCCCCGACCTTGACGTCCAGGTCCCGACCTGCCCGGACTGGACGCTGCGCGAACTGGCGCAGCACCTCGGCGACGGCCGCCGCCGCCAGGCCGCCATCATCGCGGCGGGCCCAGGCGCTGAGCCACCGGCGAGGACGGACCCGAAGGGCGCCCCGACCGCGCCCCGCGACCGCGAAGCCCTGGACGCCTGGCTCGCCGAGTCGACCGAGCTCATGCTCGACGCGATGCGCGAGGCCGGCCCGGACCGCGGCTGCTGGACCTGGTGGGGCCGCTCGCAGGCCCCGGAGACCAGCGGAGCCGTGGCCCGGCACCAGATCCAGGAGATCGCCGTCCACACCTACGACGCCCAGCTCACCCAGGGGGCCGCACAGCCGCTGCCGACGGACGTCGCGGTCGAGGGCGTCGACGAGTTCCTGACGACCGTCGCGGCGACGACCGTCCCCTGGCCGTTCAAGCCGGCGACCATCGACCTGCACACGACCGAGGGCCGCTCCTGGCGCCTGACCCTCAACGCCGACGGCGTCCGCTGCGACGACCTCGCCGCCGACGCGGAGCCGGGCGACATGGCGATGCGAGGCGCAGCGAGCGAACTGGTCCTCTACTTCTACGAGCGCGTCCCGCTCGACGGCCTGGAGACTACCGGCGACACCGAGCCGATGGAGCAGCTCGCAGACTGGGACCCGAACGCGTAAAACGCGCACTTGTGACGCATCTGTCGGTTGTGTGCGCGCTTGTGTGGGCGCCACTGGGCCCAGGGTAAGCGCAGGGCCTCGCGGCCGATGCGGATCAGCCGGCCGTGCACCTTACGCAGGTAGGCGAGCAGTTTGCGGATGGACCAGCGGGTGAAGGGCTGGCTGAGCTTCGTCGGGCGGGTGGTGGCCGTCTGGACGACGAAGTCCTCGTCGTCAGGGCTGAGCAGGCGGGGACGGCCTCCCGCCCACCCAGGTGGGCCTGACCCGCTTTGACGGACATCTGAGATCAGGAGCTGGAGGGCTCCGGGAGGATGTCCAGCATCATGGAGAGCATGGGTAGGAAGCGGTCGCGGCCTCGTCGGTCGTTCACGGCGGAGTTCAAGGCCGAGATCGTGGAGTTGTGTCAGCGTGGGGATCGGACGATCGGGCAGGTTTCGAAGGATTTCGACCTGACGGAGACCGCGGTACGGGAGTGGGTCAGGCAGGCTGAGGTCGACGCGGGCGCCCGTAGCGACGGGTTGACCAGTGACGAGCGGGCCGAATTGGCGCAGCTGCGCCGGGAGAACCGGCGGCTGCGCGAGGACGTCGAGATTTTGAAGCGGGCGACGGCTTTCTTCGCGAAGGAGACCCGGTGAACGTGTACCCGTTCATCGAGGCGGAGCAGGCCGGCTCACGCAGCGTCAAGCGTGCGTGTGAGCTGATGCAGGTCTCCCGGTCCGCCTATTACCAGCATGTCCGTGGCGAGCGGTCCGAGCGTGAACGGGTCGACCAGGCCCTGACCGAGAAGATCACCGCGGTGCACGCGATGTCGAAGGGCACCTACGGGGCGCCGCGGGTGCACGCCGAACTCGTCGCGGCTGGGCTGCGGCACGGCCGCAAACGCGTCGCACGGTTGATGCGCACGGCCGGGATCGCCGGCAAGTGTCCACGACGGTGGCGCACCACCACCATGCCGGATCCGGCCGCCGAAGCGCGTCCTGACCTGGTCGGCCGGGACTTCGACACCGACGCGGCCGCGGTCGACACCCGATGGTGCGGGGACATCACCTACATCAACACGTGGGAGGGCTGGCTGTATCTGGCCGCGGTCATCGACCTGGCCTCCCGGCGGGTCGTCGGCTGGGCGGTGGCCGATCACCTGCGCACCGACCTGGTCGACGCCGCCCTCACCAACGCCATCCGCCGCCGCCGACCCACCTCGGGGCTGATCTTCCACGCCGACCGCGGCTGTCAATACACCAGCACCCAGCACGCCCGCCTCACCAAGCGCCACGGGATCCGACTGTCGCTGAGCCGGCGCGGGCAGTGCTGGGACAACGCCGTCGCCGAATCGTTCTTCGCCACCATCAAGACCGAACTGCTACACCGCCAGGCCTGGCCCACCCGCGAAGCCGCCCGCCAGGCGATATTCGAGTACGTGGAAGGCTGGTACAACACCCGCCGCCGGCACTCCAGCCTCGGCTACCTCAGCCCCGCCACCTACGAAGCCACCGGTCTAAGCCCGGTAACCGCCAACAAAGTAGCGTGAGATCACCACATCGACCCTGTCCGTCGAAACGGGTCAAGCCCACAGGGTCCAGGCAGGCCGGGCCGATCTGGTTGAACCGGTGGATCACGTCCCGCACCGTGTCCTCGTCGGCCTGCACCAACTGGGCGATCACTGGAACTCGGTTGCCGCCGACCGAGGCCAGCAGCATCATGGTCCGTCGATAGCGCACTGTGTTGGTGCTGCCCCGGCGCACGATCCGGTGTAACTGCTGGCCCTCCTGGTCGGTCAGCCTCCTGATCTTGACCAGCTCCGCCACCACGCCCCCAAACCCGTCGGATGTCCGTCTCATCCAACCGGTTCCGGCCCCGCCGCCGCCAACCCGGTAAACGTTCCCGTTCAGAGCACCAGAGAGGCTCCGCCTCGGACCGCCGAGCAGGCCAGTCGAGCTGGATAAACAGCCTGTGGCCCTACCTCGGGCCAGGCTCACGCAGGGACCCGCGGCCCGATTTTGGCCGGCCGCCGCCACCCGCTGCGCCGATGTCCGGCCGCCGTGGCGACCGGCTGTGCCACCCAAGTGGCTGGTCAGAACCCATGTCTGCAAAATGTGGAGCGGGCAACACAACGTTACGCCCGCTCAAAAACTTGACACAAACGTCGAGAATCTGGCGACCAAGGATCTAGGCAGCCATGGCCCGGGCGTACTCGGGCTCGCCACCCTCACTCTCACCCGTGACGTTGTTGCGGTCCGCTGTGGAACGCCGGACCACCAGCGCCAGCCCGGCGAGGACGATGGCGGCTGCGGCCAGCTCCGTCGGGCCGACGGGCTCGTCGAGCAGCAGCGACGCCGCGCTGAGCCCGAAGACCGGCACCAGGAGGCTGAACGGCGCCACCCGCGCGATCGAGTACCGGGCGATCAGCCGGTTCCAGATCCCGAAGCCGACGAGGGTCGACACGTACGCGACGTAGGCCACGGCGAGCAGCCCGCGCCACGACAGGCCGGTGATCGCATCCAGCACCGCCTGTCCGCCGTCGACCACGCCGGCCAGGCCGAGCAGCGGCAACGGCGGCACCAGGCTCGACCAGACCAGCAGCGACAGCGGTCGCTTCTCGCCGCTGGCCCGCATGACCAGATTTGCCACGGCCCAGCTGGCCGCCGCGAACAGCGTCAGCATGAAGCCGATCACCGTGGCGTGGTCGCCGCTGCCGATCGCCAGCACGCCGATCCCGACCGATCCGACCAGTACGCCGGCCACCTGCGCCCGCGCCGGCCGCTCGCCGAGCACCGCCGCCGCCAGCAGCACCGACATCAGCGCCTGCGCCTGCAGCACGAGCGAGGCCAGGCCGGCCGACATGCCAGCCGCGAGCGCGGTGAAGAGGGCGCCGAACTTCAGGACGCCGAGCACCAGCCCGTAGGCGACCACGTAGCGGAGCCGGGCGCTGGGGCGCGGTACCAGGAAGACCAGCGGCACCGCCGCAGCGACGAAGCGCAGCGCGGTCAGCACGAGCGGCGGCAGGTCGCGCAGGCCCAGCTCGATGGCGACGAAGTTGACGCCCCAAATGGCGGCGACGAGCACGGCGAGAGCTCGGTGCGATGCTTTCATGCTGGCCAGGCTGCCCGAGCGAACGCTTAAGGACCAGTTCAACGTTCTTCATCGCTGTTGTAGCGTAGCTACATGGATCTTGACGTACGCCGGCTCCGGGTGCTGCACGAGGTCGCGCTGCGCGGCAGCGTCACAGCCGCGGCCGCGGCGCTGCACGTGACCCCGTCGGCGGTATCCCAGCAGCTCGTCCAGCTGTCCCGAGAGGCCGGGCACGAGCTGGTCGAGCGCGCCGGGCGCGGGATCGTGCTCACCCCGGCCGGCCAGGTGCTGGCCAGCCACGCGAAGGACGTGCTGGGCGCGGTGGAGCAGGCGGTGGCCGGGCTCGCCGCGCTCCACCACAAGGTCAGCGGCACGGTGCGGGTCGGCGCCTTCGCGTCCGCGGCCGGCGCGCTGGTGGCCCCCGCCGCCGCCCGCGCGCGGGCGAAGCACCCGGAGCTGGACGTGCGGGTGATCGAGGCTGAAGACCAGCAGAGCCGCCTCGACCTGCGCTCCGGCACCCTCGACGTGGTGGTGCTGCAGGAGTACGACCACGTGCCCGCGCCGCTGGTCGACGACCTGGACCGGCACCCGGTCACCACCGACCCGATGCACCTGGTCACGCCGGTCGGGTGGCGCCGTCGCACCGGCCGGCTGAGCGAGCTGCGCGACGTGCCATGGATCGCCAGTGCCGAGCACACGCCGTGCCTGCGGTCCACATTGCACGCTTGTCGGCTCGCCGGCTTTGAACCGGACATCCGGCACCGTTCCGTCGATTTCGCGCTCACCCTGGACCTCGTCGCGGCCGGCCTGGGCGCCGCGCTGGTGCCGGAGCTGGCGCTGCGCCACGTACCACCCGGGGTGCACGTGCAGCCACTGGCCGAGCCGGTCACCGAGCGACGCATCTTCGCGGTCACCCGCGCCCTCGGCGGCGCGCCGCAACGGCCTGCGGTGGACGCCCTCCTGGCCGAGCTGAGCGGTCCGGCCGGCGTGCCCCGTGGGCAATTGCCACCGATCATCGCTTGACGCACACGCTTCGACCCCTGGGTCCCTTCGAAGTGGGCTCGGCCGGCTACTCAGTGCGGGTGAACGGCACGACGCTCAATCTCTACACGTTCGCCGAGGACGAGCCCGGAGTTCCAGCAACCGAAGACCCGTGGATGGACTGCTCTGTCGAGCCCGCCGCTGAGGTGGACCGCCTTTTCGAAGCGGCTGGAAGTAGCCGCCGTGTCGCCCTGTGCTGGCCGGGCAGTAATGACGGGTTATCGGTGCTCGGCGAGGACAGCGTTCTTCGGCGAACCTGCCCAGGCGCCGTTGCCTCAGGCTCATGGGACTGCGTCATCCCATAGGAGATGCGATGTTGAGGCCAAGGCGGTGCCTCAGATGCCAGCAACCTTTGATGCCGCGAGCCGTGCGCGGCGCCGGTCGGAGCCATCGCTCCTCGTGGGTGCGCTCAGGCGGCTTCAGCCCGGATCCTCGCATCGGACACCGGCTCTTGCTATCTCCCCGCTGCGAACGAGTTCTCGGATAGCTGTAGTCATGGCCGGCACGCCCGGCTCCGCCACGATTAGCTGGTCAACGGCCCAGAAGTAGCTGCCGTCCGCGACTTCACCGGTCTCCTTCCATCTAGCGAGCAGGCGGCGGACCTCGTCGACGGTGAAGATCGTCAGCGCCCAACTGGAGCCGTCAGGAAGGTCGACGAAGGCATCCACGTTGGCCACACACTCCTCGGTCGTGTCGGGACCGAGAAGGAACCGTGCCACGAATGTCGGTTCCGTGATGATCACGTAGGGATCGGTGGCGCCCATGAACGCCCATCATGCCGCACGGCCACGAGCAGATCGGGGTTCGCAGGTGTCGTGCCAGGTGATCTGCTTGCCGGCATCCGCTTTTGCCGCAGACCGCGCGGCACGGAGCGTGGCCGACTTCCCACGGCTGGGGCGCGCAGACGTGCCGAGAAGGTGCGTCGTTACCGCTCGCCGCTGTCTCCGCCGGTTTGCCGGGCCTGCTGCGGCCCCCGATTATCCTTCAAACGCCGACCCGATGGCCCACGCCGGGGGCTACTCACGGAACGGGCGGGTCATGGCTGCGAGGAGGGAATGCTCCAGCTCGACATACTCGACGGCCACGCCATCCCCGGCTAGCCGCTCTACCGCAGCCATGCCCAGCCCGCGATCACGCGAAGCGACGATCGGCACGTATCCCAACCGCCCGAGCTGTCGGGCAACCTCGAAGCCAATACCGCGATTCGCCCCAGTCACCAGAGCGACCAGGCTCTCCCTGCTACGCACCCGGCGATCGTAGCCAGACACCTATCGGCCCGTCGCGCACCTCCAGACTAGAGAAGAGCGCCTCCGCACCGGCACTACCAACCCTGACCCCATCTACCTGGCGGGCTGCCGTCACGAGTATCGCGATTGCTCTCCTATGTTGGATCCTGCGCGCCATCCGCGTGCCATGATCAAGGCTGGTACTGCTGCCGCCGGCTGTCCGCCAGGTATTCGGCGAAGATCTCACCGAGGACGCGCAGTGCGATCGCGGCCTGTTCGTCGGCCCTGCCCAAGGTGCGGGCACAGGCGGTGAGCGTCTTCCAGAGGGCCCAGCCGCGCCCGCGCGCCCACGTGGCCCCGCTGACGGACAGTCGCTGCCGAAACGCCTGCCGACCCTCGGCGGTCAACAATGTCCATGCGATCGCCAGGTCACAGGCCGGATCGCCGACGCCGCAGGTCCCAAAGTCGATGACAGCGGCGAGTTCCCCGTCGTTGAGCAGGAGATTTCCCTGGGCGACGTCACCGTGGAACCAGGTCTGCGCTCCGTCCCAGGATGCGTCCAGTGCGTTCTTCCAGATCTCGCGGGCCAGGTCGACGTCGACGTGGCCGTCCAGCGCAGTGAGCGCGCGCTGGGCTTCGCGGCCGTAGGTGCGCAGCGTGCCGCCCCGGAACCAATTGTGCTGCCCGGGGAGGGGGCCGCCGGTGGGATCGATGCTCTGCAACGCGGACAGGAACTCGGCCAGGTCGATGGCGAATCCGACGGGATCGGTGATGCGGTCCGCGCTCGCAGGCTCGCCGTCGAGCCATGAGTAGATCGACCACGGGTAGGGGTAGCCCGCGCCGGGTTCCCCTTTGGCCAGTGGGACGGGGATGGGCAACGAGAGCCGGGGGGCGAGTTGCGGCAGCCACCGGTGCTCCTTGTCGACCGCCAAGGCGTACTCGGCGGCGCTGGGCAGACGTACCGACATCCGGGAGCCGAGGTGGAAGGTCCAGTTGTCCCAGCCGCCGTTGGCTACCGGCTGAACCGGGAGGTCGGCCCACTGGGGGAACTGGTCGGCGACGAGCCGACGCACCAGTTCGGCATCGACGGCGATGCGTTGGGGCACGGGACCGAGATGCGGTGTATTGCTCACCGAGACGCCCTTGTCTGACAAGGGAAGTTCAGAGTGTCATCACGAGTCACGCCAGGGACAGTACAAGTCAGCGCAAGGGCATTAAGCGAACGAGCCCCGTGCCAGCCACGTGCCAGTAGCCCGTGTCCCGAGGGGGCACGAGCGGGCATCAGCCGTGACCCATTCCCCTGCCGTCAGCAGGCGTCTCGGCCAATTCGGGGCGGTGATCTTCGTCCTTCCAAACTGACGGTGTCCGTACGCTACTGGCGTGGCAGAGGACGAGGTGGTCTTGCGGCTCAGCCGCGACGAGGCGCTGGTTCTGTTCGAGTGGCTGTATCGCACCGACGAGATGACCAACGACTTCGCCGGCCTGGTCGAGGATCAGGCGGAGCAACGGGCGCTGTGGAATCTCACCTGCCTACTGGAACGGGAGCTGGTCGAGCCGTTTTCGCCGCGGTACGCCGAGCTGGTCGAGCAGGCACGAGCCCGGTTGCGGGATGAGGCTTGATGACCCGGCCGCGGGCCCGTTGCGTGCCCGTTGGGACGGGAGCCGAGCGTTAACGGCGGTCATCGCCTGGACGTCGCCCCCGGCACGCGGGCGCAGGTGAGTCATCCGTACAGCCAAGCCGACCGACGTCCCCGGCGACAGCCGTATGCCCCAGGGGAAGCGAGACCGGCTTGGTGACAGCAACGAATGACAGCAAAGGCGCTGAACGGACCGCCGCCGCGATGGACGACTGAAGCGCTGCAGCCTGTAGTCGCAAACCCTTCTGCACGGGGGCGGACGACCATGCCGAGGCTACGGATCAGATCTGAGCCGGAATCTTTTTCTCGTAATTCCTCGGTTGGCATCTGCCGGTGAGCTGGACCTCCACAGGCGTGGTGAGACCAAGCGGTGAGGACTTTCGTCGATCTTGGCGAACTCGGATGCGACGATAAGCTTTCTGACCAGCAGGGCGTCCGCGTCAGCCATCGCTCAGGGGCCGCTCTGACGGGCGAAACGCGGGTCGGAGGGATCGGCTGCGTCGCGGCGAGAGATTTCTCCGGGGCCGTGTCGATCCGCGGGCCGCTCGTTCGACGTGGATGCGAGGGCCGAGAGGCGGCCCCGCCGGACGAGGAGAACGCGATGCCGAAGTACCTGCTGATCATGCGGGGCACCGACGAGTCGAACGCGGCCATGATGGCCAACATCGACGAGATGATGGCCACGACCCGCCAGTTCATCGAGGAGACGGTCAAGGCTGGCGTTCTCCTCGCGGCGGAAGGGCTGGACGATCCGGGCCTGGGCGTCGTGGTCGACTTCAGCGGCGAGGCCCCGGTGGTCACGGACGGGCCGTACGGCGAGACCAAGGAACTGTTCGGGGGCTTCTTCCTGCTCGACGTCGCCTCGAAACAGGAGGCGGTCGAGTGGGCCAAGCGGGTCCCGGCGGCCCCCGGGTCCAAGATCGAGGTCCGGCGGGTGCCCGGGAGCGACGAGGTCCCGCAGGTCGACGAGTGATCGCCAAGGACTGGGCCGGGCGCGAGAGCAACGGCCAGATCTGATGGGTACGGCCGATGTCGAAGCCGTCTGGCGGATCGAGTCGGCGCGGATCGTCGCCGCGCTGACCCGGTTCACCGGCGATTTCGGGCTGGCCGAGGACGCGGCCCAGGAGGCGGTGGCCGAGGCGCTGGTGTCGTGGCCGCTCGCCGCTCCGGCGAATCCGGCCGGCTGGCTGATGGCCACGGCCCGGCGGCGGGCCATCGACGCGATCCGCCGCCGGACCGCCCTCCAGGACCGTTACGCCCTGCTGGCGGCCGACCCGGCGGTCGACGAAGAAATCGACCCCGACAAGATCGACGACGACGTCCTGGCGCTGATGTTCATCAGCTGCCACCCGGTGCTGTCCCCCGAGGTCCGAGTGGCGCTGACCCTGCGCGTGGTGGGCGGGCTTTCCAGCGAGGAGATCGCCCGCGCGTTCCTCGTACCCGTGCCGACCGTGCAGGCCCGCATCACCCGGGGCAAGAAGACGATCGCGGCGGCTGGGGTGCCGTTCGAGCTGCCGGCGGCCGGCGAGCGCCGGGAACGGCTGGGCGGCGTGCTCAGCGTCCTCTACGTGATCTTCACCGAGGGGTCGACGGCCACGTCGGGTGACCGGCTGCTGCGCCCTGAGGTCGCGTACGAGGCAATCCGGCTGGCTCGCACGCTGGCCGCGCTGCAGCCGGCCGAGCCGGAGGTGCACGGCCTGCTCGCCCTGTTGGAGCTGACGGCCGCGCGCTTCCCGGCCCGGACCGCCCCGGACGGTTCGCCGATCCTGCTCGAAGACCAGGACCGGCGGCGGTGGGACTTCTCGGCGATTCGTCGTGGGCTGGCCACGCTGGCCATGGCATCGACTCGCGGCCTCGGCCCTTACGGCCTGCAGGCCGCGATCGCCGCCGCCCACGCGTCGGCGCTCTCCGTCGAGGCGACCGACTGGGACCGGATCGTCGTCCTCTACGAGGCGCTCGGCCGAGTCGCACCTTCGCCGGTGGTGGAGCTCAACCGGGCCGTCGCGGTGGCCATGGCCTCGGGCCCGGCGCAAGCCCTGGCCATCGTGGACGAGCTGATCGCCTCGGACCGGCTCCCCGGTTCGCATTTGGTTCCGACCGTACGCGGTGAACTGCTGGCCCGGCTTGGACGGCGACCGGAGGCGCGCGCCGAGCTGGAGCTGGCGGCCCGGCTGTGCGCCAACCAGCGCGAACGCTCAGTGCTGCTGCGCAAGGCGGCCACGCTGGGCTGACTTCTCCAGCTCGGCCAGCCGGGACTCATGCGCGGCCCGGACGCCGTCGATCGCATCGGCCAGGTCGGCCGAACCCCCTGAGTACGGACAGGGGCGCGCTCCGCAGCCAGACCCGGTGGAAGTCGGTGGACACAGCGACTCTTGCCGCAAGCGCCTAACAAGCGAGCGGTCGGAAACTCGGGCACGGCAGATCGGCGTCGGTGGGGCTTGCGCTCTCGATGTAGGGCACAGTTGCGTAGACGGCCCGGCCGGGGAGCCCGCCCTCGCGCGGCTGGAGCTACGCCGAGCCGGCGGCTCGGCGACGCGACGGGGCACCGTCGCGGCGACAGGTGTCTTGGAACCCGACGGGCCGTCCCTAATTGCTCGGGCCGACGGTGATCGTGGCTGACTATCTGAGTGACGACGGTACGAGCGGCTAAGGACGTCTACGGACCCCAGGAACGGTTGCCGCCGCTAGAGCCTCCTGGCCATGCAGGTCAGCGAGCCGTGTTGGTTGCCTGGGGGTCAAGGGATCGTTGCTACCTCAGCGATGTGTTGTGCCGCAGCAGCTTGCGGAGTTCGGCTACCGTTCGCGGCGCTGCTGCGAATGGCGGGGGCTGCCTACCCTGGGCGGCATGTCACGGGTGCGTGGGTGGCTGCTGCGACGGGTTGAGCACGTGCGGGACCTTGGCTGGTTCAACGTCGTCGGGGTGGCGTTCGTCGGGTTCCTGCTACTCGTCACCGCCGCGTCGCTCTGGAACGGCATCGAGCAAATGCGGGCCCAGAGGTGGGGAGTCGACGGGACCCTGACGGTCAGCCGGTGCGCCTTCGACAAGGGGTCCAAGGTTCATGGTTGGTGGTGTGACGGGACCTTCGTCTCCACTGACGGCACACTGCGGATCAGCGACGTCGAGTACGGGAGCATGTTCGACGAGGACCCCCGCGTGGCGGGGGAGCGGCTCGACCTTGACGCTCGCGTGGTTGGGCCGGGGGCCTGGGAGGCGTGGCCACCGGGCGATGAGTGGCAGCAACCATTGATCTTTGGAATCCTTGGCCTGGTTGTGACCGGGTTGGTATTCCTGTCGTGGGTCAACCCGGATGACTCTGCGGCACCGGCATCACCGTTACCGGGCGGAGGCGGTCGCGTGGCGACGAAAATGTTGCCGCCTTCGAGGCGTATGCGTCGCCGGCGCAGGCGGCGGGGGTAGCTGTCAGTCCGTGACGTGAATGTCCCCTCGGCTGCGGTCAGGATCGTCGCAGCGCCAGACTTGCCCCATGGCGAAGAACGATGCGACCGTTGTGAAGATGGCCGATCTCTTCGACCCCGAGCCGGGCCAGTGAGAGGGCTCCGGTCAGAGGACCGACTACGCCGGCCAGGGCTCCGTGACTACATCACCGACCGGAAGCCGCCCGACCATCACGACGGGGCCCGGCTCGGGCCCGGGTAGATTTCGCGGTCGGACGGAAGCGGAGGTGGCATGGTCGAGGGGTGGCACGGCTGGATCGGTACGTTCAGGGGCGTGGCACTCATCACGGTGGCCGCACTGCCGTTGGCCGCGCTGGCGGTGTGGGCCCTGGCGCGCCGTCGGAGTGTCACCGACACCACCCCGGCGTGGCGGATGTCGCTGGCCGAGGTCGGCATGGTCTACGGGACGGTGCCGTGGGTATGGATGATCATGTTGCCGGGCGACCGGGCCGGGGCCGTCCCCGGCCGGGTGAGCCTGGTACCGCTACGGGATCTTCTCACTATTCTCGCAGGCGACCCGGTGACGGCGATGGGCCAGGTCGTCGGCAACCTTCTGGTGTTCGCGGCGCTGGGGTTCCTCGCCCCGGTGCGGTTCGCGGCGCTGAGGTCGGTGCCGCGGATCCTGGCGCTCGCTGCGGGCTGCTCGGTCCTGGTCGAGGCCGCGCAGTACGTCCTGCAGCTGGACCGCGTGTCCTCTGTGGACGACGTACTGCTCAACGCCGCCGGCGCCGGGCTGGCCGCGCTGGCGTCGCGCCGTTGGTGGCGCGCTACGGCCCGAGCGTCGTCAGACCGACCTCGATCGGCCCCGGTACCGGGACGCTGAGCCGCCCGCGGTACGCCGGTCAGCGGTCCTGGGCGGTAGCCGAGGCGTACCCGCGCCTACGACCTCATCAGAGGCGAGGCCGGGAATGCCGGAGTACAGCTTGCGTCTCTTCTCGATCTCGTCCTCCGTCAACGGCGGAGTGCCACGCGCCTATTCAGCCTTCCGCGAGTCTTGATCGCTGCCGAGTCTGCTGATTAGCTGCCGGCATGACTGAGCTCGGACCCGTTGCCTGGCCGCCTGAGCCGATCCGGACCGAGAGGCTCGTGCTCCGTGAGTCCGAGGCCCGGGACCGTTCGGCGTTCATCGAGCTGCTGGCGTCGCCAGAGGTGCACACCTACCTCGGCGGCCCCCGGCCGCGTGACGAGCTTGAGCGCGAGATGCCCGGGGCGCCCGAGCGGTGGCCCGGGAGTTTCGTCGTTGATCTCGACGGGGCGATGATCGGCCAGATCCTGCTCAGGAGAGCAACGGGGCACCGTCGTCCGGCTGCCGTGGGGAAGGCCGATCTCGGTTACCTGTTTCTGCCGCGGGCGTGGGGATTCGGGTACGCCGCCGAGGCGTGCGCGGCGGCACTCGACTGGTTCGACGGCGTCCTTCCCGGCGAGCCGGTGGTGCTCACCACCCAAACCGCCAACGTCGGCTCGATGCGCCTCGCGGCAAAGCTGGGGTTCACCGAGGTAGAGCGGTTCCAGGCCTGGGACGCCGAGCAGTGGCTCGGCATGCGGTCCCCGGTCACGCCGTCTGCATGAGCTCGTGCTCGACAGCACTGCTAGGACGGAGCCCAGCGCTGTTGAAACTCATGAACATCTCACCAGGCGGACACGGCCGAACGCCTCCAGCCCACGAGTTCTAGGGTTTGACGACCCACTGGACGTTCGTGGGGCGTCCACCGGTGCGCAGGAACTCGTGGGCTGCCTGGCGGGCCTGGGCGGCTGTGATCTCGAAGGGCTCGGCGCCGTCGGGAAGGGCGAACCATGGGTTGTCGTACGCGTATTCGGCGTCGTCGACGACCTGGTTGGCCGGGGCGGCAGGCGGTACCGGCCCCCACGCGAGTAGAAGGTCGGTTTCGGTCTCCCAGTACAGGTCGGACCGAGCTCCGTAGAAGTTGATATGCAGGGTCCGCCGGCCGTCGTCACTGACGAGAGTCACGCCCTTGGGCGGTTCGGGGCCGAGGATCGCATTGAGCTCGGCAACGTCGGCTACTGCGGTGGCGATGCTGTCAATCCAGGCCTGCACGGTGCATTCACCCGGTTCCTGATGGTGAGCTCACACGGGATGACTGAGCTTAGTGGATGACACTGTCGCTCCGAGGTGCCCAGCGCTATGGGCCTGGGGCGATGTGGCAACGCCACCTGGGATGGCATTGGGTGACGATCGGGACCGACGTTGGCGGACTGTCGCCGATGGGGTGACCACCCGCGAGATCGGCGAATACCTCGTACCTGACGCCCGCATCCGCCAGGCCGACCAACGCGTTCACACCACGCAAGCAACCTGCGGCACGTGCTCGACCGCCGGCACCGCGGGCACGAAGAACTCCTACGTCACCAAGACGGCCGACTCGACCCGGCCGCCGTCGACGTCGGCGTCTGGACGCTTCGCGACCTTCTGTGGACCGCAGTCATTGCCGCCGAGCTTGAGTGACATCCCTGGCGTGACTCCGTTGACGAGGCCGAGGATGGTGTCGGCCAGGGTGACCGAGGATTGCGAATGCGCAGCCAGGCTCGACCTGACCCAAGCTCGACGAAGCGGACCGATGAGTCCAGCGCTGGCGGGCAGTCTCTGCTATGTCCGATGTCTCCGATATCCGTAACAGGAGGAATCATGAGCACCACCGAGCGGCGAGGCCCGGTGAAGGCCGCCATCACCGTGTCACTGGACGGCTATGTCACCGGTCCCGACGATCGTGCGGGCCAGGGGCTCGGCGTCGGCGGCGAGCGACTCCACTACTGGGTGATGGGTGGGCCGTGGACCTATGAGACGGAGCGCGAACCCGGCGCCGGCATGACCGACGCGGACCGTGCGTACTTCGACGCGCTGCTCGAGGGGACGAGCGCCGGCCTGTGCGGCCGAGGCATGTACGACAGCGCCGGGGCCTGGGGCGGGCGGAATCCGTTCGGAGGCACCATGGTCGTGCTCACCCATCGCACTGCGGACCAGCCCGACCCGAGCACCGGTTTCCTCATGGTCAACGGGTTCGAGGAGGCGTTGGCGGCGGCCCGGCGGGCGGCGGGCGACAGCGGCGTCGCCATTGGCGGGGGCGCTGACATCATTCGGCAGGCGCTCGCGGCGGGGGTGGTCGACGAGCTCGGCATCACCACCGCTCCGGTCGTCCTCGGCCGGGGGAAGCGGCTCTTCGAGGGCTTCGACGGCGATATCGACCTCAAGATCCTTTCGGTCCACCACTCGCCGTACGCCGTTCATGTGCGGTACGCCGTCGTGCGCTGATCCCCGTCGTGGCGGGGAGGCCCACCCGCAGGGTATGCCGGGGTCGACGGACCGGGGGCGCGCCCGACGGCCGTCGCGGATGCTGTCGGGCCGTCGAGGCCGGCCGGGGCTCCGGGCTCGTCTCGGTCACACGGCTGCGCCGGGGCCCGGCAGCGGGTCGACGTCGTTTGCGTGCATCGGCTCGCCGCAGTGGGCACAGCGCAGGTCGACACCGCTGACCTCGCCGCACGCGTGGTGGCGGTAGAGCACTGGCGGGCCAGCCTCGCCCGCGAGCCACTTGTCTCCCCAGCCGGCCATGACCATGAGCAGGTCGACCAGCTCGGCGCCCTTCTCCGTCAGGACGTACTCGTAACGCGGTCGCCGGTCATAGGGACGGCGCTCGAGCACGCCTTGGTCGACGAGGTGGTTCAGCCGCTCGGTCAGGACCTTGCGCGAGATCCCCAGGTCGGCCTGGAGCTGCTCGAACCGGGTGAGCCCCACCCATACGTCACGCAGGATCAGCGGCGACCAGGGCTCCCCGATGACGTCGAGCGTACGCGCGATGGAGCACGCCATCTTGCTGAAGTCGGTGCGCTGCATGGAACCAGTCTAGCAATCGGGGTTCCCTCAGGGAACTGAAGTTGCTACGGTCACAGCATCTCTTGAAGGAACTCCAGGAGAGGATCACGGAGATGAGCAAGGTCTTCAGCGCCCACGCGGTGTCGGTCGACGGTTACCTCACCGGCCGCAATCCCGGCGCCGGGCGTGGGCTCGGCGACGGGACGACGCTCTTCGACTGGTACTTCGACGGCGACACGCCCAGCCAGGTGTTCGACGGGTTCAGGTTGAGCGCCCCGAGCGCCAAGGTCTTCGACGCCCTCGCCGGGCGCGTGGGCGCGGTCGTGGCAGGGCGCAACACCTACGAGGACTCCGACCATTTCGGAGGCGGCAGCCCCCATCCGACAGCCCGGCTGTTCGTCCTCAGCCACCGGCCGGCACCGGAGCTGACCGAGCGACAGACCCTCGTCACCACCGGGATCGAGGACGCGGTCGCCGCGGCCCGCGAGGCCGCCGGCGACAAGGACGTCGGCCTCATGGGCGGCGGCGTCGTGGCCGAGGCGTTGAAGGCAGGGCTCGTCGACGAGCTGGTCCTCCACCAGGTGCCGATCCTGCTCGGCGGCGGCCGGCCCTTCATCCAGTCTCTCCCCGAGCACGTGCGCCTCCGCCTCGTCGACGCCGTCCCGGCACCGGGCGTCACCCACCTCCACTACGAGGTCGAGCGATGACCCTCGCCACCGGCAAAGTCGCGTCGCTCGCCGACAACCACCGCTGGAAGCCCACCCACAACCCAAGCCAGGAGATGACTACGATGCTTGACCCCGATGTGCGCCGCGTGCTCGACGGCACCTCGATCGCCCACCTCGCCAGCGTCCTGCCCGACGGCGCCCCCCACTCCGTCCCGGTCTGGATCGGCACGCACGACGAACACGTCGTGATCCTCACCGGCCCGCGCACTCGCAAGGCCCGCAACCTGCGCCGCGACCCGCGGGTCGCGCTCTCCCTGACACCAGCCGATGATCCGTTCCGGCCGGTCATCGTCCGAGGCCGCGTCATCGAGTGGCTCGAAGGCGACGTGGCCTGGACGATCGTTGACCGGCTGGCCATCAAGTACACCGGACAGCCGTATACGTGAGGCGAAGAGCGAGTCGTTGCGGTCATCGAACCCGAGCGGCAGACGGTAGGCGTCGCATGAGCGGCAACGGCATGGGTCGTCGGCAGCGATTTGATCATGCTGGCAGGCCGGGTGGCTATCGGCCGACCATGATGGCGTCGTCAAGGCGCAGCCCGTGCTGGGGATCGGTTCGTGTCGGTCCTCGGACACAATTTAGTACATGATCCACTTGGGGTCGCCTGAGCGGATACCGATGCGGCCATCGGCCGGTAGGTCAGGCTCAGTCCCAGTTCGCGGTAGACCAATGCCTTGTCGGCGGGGTCAGCGTCGCGGAGAACGGCGGCGATGTTTCCCAGGGCCTCTACGACGCGGTGGATCTCGTCAGGGCCGCGGCGGGTGAGCGGCGCGGGAGAGCATTCCATGACCTCGAGGGGGCGCCAGCCCGGCGGCCGGTACGAGCGCCCAGGTCAGCGCTGCGGCGATGACCGTGGCGCTGAGTAGTGACGCGGTCTTGACGACAACGTCGTCGATGGTCATGCGGTCCCGGCCGGTCTGCACGGCCACCGGGTGTCGATAGCCGGGCACGCCGTATCCGACGGGCGCGTGGACGCGGGTCGTGCGCTGATGGGCGGCGGTGGCCAGTTGCCGTGCAACCCGAGCGCCACGAAGCCGCGCGCCCGACGAGTCCCGCGGGTACTTCGGCATCGGGTCGCACGACCGCAGCGTACGCGGACCGCAGCTCGCCGAGGAAGGCGTCGATCCGCGCCGAGCCGGCCGGATAGTTGGCGAGGGTCAGGCTGCCGCTGGCCTGGGTGGCGGCGCGGGCCTCACCCACCAACCCGGGCCTGCGATGAGTCCGGCCAACGCGGCCTCGTCGGGTGCGAACCAGGCGAGTAGCCCGGCTTCGCGACGCCGCCATCGGCGCACCACGCCAAGCCGGCCACGCCGACATCGCCGCCAACCGCCACCCCTCCGGCGAAGCAATCGGCCGCTGGCGCTACGGGCATCACCTGATGACCCCCCGGCGGTCAGCCAGCCGGGCGCGCCTGGTAGAGGGGCGAGCGCCGCAGGCGCCAGGCCACCACGACCATCAGAATGCCGGCCACGACCGCGTACGCGCCGATCACCCGCGCGATGGCCACCGCGCCTGCGTCGGGGCGGACGATGATGAGCACCCCGGCCAGGACGGACAGGATGCCGACCCCGGCCAGTAGTCCCCAGCCGCGCACGCGCGTCCCGGCCCAGATCTCGATGACGCCGATGACGATCGCCCAGATGCCGATCAGCACAGCCAGCGCCAACGCGGTGATCGTGGGCCACAGCAGCGTCACCAGGGCGATCGCTCCGCCGAGCAGACCCGACAGGATCAGCGGTGTCCGAGCTCTACCCGACTGACCGCGGCCGAACCCCGCCGCCAGCTGAACCGCTCCATAAACGAGCGCGTACGCACCGAACAGCAGGGCGAGGGCGAGCGCGGTCACGGAGGGCCACACCAGGGCCACTACTCCGAACACGATGGCGGCAACTCCCCGCAGGGCCAGTGCCCAGACGGCATCTCGCATCGCGTTGCTCCTCCGCGGGACGGGCCCCTCGGGCCTTCGCAACGTTCCGCCTAGAGGCTACGCACCCTTTACGCTGAATTGAGGGGAATTCTCATTTTAGCGGACGCCGAGCGGGGCCGAGCAGGTTCCGGGCCGCCGCCCCCGCGTCGCGCACGCCGGCATCGCCGTGCACGGTCACCTCTCGCAGGGTGGTTGATGTCCTCGAGGAAGACTCCCTACATGGCGCGGTCGATGGCCTGAGCCAGTGCGGCGCGCCGACGTTGATGGTGCAGTCCGGGCGGCGGGCGCCGGCGCGCAGCGCCGTCCCAACGAGTCCGATTACCAGGCCCGCGACGATCACCACCGCATGCAGGAATGTCCTGATACGCCGGCCCGCTGAGGCGCATGCGCCAGCGGCCCCGGCGAGGATGGTCGCCGGGGCCGGTGCAGGTCGGGATCAGCAGTTCACAGAGCCAGCCGGCCCGGCTGCTCCGCGAGGCGCTGACGGAGATGGAGCGCCACGGCGACCGGGACGGACGGATTCTCGCCGCAGCCCGGCTCGCCGAACTGATGGCGAAGACCCGGAGCACGGACGAAGGCTTCCGGCTGCTCGACGCCGCTTCGCCCGCACCCCATACACCGGCGGCGACGACGAGCGCCCATCATCTGGCCAGGGCGGTGCTCTGTTTCGTCGCCGGCAGGTACGAGGAGGGAGCGGCGGCCGCGCGGGCGGCGGAAACCGCAGCGCGGGCGGTGGCCGGCCCGGAGCAGTGGGGCCTGCTCGCCCGGGCGTTGGCGATGCGTGCGACGTCCCTGGGCCTGGCCGGTCGTTTCGGGGAGACGGGCCTGGTCGCGCAGCGCGCACTACCGCACGCAGAGGCGTACGGAGATCCGCAACTACTCGCCCTGGTCCTTTCGGTCCTGCGGGAAACCGCTCTTCGGTCCGGCCGGTTACGGGAGGCCATCAAAACGGGGCGGCGGGCGCTGGACCTCGCCGAGCGGTCCGGCGACCGGACGGCAACGGTCTTCGAGCGGGCGAACCTGGCCAAGCTCCACCTGTTGATGGAGGAGACGGCCGAGGCCCGGGACCTGGCGGAGACCGCGGTGCGGGAGACGGGGCCGGCGGGCCCCGGCTGGTGCGTGCCGTACGCTATGGCAGCCCTC
This sequence comes from Micromonospora sp. NBRC 110009, assembly GCF_030518795.1. NCBI lineage: Bacteria > Bacillati > Actinomycetota > Actinomycetes > Micromonosporales > Micromonosporaceae > Micromonospora > Micromonospora soli. The sequence continues at coordinate 6,524,415 of NZ_CP130427.1, read as the reverse complement.
GCCCGGGTGCGGATCCGGATGGCAGAGCCGGGTGTGGGCGCGCTGCTGGACGAGGCCGAGCGCGCGGCGCACGCGCAGGGAGACCTTCAGGCGCAGGACGAGGTGCGGTCGGTGCGGGTCGAGTTGACGCTGCAGGAGGAGCGCCCGGAGGACGCCTTGGCGCTCCTCGCAGACCGAAAGACGAGGTCGGCGCACCTGACAGCCCGCGCGTGGCTCGCATTCGGGCGCGTCCAGGAGGCCGTCGAGGTGGCGGCGGCGGAGGCGGCGCGCGCGGATCGGGCCGGGGAGCGGCTTGCGGAGACGGACGCGCGGATCGTGCATGCCGCCGCCCTCGCAGAGTTGGGCCGCGAGCGGGAGGCGGCTGACGCGTTTGGGCGGGCGGCCGCTTTGGCAGAAGCCCTTCCCTACCCGGCGGGCTCGCGCCGCCTGGCGTTGGTGCGCCGCTGATCGCGGACAGCCGAGGGCTCCGGGTCAGGGACGGTGCCGCTCGTGGCCTACTTCCGGCAGGTCGATGCGGCCGGCGAGGCCGCCAGTCCCCGCGCGGGTGTGTGGTCAACGAGCCAGCCCGGCGATGAGGTTCACCCCACCGGCCACGATCACCACGCCGAATACGTACGACAGAATGGCCTGGGAGAGCACCGTCCCCCGGACCCGGGGATCGCTGATGGCCGTGTCGGAGACTTGATAGGTCATGCCGATCGTGAAGGAGACGTAGGCCAGGTCGCGGTAGGTGGGGCGCCCTTGCACAGACTCGCCGGCGAAGTCGATGCCCCCGGCCGTTGACTGGAAGTGCAGGTCGGCGTAGCGCAGTGTGAAGACCGTGTTGATATTGGTCCACGACAGCAGGACGGTCAGGGTCGCGACGCCGATGAGCAGGATGCGCACTGAGCCGCTCTGCCGGCCGGCAAGGCTGAGTGCGAAGCCGACCCCCAGCAGGCTGGTGACGCCTGCCGCTACCAGCAGCACCGCGGCGGTTCCTCGCGTCTTGTCCACACGTGTGGCGAGCAGTTCGGTGTGCGAGGGGTCGGCTCGGATAACGATCGGCCAGATGGCGATGAGGAAGGCGAGCGCAGCGGCGTCCCAGCCCGCGACCACGGCCAGCTCCCAGGGCATGAAGGGCAGGAGTGCGAGAGCGACGATCAGCCCGATGGAGGCGACGATGGCGGCTCGGCGCAGGGCGGGGGCGTGCCAGCCCAACGAGCGGTGATACCACGTCTCCGTGGGGATACCCTTCATCGTCTGAGTGTCTCCGACCGCATCGCGTGGCGCGCTCGTGGCCCGCGCGGCCCGTCAGGCGAGCGGGCTCGACGCGAGGGCGTCGAGCGCTGCCCGCCGGCCGATTTCGATCATCTCGGTCGCGCGGTGGAACTCGTACGTCCGGACGGCTTCCGTCGGTACCTCGATCAGCACGTCCGGCGGGTAGCTGGCCAGCTGGTATCGGATGAGGAGATCCCGTACGGCTTCCAATGACAGGCTGATGACGTCGGATACGTGCAGGTTGGCGGGGAGTTGGCCAGGTCCGCCGTCATCTGTGGTGATGGTCTCCGCGGCGGCGTCCGCCGCTCCGCTGCCGTCACCGGATGGGCCGCCGCGGGAGATCAGCTGGTCGACGAGTCCGGCGGGGCCCCGCGGGTGATTCCGCCCCCCTGGTTCCGGCGGGTGGGCCGATTCCCCGGCAGCTGCCCGAGGGCGGAAATCGGCTCCGGCAGTCTTGAGGCATACGGCGACGACCGCGTCGGCCGGCATGGTGGTGGTGGGCGCCATCGGCACCGGCTCCATCAGGCCGCCATCGGCGAGTAGCCGGCCGTTGACCATGACCGGAGTGATCGCGGGTGGTAGCGCGATGGAGGCCCGCACCGCGACGTCCACCGGGCCGCGCTGGAACCACACGGCCCGGCGGGCCAACAAATCGGTCGCCACCGCCGTGAAAGGCACGGGCAGCTGTTCGATCCGTACGCCGTCGAGCAGTTCCCTGACCCGAGCCATGAGCTTCTCGGCCCGGATCGCGCCGGGCGCACCCGCCCTCGGATCCAGCAGGCGCAGCACGTCGCGTTGGCCGACGGTGCGCACCCAGTCGGCGTAGGCGTCCAGCTTGCCCGCCGCGTACAGCCCCCCGACGAGGGCGCCCATGGAGGAGCCGGCGACCGCGATGATGTCGAACCCACGCTCCTCAAGGATTTGTACCACTCCGATGTGCGCATAGCCGCGCGCCCCGCCTGCGCCGAGTGCCAGCGCGATCCGCATGTCACCACCGTCCACTGCTGCGACCAAGACGAGGCTTCGATGTCGAGGAGGTCGAGCCGCAGTCCGCTTGGCACTTCGGGCAGGCTCGCAGACACACCCGTCGGTGCTGACACTCAATCACGAAACGAAGGACCGGATATCCGTTCTCGAGACTTCCACGACCGATCGGTCTCGAGATTGCGCCTCGTCGCCTCCCCATGCTGTCCATGCTCTACAGCGGCGAGCCGATCCGCCAGCACGTCGAGTTCGGCGGCCCATTCGTCATGAACACCAAGACGGAAATCTTCCAGGCATACCAAGACTTCCACTCCGGCAAGTTTGGCTCCGTCCCGCAGCAGGCCCGCCTCGCCTACCGCTGATCACGCAGCCAGCCGCACGACTACGACCGAGGCCCGGGCGGCTTGCTGTCAGGGCCGACCAAGACAGTCTTGGAGACCGATCTCAGGCGGAGATGACCGCACTTGGCACTTCTAGAGCCTGGTCCGTTCCGGGTGCATCCCGTTGACCATCTCGTGTCCCGGCTGCCTGATGCAGTTTGACCCTGGCTGTGCTCCGCACACGGGGCATGGCCGCCAGTCCTGCACCGCGCCGGCGTCGTGCCCCAGAGTCAGGGCGATCTGACTTATCTGGTCGGCCAGTTCGTGCAGGCTCGGGTCTCGATGCCGGATGGCAGCCTGGTGAATCCTTTGAACCGTGTCTCGCGCCCGCTCCAGCGTGCGCCTCGCCGATGCGCCGGGATCAAGGGACATGCCATCGCCGGTTCCCCGCCCTGCGGGAATGAAACCCAGCTGGCTCGCTCGTGCGGCCCACGCCTGCGTCACCTGTGACCGTTGCTCTAGCCAATTCCTGCCATTGGCCGAGCAACTCGCCCAAGCAGGTGGCGGCGTCCCGGCCCGTCCGGTCAGCCGGCGGGTGGCGGGTCTCGGCACCGCGGCCGCCTGCTCTCCTGCTGCCCCGTCACCCGCCTGCTGGTCGGGGCGGCCGTCCCCCGCGCTGGTCCACCGGTGAGCGCGAGCACGGCGAAGGTCAACAGGCCGCAAGTGAGCCTGATCAGCAGATTTCCATTGACGTAGCCGGTGATGGTGCGGGCCGACTCCCGGCCGAAGCGGCGCAGCCGCTCCGCCCAGGCGCAAGATCGCGAGGATCGGAACCGTCCGGCGTCGGCTCCTCCCCCACGGTCCGTTTCGGGGCGGCGGGGGAGGGGCCTCCGGCTGGGCGGTCCGGTGTCGAATGCGAGCGGCGGACAGGGCGATGTGAGTCAGTCACAGGTGGGCAGTTGCCGGCCGGCACTGAGGACGGTGCCGTCGGGGCGGACGACGGCCACCCGGGCCCCACCTGTCCTCAGCCATTGGTGTAGCTGACTGCCGGGTTCCGCGGTGATGAGCGCTGCTCCACGCCGTTCGATGTCGGCTCGTTCGGTGGCGGACGGTTCGTGGGACGTGACGATCGCGAATCGGCCGCCGGCCACGTCGTCGAAGCGGCGGTCGCCGTCGATGATCGCGTTCGGGCACAGCCGGCCGGCGAGGGTGCGGCGCAACCGTGGCCGGATCACCAGGTCGGACCGGCGCAGCGGGGGTGTCTGGCTGTCGGTGGCCAGGTCCGTGAGGCCGGGCACGAGCTGCAGCCGCGGCGCCACCGCGCGACGGATGATGTTCCCCGCCTCGCCACCGGCTGTCATCGCGGTGCCGATGAACTTCGCCAGCTTGATCATGGCGCGGGCGTGGTGCCTGCGTTCGATCTCGTAGGTGTCGAGCACGGTCTCGGCGAGGGTCCCGTCGAGCACGCCGGCGAGTTTCCAGGCGAGGTTCATCGCGTCGCGCAGCCCGGCACACATGCCCTGGCCGATGAACGGTGGGGTGAGGTGAGCGGCGTCGCCGAGCAGGAACACCCGGCGGTCGCGCCAGCGGTCGGCGAGCTGTGCGCGGAAGGTGTACTCGGCGGCGCGGATGACTTCCAGCTCCGCGAGGGGGACGTTCCCGGTCCACCGCGAAATCAACGGGTGCAGCCGGGCCGGGTCGCGGTAGTCGTCGGCGGTCTCGCCGGGCAACAGCTGAAACTCCCAGCGGTAGCGGGTCTTCCCGACTCGCATGTACGTGCCGGCGCGGGCCGGGTCGGAGAACTGGTGCACGCCCTCCCACTGGTCGAGGTCGGCCTCGGTGACCACGTCGATGACGAGCCAGCGCTGCGTGAAGCCCAGGTCCTGCATGCTCGCGCCGATGGAGGATCTGGTGAGGCTGTTGGCGCCGTCGCACCCCAGGACGTACGCCGCGCGGACGGACTCGTGCTCGCCGGTGGCGGTGTCGGTGAACTCGACCCGCACCCCGTCGGCGTCCTGGGTCAGCGCGGTGACCTCGGCGTTGCCGCGCAGGGTAGCGAATTGGTACCGGGCCAGATTCCCGCGGAGGATCGCCTCGAGTTCCGGTTGGTCGAACAGGCTCCCCTGGGGGTAGCCGTGCCGGCCCTCCGCGACGTCGCGCCGGAACTCGGCCAACACCCGCATGTCCCGGTCGAGGAGGCGCAGACCCAGGTGCGGCCGGGAGATCGCGGCGAACTCGTCCCGGAGCCCGAGGCGGGCCAGGATGCGGTGGACCTCGTCGTCGAGGGCGACGGCGCGGGGCTGGGGATAGATCGACTCCCAGCGCTCGAGGATCAGGCACTCGACGCCGTACTGGGCGAGCAGCGTCGCGGCGGTGAGCCCGGTGGGGCCCGCGCCGACGATCACCACCGGAGCCGTCTTCATCGGACCGCCGCGAGATGGAGGACGAGGTAGGCGGCGACGAGGAGTCCGCAGACGACGGCGGGGGCGTACTTCTGCGGGCCGTCACCCTTGCGCAGGTGGACGACGAGGGCTCCGGCGAGCAGGAGCAGCAGCCCGGCGCCGGCGAGGGTGCCGATCAGCGGCTCGATCAGGCCGAGGAGGAGCCCGATCGCCCCGGCGACCTCGAGCAGGCCGATGCGGCGGTAGGCGGCGACGGAGAAACCGGCCTCGGCGGCCCGTTCGCGCATGGGTTGCACGGCGAGGATCTTGGCCGTGCCGAGGGCGAGGAAGATCAGGGCGAGCAGCACCGCGAGGATGGCCGCAGCGAGCGTCATGACGTGACCACCAATCGCCATTCAATGGCGTAACGGCCCAAAATGGCCTTGACGGCCGCCTGGTCGGCGGAGGGAAGAACGGTGACGGCAGCCACAATGGAGCCGCCCTCGATCGTGGCGTCGACGTGGTGGACCCCTGGGACCTGGTCGAGTGCGCCGCGGACTTCCCGGCGAATCGCGTCCCTGCGCAGCGCGACCTTGTAGAGCTTGCCCACTGCGGTGACGGGCAGCTCGTCGAGGACTGTCACGGTCTTGGGCGCGGCGGTACGGTCCGGCACCCGTTCGCTCGCCCAGTCGCGCAGCTCATCTTCGGTCACCGTGGCGCCGGACGCGAGGGTGACGTAGGCGACGGGTACCTCACCGGCGTGGACGTCGGGGCGCCCGACTGCGCTGGCCGCGGTGACCTGCGGGTGGGCAAGCAACGCGTCCTCGATGGTGGCGGGGTCGATGTTGTGCCCGCCGCGGATGATCAGGTCCTTGGCCCGGCCGGCGAGGTGGATGAAGCCCTCCTCGTCGATGCGCGCCAGATCGCCGGTGTCGAGCCAGCCGTCGACCAGCTTGCCCAGTCCGTCCAGAACCGGGCCGTTGTCGTCCCGATCGGTGACGTAGCCGGGGAAGACCGTCGGGCCGCTGATCGCCAGCAGACCCAGCTCGCCGACGGGCACGTCTTCCCACGTGCCGTCCGTGCTGATCACCCGCACCCCCTGGTAGGGCAGGCGCTGGCCGACCGAGCCGGGCCGCGACACATCGGGAAAGGTGCGCGCGCTCGCGCACGTCGCCTCGGTCAGCCCGTAGCCCTCGGTCAGGGTGATCCCGGTGCGGGCCTGAAAGTTGTCGCGGACCGCGGCGGGCAGCGGCGAGGCCCCCACCAACGGAACCCGCAGGCTGCTGATGTCAGCGTCAACCGGGATCTGCGCCAGCGCGGCGTACACCGTGGGCACGGCGCTCATGGCGGCGATCCGATAGTGCTCCACGATCTTCCAGAACGAGCCGTACAGCGCGGGATCGCGGTAGCCGAGCGGACCGGCCCACAGCGCGGTCTGCCCCTTGAACAGGGGCGTGAGCAGGGTGACCACGAGAGCGTTCACGTGGAACAGCGGAAGGGCGGCGAAGACCACGCTCTCCTGATCGAACAGGGAGCTGGCGGCCAGCATCCACGCGTCGCCGACCTCGTTGCCGTGCGTGTGCGCGGCCAGCTTCGGGGCGCCGGTGGTCCCGCCGGTGTGGAACATCGCGGCCAGGTCGGAGGATCGAGGCAGGTCATCGCCGAAGGCGGCGGGATCCTGGGCCGCGGCGAGGTCGCCGAGGTAGCCGACGCGTACGCCGTCGATGGCAGGCAGCGGCTGGGGCGTACCCGTCGCCCTGGTCGGCCGGAGCACGAGGATCGCGTCGAGCAGGCCGTCGCGGGCGAGCGCCTGCGCGGTGTCCCAGGTGGCGGGTGCGAGCTCGGGCCCGGCCGTGACCAGCACGTGGGCACCGGAGCGCCGGAGGAGCTCGGCGAGGTGCTGCCGCGACAGTCCACTGTTCAGCGGTGCCGCGATCCCGGCGAGCTGCGCGGCCAGCGTCGCGGTGATCAGATCGGCGCAGTTGGGCGACATCAGGGCAACCGCGTCACCCCGCCGGACGCCGAGGTCGTGGAGCAGGTTCGCGGCCCGGTGGACGTCCGCCAGGAGTTCGGCGAAGGTGCGGCGCAGCGGCTCCCGCCAGCGGCCGGCATCCGGCAGGACGGTGAGCGCCGTACGGCCCGGCCAGCACGTCGCCGCTCGCGAGAGCAGCGCGTACGTCGACTCGGGCAGGCCCCGCGCCTCGAGCGGAACGGCCTCGATGGCGGCCAGGTCGGCGGGCGTGGCGTAGTCCGGCCACAGCAGGTCCTCGGTCATCCGGCGTACCTCACGACCGTGCGCTGCCGGCCCAGGTCGATCGCGCCGTCGTCGGTCGCGACGGTGGCCTCGACGACGTCGCCGTCCTGGAGGTACTTGGGGTTCTGAACCTGGCCCTTGAAGAACATCTTCCACTTCACCGCTGGCGGGAGCAGCGAGACGAGGAACATGACCGGCTTCGGCGGCGCGCTGAGGGCGGTCCCGACTGGCGTGCCGGTCAGCAGCAGATCACCCGGGTCGATCCGCTGGAAGCGGGTCAGCGCCTGCACCGCCTGCACCGGCGTGTAGATCATGTCGGTGGCGAGCATGTCCTGCCGGCGTTCGCCGTTGACCCACAGCTTCAGCCGCAGGTCGGTGAACCGCTTGAGTTCGTCGGCGTCGAGCAGCACCAGCGCGGGGCCGACCGGGGTGAAGGTCGGGTAGGACTTGGCCTCGTAGAACTGGGTCTGCGGAAGCTGGACGTCGCGTGCCGAGACGTCGTTGGTGACGACCAGGCCTGCGACGTAGTCGGCGAGGTTGTCCTCGGTGACCGAAGTGCCGACCGGCATCTCCCGACCGAAGACCAGCCCGATCTCCACCTCGTAGTCCAGCAGCCGCACGTGGCCGGGCCGGACGACGTCGGCGAACGGCCCGCTGATCGAGCCCGAGGTCTTTCGGAAGAACGTCAGAGGGATGGTTTCGGGGTTGCCGTTGGTGTCCTTGACGTGCGAGGCGAAGTTCGTCATCTGGGCGACGACGCGGCAGGGCGCCGTCACCGGGGAGACCAGCGCAAGGTCGTCCACCGGAACGGTGTCGCTGCTCGCCGCGGCCGCGGCGATCGCCGGCCGGTCGGCCAGGAGTTCGGCCGTGGTGGTGGCGCTGGTGTGCACCTTGGCGGCACCGGCAGGGGTGAGCACCCACCAGGCGTCGGCGGTGCGCAGGACGGAGGTGCTCATGAGGTAAACGCTTTCATCAGGCCGCGCAGGCGGGGGAGGTCGAATTCGTTGTCCTCGCGCAGGGCGCCGATGACCGCGCGCAGCTCGCGAAGCGATTCCCGGCCGGGTCTCATGCCGAGAAAGTCCTTGGTGGCGGGCGGACCCCACTGGGCGAGCCCGGAGGCCGTCATCGGTGCCCAGCCCGGCTCGAGGGTGCAGTCGAACAGGTCGCCGTCGGTGAAGTGCTCGACCAGGAAGTCGTCCGGGTCGCGCCAGTAGTCGAAGATCTGGCTGCCCTGGATGTGTCGGCCGATTCCCCAGGACCGCTGGTAGCCGCGGTCGAGCAGGTGTTCCCCGCCGGCGGCCAGCGAGTCGAGGTCGGGGACCTGGTAGGCGGAGTGCACGTACCGGTTGGCCGGGCCGAGGGTCATCGCGAGGGTGTGATGGTCGGTGGGCGTGCTGCCGCGGTCGCAGCGGATGAAGCTCATGACCGGACCGCGCTCGCGCTGTCCCTGGTGGTAGAGGAAGTCGCTGACGATCAGGCCCAGGTGCTCGAGGTACCAGTTGAGCGTCTCCAGGTACCGGGTCGTCTGCAGTACGACGTGGCCGAGCCGCTGCACCTTGGCCGGCTCCCGCGGCGGCCGCTGGGTGGCATTCGTCCGCGCCACGTCGTGCCCGACGTTGAAGGTCAGTGGCTGCTGGGTGGGCAGTGCGGGGAGCTCGTGCGTGTCGGCGACGACGCGTACCCGCACCCCGCTCGGGTCGACCAGATCCACCGTCACCCCGCCGAGGCTCTCCGGCAGGGCGGCCATCGTCCTGCCGGTCGTGTCCGCGAGGCGCAGCACGTCCTTCGGGTCGGCAGCCTGGAAGGCGGGGCCGACGAATCTTGACCGGGGGCCGCGGCGGATGAGTACGCAGGGCGAACCGGGGTCGGTGCCCCGCAGGTGCAGCTCGTCATCGGTGCGCAGCGACGTCGTGAAGCCGAAGGCTTGGGCGAACAGCTCGGCCCGCTCAAGATCGGGCTTCTGGAACTCCAGCCATGCGAGGTCGTGCACCTTCACGATCGGGATGCGCCCCCTGCCCGGGTGCTCGCCCGGCAGGGCGCCCTGCTCGCTGTGCAGACCGGTGTGCGGGTCCTGCCGGTCGATCATGTCCCGCTCCTTTCCATGTGATGACGAAATCGTCACTTACGAGGCTAACCTCAGTCAAGGTCGGTGACGATTTCGTCATCTCTGAGGCCCGTCTTGGTTAGAGTGGGTGCAGACCGACCTGGGAGAGGTGATCGAGCCGGCATGGAGCAGCAGATCAGGCACGCCGCGAACCGCCTGGAACGACGGAAAGCCCGCACCCGCTTTGCTCTTGTTCGGGCAGCCCAGGCCTTCCTCGCCGCCGGAAAGGTGAATGTCCCGATCCTCGAGCTCACCCAGGCCGCGGACGTGGGGATGGGCTCGTTCTACAACCACTTCAACAGCCGGGAGCAGCTCTTCCAGGCTGCGGTGGAGGACGCGCTCGACCGCTACGGTGCTCTCCTCGACGAGCTGACCGTCGGCCTGGACGACCCGGCCCACGTCTTCGCGCAGAGTTTCCGGCTGACCGGACGCCTCCACCGCCGGAATCCCGAGCTGAGCAAGGTCCTGCTCAACAACGGCCTGGCTCTGGCCGGCTCAGACCGGGGGCTCGCGCCGCGAGCCCGGCGCGACATCGGAGACGGCGTCCGTGCCGGCCGGTTCCGCGTGCGCGACCCCGAGTTGGCGATGGTGATCGTGGCCGGCGCCGCGCTGTGCCTCGGGCAACTGCTGCACGACCACCCCGAGCGTGACGACGCCGCAGCCACCGACCAGGTCACCGAGGACGTGCTGCGCACGCTCGGCCTACCGCCCGACGAGGCTCACGAGATCTGCCAGCGCCCGCTGCCCGACCTCGACGGCCATCGCCCGTAGACCGGATGTCCACCCGCGCCGGCCGAGCCTAGGAAGTGGCCGCCTCGCGCACCATCCGGTTGGCCGTCTCCGGCTCACAACCGGTCGCGCGGAGCAGGTCACTCGCCATCGTGCGCAGCTGAATCACCACGGCGTCCGAGAAGGGCTTGCCGCCCGTGCCGTACGCCTGGCCGGCCAGGCGCGCGCCGTTCAACACCGCGTTGCGGGTCTGGTCGAACGGGCGGCCCGCTCGTGCCTCCCGCCTCAGCAACTGGATCGCCTCGGCGAGCCTGTCCACGGCGCCGGGGAGTTCCTCCGGCACCGGCTCGTGGTACTGCAGCGTGGTCGCGGCCCAGCGGGCCAGCGCCCGGCAATGGACACTCACCCGATCGACGTGCTGGATGCCGCGCCCGTAGCGCTCGACATCGATTCGGCGTTTCCAGCGTGCCGGCGCGATCGCCGTGACCTCCTCGGCGCCAGCCCTGGCCTCGTGCATCCGGGCGAGGTCGGGGTCCATCCCACTGAGCTGGTCCAGCGCCCGTGTCGCGCGGTCCGGGTCACGCTTGGCGAGTGCATGTGCCACCTCCCGAAGCTGCGTGTGAAGGGTCGCGGTGACCGGTGCGGTGGCGTTGTCGAGAACGCGCATCGGGCTGATCGGTAGCAGCAACGCCACCACCGCCAGCCCGACGGCGCTGCCCACCCCGGCGTCGACGATCCGGGCCCATTCGAGGCCCTGCTTGGTTGGGGAGAAGACGGCGATCAGTACAGCGGTGCTGCCGGCCTGAGCGACCAGAGCGCCACTGCGCCCGGTCATCAGCAGGGCGATGGCGATGGACAGCGCCACCACCAGGCCGATCTGCCAGAGCCCGAAGCCGACGGAGCGAACGAGAAGATCGCTGACGAGCAGGCCCAGCAAGACGCCGAGCATCAGCTCGGCGGTACGTACGGTGCGCTGCCCGAGGGCGGCGACGATTGTGCCGACGGCCGCGCTGGGTGCGAAGATCGGTGCTGGGCGACCCAGGACGTCGTGCGCCAGCCACCAGGACAAGGCGGCGGCAAGCCCACATTGCGCTGCGATGACCAGAATGATGGTAAGCAGATGTAGCCTCAGCCGGCCCGCCTCGCCACCGCGCCGCCGAGTCTTCGCCGCCAGGTCCTTGGCGCGCCCGGCAGCAGCGCTGCGGCCAGACGGCTCTTCCCGGTCAGCAGCCATGGCGACGGTTACCCCGCCCGGCCCTCACAAACCTGCCCCCCGTTCTCCCTGTCGGAGGCGCTTCGGTTGCCTCCGCGCCCAGGGCAGACGTCCGGCAACGCCGGGCGGCTTATCGCGTTGCGACCGCCTCAGATCACCCACGATGCCGGCCGCGAGCTGTTGCAGCACCCGGCACGGTCAACCGCTAGATTGTCTGCCCGCTCGCGATCGTCTAACCGGGTGGTGACGGCTGCTCGGATGGGAGTCTTCGGGTGCGGAGCGCGTCGGCTACGGCAACGCCGGTGAGGATGAGAGCGGCGGTGGTGGCTGCGGCAAGCGGCGGTGCCGGCCTCATCCTTGGGGTGAGGGCGAGGAGGGCGAGTGCGCCGATCACGCGGGGGAGAGACATGCGCCCGAACACCCCGTACTCGAAGATGGCCCGTCCGGCGAGGAACAGGGCGGGTCCGCCGAGGATGACGGCGATCCAGGCCGGATCCGGGTGTCCGAGCGGGTGGGTGATGACGATTTCGTCGCCGACCGCGACGGCAACGATGGCGGCGACCATGATCACATGGGCGTAGAGCACCAGGACCCCAACACGGAGTGGGTTGTGGCTTGCTGCCAGTGCGCCGGCCAGCAGTTCTCCGGCGCGGTGGATGTAGATGCGCCACAGCAGTGCCGTGGTGGCGAACGCCAGTACCGTCGCAGTGCTGCGGTCGGCCCCGAACTCTCCGTTCGCGAACGTCAGTCCGGTCACCAGGATCGGCTCGCCGAGGGCGATGATGAAGAACTGCTGGTACCGTTCGGCCAGGTGCTCCTCGGAGACCACAATCTCGAGTCGACGCGGGCCGTGGCGGCCCAGCTTCGGCGTGGGGAACCCGAGTGCGAGCGCGGCGTACTCCGCGACTGTCGCCGTCATCCACAGCGCTGCACGCACCGTGTCGGGTAGGAGCGCACCCGCGATCCATGCCGGCGCAGACATGCCGACCCAGAAAAATATCCGCACCGCGCTGCGCTGTGCCTCGTGGCCACGCAGAACGTGAATGGCGATGGCGAGGCCACCAAGCCGGATGGTGAGGTACGCACCGGCGAAGACCAGGCCCCGCCGGCCGAACGCCTCCGGCGCCGCAGCCGCCAGCACGAGGGTGCCGAATATGATCGGCATGGTCAGCAGTTGTACCAGCGGATGTCGCGGGTCGAACGCGTCCAGCAACCTCGTCGTAGCGGCCCACAGATGCAACACGGGCAGCAGCAACACCAGTGTCTGGAACGCGCCGGTCCAGCTCAGATGCTCCAACAGCTGCTGCGAGAGCTGGAAGAACGCGAGGACGAACACCAGGTCGAAGAACAGTTCCAGGAACGCCGTCCGCCCCTGCTCAGGTCTTCTCAGCAGGGCGTGAAACCTACCCGTCGTCATCGGTCGCCCGTTTCTGCCGTTTCCGCCCACCGTTCCACTTGGACCGGACGGGCGTATGAGATCGCGGCACGCCGCCGGTCAGACCGGTCATTCGGCGGCCGGTGGCCGTTCCCGGTGGCCGGAGTGCCGGCTGCCGGCCGTCCCACCGTCCCCCGGGTGGTCGCCCGCCGGCTGGTCCGGCCCGCCGCCCCCCGCGCGGTCTGCGGAGCCGGCCTCTGCCGGAACGGAGCCGGCTTGCCGGTTGGCGGGGACGAACTCACGGAGCAGGATCTGCGCGATGCCGGCGGCCGGGATGGCCAGCAGGGCTCCCAGGAGGCCGCCCAGCTCCGCGGCGAGCAGCACGCTGACCAGCACGGTCAGTGGGTTCAGCCTTACTGCGCGGGACATGATGACCGGTTGCAGCAGGTGGTTCTCGACCTGCTGGTAGACCACGAAGAAGACCAACACGATCACCCCGGCGGTGGGGGAGTGCAGGAAGCCCGCGCCGCCCGCGACGATGGCGCCGAGGGTCGCCCCCACCAGCGGGATCAGGTCGGCGATGGCGACCAGCAGCGCGATCACCGCGGCGAAGGGCACGCCGGTGAGCGCGAGCACGACGAAGGTCGCCAGGCCACAGATGAGGCTGATCAGGAGGTTTCCGCTCAGGTAGCCGGTGATGGTGCGCGCCGACTCCCGGCCGATGCGGCGCAGCCGCTCGGCCCGGGCGCCGCCGGCCAGGGCCAGCGTCCCGGCGGTGATCCGCGGCCCCTGCACCACCATCAGGTACGCCAGCACCACCACCGTCAGCACTCCGGCGACGCCCTGCACCGTCCCACGGACCAGCCCGACCGTCGACCGGCCGAGCTGGCCCCCTAAGCGCTGAAACTGGTCGACATGGGTCTCGGCGTACCGCCGCAGGTGGAACCGCTCCAGCAGTTCGCCGACCGGCCCGCGCCCGGCCCGACTCTCGCGCAACAGGTCCGGCGCCCGTTGTGCGAACCGGACCAACTCGTCGAGCAGGGGCACCACGATGAGCACCCCGAGCGCGGCGAGAGCCACGAAGCTGGCCACGAACACGACCAGCGTGGCTGCCGCCCGACGCCGAACTAGCCGTCGCTGCACCCGATCCACCAGCGGATTCAGGGCCACCGCGAAGAACACGGCGACCACCACCCACATCAGCACCCGCCGGGTCTGCCACACCAACGCCAGCCCGACCAGGGTGGCGAGGACTAGACCGATGACGATCAGCGTCCGGCGCGCCGTGGACCGGTCGTCGACGTCCCTCACCGGGCGCGGCTACCCGATGCGGAAAAAGGGAAACACCAGCGGAGTAGTCTCGATCTCCGGGGGCCGTCAGGCGAACAGGCTCGACGCGAGCGCGTCGAGCGCTGCCCAACCGCCTTCAGTCACGCCTCGTCGCGGAGCTTGCCACCGTTCAAGGCTGGCAGCACGGCTGTGACCTGTTCGCTCTCCAGGACGCCGCCGATGACCTCGTCCGCCCGCTGCAGGACCGACCCGTCCGGGTCGATCGAGAGACTCTCACCCTCGGCTACGCCGGGGTCTACTCCAGCTTCCTGCGCCACGCCGAAGCCGCCGCACGGCAGTACGGTCTCGACGCCCGCGACATCCTGCTCGAAGTCGGTCGGCGCAAGCTCATCGGCGGGCAGGAAGACATGATCATGGACATCGCCCTCGATCTCAGCCGAAGTTTGAGTCCGAGGAGGCGAAGTTCAAGAACCTGTGCCGTCTTCGCTGGATCACATCAGCGGGGCGGGTGGCTCGGGTTCTCGCCCGCGGGCGCGCCACGCGTCCACGATGGCGATGCCGGCCAGCACGGCGGTGGCGCCGGCACCGGCGACCAGCGGGGGAGCATGCCACACGGCCGGGATCAGTACGCCGAGGGCGAGGAGCCCGGTCAGCCGTGACAGGGAGATCCGGCCGAATACCTGCAGTTCGAAGGGTGCCCGCCCAAGCAGGAAGAGTGCGGGACCGCCGAGGATGGCCACGAGCCAATTCGATCCCGGCCGGGCGGTGGGCTCGATGATGTACAGCTCGAAGCCGACCCCGGCGAGAACAACACCGGAGATCATGACCAGATGACTCAAGGCGGCCGCCACGGACTGCCGGGTCGGGTCCCGGGCGGCGGTGATAGCCAGAGGCAGGACCAGACCGGCCCGGTAGAAGTAGATGCGCCAGAGCTGCACGATGCCGACGAAGGCCAGCGCGAACCCCATCCCATGCGGGAGCGTGAGGTCGCTGTCGGAGAACGCCCGGCCGGACACGAAGACGGCCTCACCCAAGCTGATCAAGAAAATCTGCTGTAACCGTTCGGCCAGGTGTTCTCCGGCGACCTGTTTGCCGGCCCATCGGCTGAAGCCGACCACGAACCCGGGGAACTCAATGGCCAGCGCAAGTGCCCAGAGCCCACCCCGCAGAAGCGGTTCGTGCACCAACGCCCCCGCGATCCACGGCACCGTGCTCCCGCCGAGCGACAGCAGCCCCGGTAGTGCGGACCTGCCGCTCCTCACCTGCCTGGCGAAGAGGTAAACCAACAGACGGCTGACCCGGACCGCAACCCAGGCACCGGCGAAGACCAGAGCCCGTTCCTCGAACCCCTGCGGCACCGCAACCGCCATCACGGTGGCACCGGCCATCGAGGAGAACACAAAGAACTGACCCGGCCGCGAATCCGGATGCACCCGGCTGGTCAACGCGGCCGTGGTCTGCCACATGAACCAGAGCCCCAGAAACAGCAAAAGGGTCCCAGCGAACTCACTGAACCCGAGCCCCGCGGAGTGGAAGTTCTCGAGGAGCCGCAGGCTGACCCGATTGAGCGCGAAGACGAAGACGAGATCGAAGAACAGCTCGAGGATGGTTGCCCGGCGCCAGCTGGTCTCCTCGCGTACGAGGCGCTGGCCGCCTGGCTCAGCCATCCGTCATCAGTCTGGTTCGCCGCCGGAGGCGCGCACGGCGGTCGCCTGCCTCGGCAATCTCACACCTCCGGCCAGGAAGCACGAGGGGGAGTTTCCGCGGCGGGAGGCGATAAACCTGTCATTCCCGACCTCCGCCGTGCCTGCTGTCAGCTCCGTCGGAAAACTCACCCCCGTTGCCGTCGCCGTCCTCGATGGCTTGTCGCCCCGACCGCGAGCGCCGCGCCTCGGATGAAGCGAGCCGACGAAACATGGGCGCCCTCATCGCTGGTGCAGGAACGGATGGGGAGCGGATGCTCACCGCTAACCGGAAGCTTGCGACCGCAGTCCCGAGCTGGCCGGTTTCATCCCCGCCCTCCCGGGAAGCCGCCACGTATGTCTTCTGACCCGGGCGCATCGGCAAGGCGCAACCCGGAGCGGGCGCGACAGTCGGCTCAAGAGATCCACATGGCTGCCGTCCGGCACCGCGACCCGAGGCTGCACGAACTAGCCGACGAGATCAGCGAGATCGCGATGATCTTGGGTCACGACGCCGGCCCGGTCCAGGAGTGGCGCGCGTGCCCGGTGTGCGGAGCCGAGCCAGGGTCGCACTGCCTCAATCTGCGGGGCACAAGATGGTCGACGGGATGCACCCGGAACGGACCACGCTCTAGCGGAAGCAGACAAGGGAGCCAACCCACCCCCGGCCAATTTGCTCGCCCTCCGACTCGTCGGCTGCAACCGATTAGCGCCACGTGTATCCGTCCCTGCCGGCGGCCCGGGCGGATGCCACTCCCGCCCGCTACTGGCATGTCGCATGCCCAAGTCCAAGTGAGCGGACCATCATCAGGAAAGGCGTGCCTCGAGGCCCGCGATGAGGCTTGGATCGCAAACTGAAAGCTGCGATCCCGTCGGCGTCTGCGCTCGACGCACTGGCAGATTCGATGGCTGTGGGCTGCAGGGCGGCGAGGCGGCGGAGGGTTCCGTTGACCTCGGCGAGCAGGAAGCCCGAGAAGAGGCTGGTGAGCAGGATGGTCATCCCGGCCACCACCAGCGATTCGAAGGTGACCACAAGGACGATCGCGGCGACCGCCGCACCGATTGCCTCGGCCGAAGCGAACCCCCGATCGGAGCGAATCACGGCCGCCGCGCCGAACTTCTCGAACGCGGTTCGCTGGTCTGCGGTCACCTCGCCGAGATCTTTGGCGAACTGGACCTCGATCCGAGAGTACCGGCCGTCGAGTTGGGCGCGCTGCGACTCGGTGCCGGGCGTTGTGAGGTGGCTCGCCGTCGGGCCCCGCAGCGTCGCGGCGGCCAGACCGAGGCCGACGATTATGACGACCCAGAGCGCGACGACGAGCCGCCGCCAGCGCATCGAGACGCGGCCGAGCCGGTAGAGCAGGGTGGCCACAAATTGGTGTCCTCCGACGTCGTTGGATGGTCAGTCGGCGGGCTCGAGCGCCCCGCGTAGCAGCGCCAACAGCGTCTCGCGTAGTTCGTCGTCGGGTACGTCGTCGAAGTCGCCGGACGTCTCGGCGATCCCGGCGAGCATCACCCGCGCAGCGATCCGGGCGGCCGGGCGTTCGGGATGCCCGGCTACCGCGTCGACGAGTCGGTCGGCGAACCGTTCGAGGTGTGCGAACTCGGGGCTCTCGAGCAACTCCCGGAACTCGCCCCGCAGCAGGGCCATCTCCCGCCGGAACTGGACCGCGAGGTCGACGAAGCCCCCCATGGCGATCCGCTGCGCGCTCGCCGGATCGGCCGCGGCGGCGATGCGGTCCTCGAGCGCCCGGATTGCCGCGAGCGCCGGGGCCATCAGCTCAAACAGGAGGGCTTCCTTGTTGGGGAAGTGGTAGAGCACCGCCGCCTTGGAGCAGCCCACGTCGCGGGCGATGTCCCGTAACGAGGTGCCCTTGTAACCAGCGAATGCGAAACGCCGCGTCGCGGCCGCGAGGATCTCGTTGTGCATCTCCGGCGCCATCCGTGCCATGCCCTTCCACCTCCAGAACCAGCATGCCTGACCGATCAGATCAGCGATCTCGTCGCCGAAGGCGACCGGACTCTGGTGTTCAGCCAGTTCACCCGCTTCCTAGACGCCGCCAGGGAGCGGTTGGAGGCAGCGGGCATCGGCTGCTACTACCTCGACGGGGCCACCCGCGACCGCGCGACGTTGCTCACCGAGTTCAAGAACGGCGCAGCGCCGGTGTTCCTGATCAGCCTCAAGGCCGGCGGTTTCGGGCTGACGCCGCAGGTGCCGGTGGCGCTTGGGCTTCTCGTCGACCGTGTGGTAGACGACGTCGCCGAGCAGGACGAAGCACACCGGCACCAGGTGCGGACGGCCGTCGGTCCCGACGGTGGCCAGCCGGGCCACCCGGGCCGATCCAACCCGTTGCCGGATCTTGTCGCCGGGCACAGCGCCGACGGTAACAGTGCACACTCACCTCCGCCTCCACCTTCACAGGTGACGGTGGCCGGCTGATCACCCGCCGGCGAGCAGCTTCTTCTGCACCTTGCCCATCGCGTTGCGGGGAAGCTGTTCCACGAGGTGGATCTGCCGCGGCCGCTTGTGCGCGGAGATCCGGGCGGCCACGAACTCGATGAGCTGCGCCTCGGTGGCCGCGTCGGCGACCACGTACGCGACCACCTGCTGCCCGAGGTCGGGGTGGGGCGCGCCGATCACCGCGGCCTCCCGCACCGCCGGGTGGGCGAGCAGCGCGTTCTCCACCTCGCCCGCGCCGATCCGGTACCCGCCACTCTTGATCATGTCGATTGACGCGCGTCCGATGATCCGGTGCCATCCGTCCGGACCGATGGTGGCGATGTCGCCGGTGCGGAACCAGCCGTCGGCGGTGAACGACTCCCGGTTGGACTCCGGCCGGTTGAGATACCCGCTGAACATCATCGGCCCCCGGATCTGCAGCTCGCCCGGGGACTCACCGTCGGGCCCGACCGGGCTGCCGTCCTCGCCGACCAGTCGGCTCTCCACTCCGGCGAGCCGGGTGCCGACGAACCCGGGCCGCCGCTCACCGGCGGCGCGACTGCTGACGGTGATCAGCGTTTCGGTCATCCCGTACCGCTCGACGGGAGGTTGCCCGGTGAGTTCGGCGAGCCGCTCGTAGACGGGCAGCGGTAGCGGTGCGCTGCCGGAGACCAGCAGCCGGGCCGACGACAGGGCTCGCGCCGAGGACGGATCGGCGCAGACCCGTGACCACACGGTCGGCACGCCGAAGTACAGGCTGCCGCGGGCGGCGGCGTACGCGTCGGGCTTGGGTCGGCCGGTGTGGGCCAGCCGCGATCCGACCCGGAGTGCGCCCAGCACGCCGAGTACGAGGCCGTGCACGTGGAACAGGGGGAGGCCGTGCACCAGCAGGTCGTCGGGCGTCCACGACCAGGCGTCGGCGAGGGCGTCCAGGTCGGCGGCGATCGCCTGCCGGGGGATCAGCGCTCCCTTCGGTGCGCCCGTGGTACCGGAGGTGTAGAGGATCAGCGCGGGGCTCTTCGGCGCGGGCTCCGGATGGCTGCTGGACGAGCGGGCGGTCAGGTCGACGGTGGCGACGGGGACCGGCACGTCGGCCAGGGGTGCGGTGCCGGCACTGGTCGGGGGGACGAGCACCAGCGTGGCGGCGGAGTCACGCAGCACGTAGTCCCGCTCGGTGGGTCCGGAGTCCGGTGGCACCGGTACGACGGGGACACCGGCGAGCAGACCGGCCACGACGGCCACCACGGTTTCCATGCTGGCGGTGGCCCACACCGCGACCGCGCCGCTGCCGGCTATGCGGTCGGCCAGGGCAGTGGCGGCGGCGAGCACCGCCTCCCGGGATGCCCGCTGGTCCCCGACCCGGATCGCCTCGGCGTCGTCGCCGAACGCCCCGGACAGGGCCGGCAGCAGTACTTCTTCGCTTCCTGGTCGCATCGCGGTCACCGTCCGGTCCACGTCGTCGTCTGCTTGGTGGTGAAGGCATCAACGGCGGCGCGGAAGTCGGCGCTGCCGTACACCCGGGCGACGATGTCGTCGCCGTCGACGCGGCCCCGGCGCAGCCGTCGGATCGCCTCCTTGGTCGCCCACATGGTGAGTGGGGCGTGCCCAGCCAGGCGGTCGACGGTCTGGGTGACGGCCTCGTCGATCTCGTCGGTGGATTCGGCCACGAAACCGGCGGCGTGCGCTTCCTCGCCGGAGTAGAACGTCGCGTTGAGCAGCAGATCCAAGGTACGAGCCGGTCCGAGGTGGTGCAGCAGCAGCGCATAGGTGGGCATCGACAGGCAGTTGCCCAGGGTCCGGGCGATGGGGATGCCGAATCGCGCGTCGGGTGTCGCCAGTCGCAGGTCACACACGGAGGCGATCGCCAGGCCCGCGCCGACGCAGTATCCGCGGATGGCCGCCACCGTCGGCACGTTGACGTTCTCGAGCCGGTCCAGCACCCGCGTGATCTTCTTCTCGTACTCGACCCCGTCGTCTCCGCCGGTGAAGTCGACGAACTGTCCGATGTCGGTGCCGGCGACGAAGGCCTCGTCGCCGGCACCGCGCAGGACAAGCACCCGCACGTCGTCGTCCGCGTCGGCGCGTTCGCAGGCCTGGTACAGGCCGTCGTACATGGCCCAGGTCATGGCGTTGCGCTGGCGCGGACGGTTGAAGGTCACGGTGAGGGCGGGGCCCTGCCGTTGCACGAGGAGTTCGGCGTGGGATCCGGGCGACGAGGACACGGGCTACCTCCCGGGCGTCGTGGTCACGGCGGGGCTGGTCGGGTCGCCGACGTCCTCGGTCAGGGCGGCGCCGGAGGCGACGAGGTGATCGATCTCCGCCGCGCTGCAACCGGCGGCCAGCAGCACCTGTCGGGTGTCGGCGCCGAGGACGGGTCCGGCGTGGGCGCGCCGCAGCGGGGTCTCGGACAGCCGCATCGGCGAGCCGAGTTGGCGTACCGGCCCGAGGGTCGGGTGCGGGGCGTCCCAGAAGAAGCCGCGGGCGGTGAGGTGCTCGTCGGTGAACACCTCGGCGTAGTCGGCGATCGGTGCGCACGGCACCCCGGCCCGGTTGAGCCGCTCGACGATCTCCGCGGTGCTCAGCGTGCTCGTCACCGCCTCGATGGTCTCGATCAACTCCGCACGGTTCTGCAGCCGGGAGAACGCGTCGGCGTAGCGGGGGTCCTCGAGCAGGCGGGTCAGCCCGAGGGTATGGCAGAAGGCCTGCCAGTTGCGTGGGGTGATGGCCCCGACGGTCACGTAGCCGTCGCTGCTGTGCACCGCCTGGTAGGGGGCGTTGCTCTGGTGCGCGGAGCCCAGCGGGCCGCCCACCTCACCGGTCGCGAAGTACTTCCCCGCCTCCCAGACGGCGAAGGAAGCGCCGGCCTCGAACAGGGAGACGTCGATGTACTGCCCCGTGCCGGAGCGGTCCCGTTCCCGCAGCGCGGCGGTGACCGCGAGGGCGAGGTAGAGGCCGCAGACCAGGTCGCAGATCGGTACGCCGACCTTCGCCGGTGGACCGCCGGGATGGCCGGTGATGCTCATCAGACCGCTGCGCGCCTGTGCCATGATGTCCAGCCCCGGCAGGTTCGCCAGCGGCCCGTCCTGCCCCCAGCCCGACGCCGAGGCGTACACCAGGCGAGGGTTGATCTCCCGCAGCTCCGGGTAGCCGAGGCCGAGCCGGCGCATGGCGCCGGGACGGAGGTTCTCGATCAGCACGTCGGCCCGCTCGACCAACCGGAGGAACGCCGGACGCGTATCCGGCGACTTCAGGTCGAGGGCGACCGAGCGCTTGTGTCGGTTGATGCGGACGAAGGGCGAGCTCTCCGTGCCGAGGAACGGACCGGTCTGGCGGACGGGATCCCCGCCGGCCGGGTGCTCGACCTTGATGACCTCAGCGCCGAGGTCGGCGAATTGCATGGCGGCAAAGGGTGCCGCCATGAACGACCCGAGTTCCAGCACGGTCACTCCGGTCAGCGGCGGGGTGCGTTGGGCGGTCATCCATCCACCTCCGGTCGGCGCGGATGCCTGGTCGGGAGGGAGCAGTGGCTGTTCGGATCCGAAAGTTACCGGTAGAGTCGCCTCTTGTCTACAGAAGACAATGTTCCGCGACGCGACGAGGAGTACGCCATGCCGGAGAGGACGAGCGCGACGAGCCCGGACGACGCGCCGCGCCGGATCACGCCTCCGCCGAGCCTGTCGCTGCTCGCCGCGGACGCCGTCCGGAGGATGATCCTCGCCGGCGAGTTGCGGCCCGGCGACCGCGTGGTCGAGAACCAGCTGACCCAGCAGCTCGGCATCTCCCGCCCGCCGTTGCGCGAGGCGTTGCGGGTGCTGGAGCAGGAGGGTCTGCTGGTGCAGCAGCCCCGGCGCGGGGTGATCGTCGTTCCGATCACCCTGCACGATGTGTACGAGATCTTCACCCTGCGCGACCGGCTCGAGCGGATGGCGGTCGAGCTGGGCGTGCCCGTGCGGTCGCCGGACCGCCTCGAGCGCTGCCGGGCGGCGTTGCGCGAGCTGGAGGAGGCCGCCCGGGCCGGCGACGCCGCGACGGTGACCGATCGCGCGTTCGACTTCCACCTGGCCGTGGTGGGGTTGGCCGGGCACCGCAGGCTCGAGGATTCCTATCGCTCCCTGTCGTTGCAGATGCGCCTCTGCATGGGCATGAACCAGCGGGCCCGGGTGGCGGGCGAGGGACTGTGGGGAAACGTCGAACGGCACCGCGCGATCCTGGAGACCCTGGAACACGGGGACCCGCAGGAGGTCCTCCGCCTGCTCGCCGACCACGGGCAGCACACCTTCGTCCTCGACCTCGGCGACTCGGTCGGTGGCCGCTCCCCTGAGGCGGAGGCTTGGCTGGCGCGGCTCGGACGCACCCGCTCCGACACCATGGCAGAACTGGAGGCGCCCCGATCGTGAGCACCCGAGCGCTGGTCGTCGACTTCGGCGACCGCACGCCGGACATCGATTCCGACGCCTGGGTGGCGCCGGGCGCCACCATCGTCGGCGCCGTGCGGCTGGCGCCCCGTGCCAGCGTCTGGTACGGCTGCGTGCTGCGCGGCGACACCGAGGGGATCACGATCGGCGCCGGCAGCAACATCCAGGACGGTTGCGTCGTGCATACCGATCCGGGCTTTTCCACGGTCGTCGGCACCGGCGTCTCCGCCGGGCACCGCGCCGTGCTGCACGGCTGCACGGTCGAGGACGACGTCCTGATCGGCATGGGAGCCATCGTGCTCAACGGTGCGCGGATCGGCGCCGGGTCGCTGGTCGCCGCTGGTGCGGTGGTGCTGGAAGGGACGGTGGTTCCGCCCGGCTCGCTCGTCGCCGGCATGCCCGCCCGGGTGCGGCGTGACCTCTCCGCCGAGGAACGGGCGAGCATCGTGCGCAACGCCGAGGGGTACGCCGACCGGGCCCGGGCACACGCCGTGGCGACGTCCCTGCTCTGACGACCTACCGGGCGGTCAGCCGGCGACCCGATCCGCTCCGGTGACCCGGGGGAGCTGAGTTGGCCGGCCAGGTCCTCGGCCGCCTGCCGCACCAGCGGCACCGCCCGATCGACCACGCCGGGGATCATGCGTGGCGCCGGCCCAGAGACCGAGACGGCGAGCCGGTTCGCGGTGCCGAGACCGCCGCGGTACGACATCCCGAGGGCTGGCCGACGGCGGTCGACGGTACGGCCCCGCTATCGGCGGTTCTGCCGGTTGCGCCGTCCAAGAGCGACGGCCAGGTCGTAGGCGTGCTGGCTGGGACCGAGGTTGGCGACGCCCTTGCCGACGATCTCGAACGCGGTGCCGTGCGCCGGGGTCGCGATCGGGACGGGAAGGCCCCCCTGCACGGTCACACCCCGATCGAAGCCCATGAGCTTCATCGCGATCTGGCCCTGGTCGTGATACATCGTGATTACGCCGTCGAAGTCACCGTTCCTGGCCTTGATGAAGACGGTGTCGCACGGATAGGGGCCGGTCGCGTCCATTCCCTGAGCCCGGGCCGCCGCCACCCCGGGCGCGATGTGCTCGATCTCCTCGCGGCCGAACTGGCCGTTCTCGCCGGCGTGCGGGTTGAGCGCGCAGACAGCGAGGCGGGGTGCCGCGATCCCAGACGCCTTGAGCACGTCGTCGAGGAGGCGGATGGCCGCGAGGACCGAGTCGGCGTTGATCCGCGCGGCGACGTCCTTCAGCGGGATGTGCGAGGTCACCCGGGAGGTGACAAGTCCGGGTATGAAGTTCAACTCGGAGGTGGTGCCCTCGAAGCCGAGGTTCTTGGCGAACCAGCGGAGCTCGTCCTCCTCGTGCATTCCGGCCAGATGCAGCGAGCCCTTGTTCAGCGGCGTGAACATGATCGCGTCCACCATGCCGGACCGGTAGAGGTTAAGTGCCTTGAGCAGGTCGGCCATCACCCGTTCGCCCGCCGCCTTGCTGACAGTCCTGCGCTCCACTGGACGCCCGGACAGATCGCTGCCGACAAGGACGGCGTGACCGGGAGTCGGCGCGTCGGTCAGCGGCACCTCGACGCCGACCTCGGCGGCGACCGCCTTGAGTTCGGCTGCGTCGGTCAGGACGTACACCTCGGCCTTGTGCAGGTTCTCGGGCGTGGCCAGGAGCCGAACGGTGAGCTCGGGGCCGATGCCGGCCGGATCGCCCATCGTGAGCGCGACCCGCGGCGGGGCCTCGGAGACGGTCTTGCGCATCTGCTTCCTCTCTTGGGCGTTCCGGCCGGGAGATCCGGTACGCGCACCGCCCCGGGCCCTGTTTCCTATAGGATCTACTCGGCAACTCGTCGAGTCAAGGAGCTTTCGCGGCTCCCGGCCGCTACGGGTCAGCTCTCGGCGAGCGAGCGGGCGCGCACGGCCAGCAGGTGCGTCCGCATGGCGTTCTCGGCGCGCTCGTTGTCGCCGGAGGCGATCGCGTCGAGGATGTCGCCGTGCTCGGCCAAAGCCTGGTCCACGTCGGTGAGGCCGTGACCGAGCAACTGCCGCAGTCGATGCACCTGAGGCGAGAGGAACTCGGCCAGCTGCAGCAGGTACTGGTTTCCGCAGTGGCTGAGGATCACGCGGTGGAACGCCCAGTCCGCGGTGTAGTACCGGTGGACGGCCGACCAGCTCGGCTCGTCGTTTCTCGCCCGCATGCGCTTGACGTAGTCGCCCGCGAGCACGTGGTCCGAATGCGCGGCCTTCAGCTCCAGCAGCGCCGCGTCCGACATCGGTACGGCGCCGTGCACGGCGGCGACCTCGAGGATGGTGCGCGCGTCGACGAGTTCGGACATGCGCTCGGCCGACAGCGGCGGGGCCACCCGGTAACCCTTCAGCGCGGCCCGGGTTACCAGGCCCGTGTGCTCGAGCTGCACCATCGCCTCCCGCACCGGGGTAGGGGAGACGCCGAGCTGCCGGGCGAGGGCGTCGATGCTCAGGGATGCGCCCGGTTTGACCCTGCCTGCGAGGAGAAGTTCCAGGATCGCGTCATACACGCCATCCCGCAGGGCGCGTCGCTCGACCGGCCGACCGAGGTCGGGCTCGAGTGGGGCGCCATCGGAAGTCATCGACGTTGTCATGGTGGTTGAGATCCTACCGTCCGCACCTCTGGACATGGCCCGCATAGTCATGGATCCTACAGGATCTATGGGCAACGATGAGGCAACCGCCCGGCAATGACATGGCAACGTCGATCGGAGACAGGCATGGTTTGGACGGCAGAGCAGTGGCCCATCGGCGCTGCCCTGATCCAGTTCCCGGCACGCACTCGCGAGGGCATCCCCGTCGAGGACGCCGGCCCCGCCGAATGGGCCAGGGTCTTCGGCGAGGTCACCGCCTGCGGGTTCGATCACGTAGATCTCACCGACACCTGGCTGCGTCCGGGAGACCTCACGGATGGCCAGCGCGAGGACCTGGTCCGCACGCTCAAGGACGCGGACCTAGGGGTGACCGCGATCTCGGTCATCCGGCGCAGCCTCCTCGACCCGGAGCACGGCAAGGCCAATGTCGACTACGCGCTGCGTACGGTCGAGGCCGCGGCGGCCATCGGCACCGGAGTGGTCAGTCTGGGCCTGCACCGGCCGCTGACCGCGCAGCAGCTTGCCGCGGAGTGGTTCTGGACCCAACCCGGGGCCGTCGACCAGCAGCGGGACGAGGCCAGTTTCGACCTTGCCGTCGCGCGCTTCTCGCGCATCGGGCGGCATGCGGCAAGCCTCGGTATCCAGCTTTCGCTCGAGATGTACGAGGACACCCTATTGGGCACGGCGGAGGACGCCGTCGCGCTCGTCAAGGCCATCGACCTGCCGAACGTCGGCCTGAACCCCGACATCGGCAACCTCATCCGGCTGCACCGGCCCATCGACGACTGGGAGCAGATGCACCTGAAGACCCTCCCGTACGCCAACTACTGGCACGTCAAGAACTACTACCGCGACCATGACCCGGCGACCGGCGCCTACTTCACGGTCCCCGCCCCCGCGGAGTCCGGGCTGATCAGCTACCGGCGCGCGATCGAGATCGCCCTCGACGCGGGCTTCCAGGGCCCCATCAGCGTGGAGCACTACGGCGGTGACGGGCTGAGCGTGTCGGCCCGCAACCGTGACTACCTGCGCGGCGTCTTCCGGGCGAAGCTCGGAGCCCGGCGATGACCCGCCTGGTCAACGTGGCCCCGGACTTCGCCGGGGAGGCCCTCGAAGGATTCGCGGCCGCGCACCGCGAGCACGTCATCCCGGTGCCTGGCGGGGTGGTCCGCGCATCGGCCACCCCGGCCGGCAGGGTCGCGGTGGTGCTGGGGGGTGGGTCGGGCCACTACCCGGCCTTCGCCGGTTGGGTCGGCCCGGGCTTCGCGCACGGTGCCGTCTGCGGCAACATCTTCGCATCGCCGTCCGCGAGCCAGGTGTACTCGGTCGCCCGCGTCGCCGACGCCGGCGGTGGCATGATCCTCGGCTTCGGGAACTACGCCGGCGACGTCCTGCACTTCGGTCAGGCCGCGGAACGGCTGCGCGCCGAGGGCATCGACGTCCGCACGCTCGCCGTGACGGATGACATCGTCTCCGCCCCGCCGCAGAAACGTGATCAACGCCGCGGCGTCGCGGGCAACATGATCGTCTTCAAGATCGCTTGTGGTGCCGCCGAAGACGGCCTGGACCTGAATGCGGTGGAGGCGATCGGCCGCCGCGCCAACGAGGCCACCTTCTCCTTCGGCGTCGCCTTTGACGGCTGCACGCTTCCCGGCGCGGGACACCCCCTGTTCACCGTCGAATCGGGGCACATGGCGATCGGGCTGGGTATCCACGGCGAGCCCGGAATCGGCAAGCAGCGGCTTCTCGGCGCCGACGAGCTGGCGGACCTGCTGGTTGGCGAGGTCCTCGACGGGGCCGGGGCCGGGGCCAGCCGGTCGAGCGGCCGCGTGGCGGTCCTGGTCAACGGCCTCGGCTCGGTCAAATACGAGGAACTCTTCGTCGTCTACCGTCGAGTCGCCCATCAACTCGGGAAGGCCGGCCTGACCATCGTCAGGCCGACGGTCGGAGAGCAGGTCACCAGCCTGAACATGTCCGGCCTCTCACTGACCGTAACCTTTCTGGACGACGACCTCGAAAAGTACTGGGTCGCGCCGGCGGACGCCCCCGCCTTCCACCGCGGCCCTGTCGACGAACAGCCCCGCCGCGTACTCGCGGCCGCCGGCCCTCCGCGGCGCATCGAGCCAGGGTCGCCCGCCTCGCAGGCCTGCGCCGCCCGCGTCGCGCGGGGACTGGCCCATGTTCGGGACGTCGTGCTCCAGCACGAGGCTCGCCTCGGTGAGATCGACGCGGTCGCCGGTGACGGAGACCATGGCATCGGAATGGCGCGCGGCACCGCGGCCGCCATGGAGGCGGCCGAGATGGCGGCCGATGAGCGGGCGGGTGTCCGGGGACTGCTGATACAAGCGGCCGAGGCCTGGTCCGAACGGGCCGGCGGCACCTCGGGCGCCCTGTGGGGTGCGGCACTCACCGCCGCCGCCGGAACTTTGGACGACGAGAATGTGCCGACCCCTGATGACATCGTCCGGGCGACCGGCGCGGCCGTCGCGACCGTCATGCGACTGGGCGGCGCCGAGCCCGGTGACAAGACGCTGGTCGACGCCGCCGTGCCGTTCGCGCGGGTGCTCGAGGCCAGGACCGAAGCGGGAACGCCACTGGATGCCGCGTGGTCGGCCGCCGCGCACGCGGCGACGCAGGCGGCAGAGGCAACCGCGCACATACCCGCGCGTCTCGGCCGCGCGCGCACCCACGGCCACGGCAGCATCGGCACGCCCGACGCGGGCGCGGTTTCCTTCGCCCTGATCGTCAGCGCTCTTGCTGTTCACTTCGCCACCGACCAGCCCCGGGAGCAGCCATGACTCTTCGGATCGTCGTCGGCGCCGACAGCGCCGGCTTCAGCTACAAGGAGGCACTCAAGGCCGACCTGGCCGACAACCCGAGGGCGCGCGAGGTCATCGATGTCGGCGTCGCCTCGGGCGAGGACGTCGCCTACCCGCACATAGCGGTCGCCGCCGCGCGACTGATCGCCGAGGGGACGGCCGACCGCGCCCTGCTCGTGTGCGGCACCGGACTGGGCGTGGCCATCGCCGCGAACAAGGTGCCCGGAATACGGGCCGTCACGGCTCACGACTCGTTCTCCGTCGAACGAGCCATCCTGTCCAACAACGCCCAGGTGCTCACCTTCGGCCAGCGCGTCATCGGGCTTGAGCTGGCCCGCCGCCTCGCCAGGGAGTGGCTCACCTACTCCTTCGACCCCGACTCTTCCTCCGCGGCCAAGGTCGCGGCGATCTGCTCGTACGAGGGTGACTGACCGTGGTCCTGTGGGTCGGCACCAGCTGGAAGATGAACAAAACCCGGGCCGAGGCCGTGTCGTTCGCCACCCGGCTCAGGGACGAGGCGGCCGGCGGCGGCTGGCCCGGTGTGCAGCCGTTCGTCGTCCCCCCGGCGACCGCGATATCCGTGGTACGCGACGCCTTGGGGCCGGATTCTCCCGTCGTTGTCGGCGCCCAGAACGCCCATTGGGAGGACGCCGGAGCCTGGACCGGCGAGGTGTCGGTGCCGCAGGTCGCCGACGCGGGGGCGACGCTCGTCGAGATCGGGCACTCGGAGCGGCGCGAGCACTTCGGCGAGACCGATCGGACCGTCAACCGAAAGGTGTGGGCGACTCTTCGCCACGGCCTGACAGCGCTGGTCTGCGTGGGAGAGTCCGCCGAGGTGCGGGCGGCCGGTGGTGCGAGACAGCACGTGCTCTCGCAGGTGGCTGCCGCTCTTCATCAGGTACCCGCCGGATCGCGCGTGCTGCTCGCCTACGAACCCGTCTGGGCGATCGGGGAGAGGGGTCGGGAGCCCACAGTCGACGAGGTCGCCGAGATCACCGAGGTCCTCGACGTGGAGTACGGCGGCGTGGCGTGCGGTCTTCTGTACGGCGGTTCCGTCACCACCGCGAACGCGAGAGACCTGCTGCACATCCGCGGCGTCACCGGGCTTTTCGTCGGGCGCAGTGCCTGGAACGTCGACGGATACCTGTTTCTGCTGCGCACCGCGACGGACGTGGCCCAGGAGGCCGGCGAGGTGTCCGCGACGAACGTCCCGCGCTGACCCGCGCGGGAAATGGTCACGACCGCACCCATCTACCTCAACACCGAGCTTAACCACTACCACCAACGAAAGGGTCGCCATGAAGCGCAACAGCTTGTTGCTCACCGCGGTCGTGGCCGCGTCGGTTCTCATCCTGACGGCATGCGGTGAAGCCAAGGGCCAGAAGTCCGCCGGAGGCCACGGAGAGGCTTTCAAGCCCAAGGGCAACGTCACCATGGTCGTTCCGTACGGGGCGGGTGGCGGCAGCGACATGTCCGGCCGCTCGATCGCGGCCGGCCTGGAGGCCGTGGTCCCCGGCCTCCGGATCAACACGGAGAACCGCGTTGGCGGCTCGGGCGCCGTCGGCTACTCCTACTTCCTGAGCAAGACGGGTGACCCGAACTACCTCCTGCCGAGCGAGACGGCGCTGCTGGCCCTCCCGCTCAACACGAAGGTGGGCTTCGACTACACCAGGTTCACCCCGATCATGAAGGTCGGTGACGATTTCACCCTCGCCGTCGTACCAGCGAGCTCGCCGTGGGCGACGTGCGCGGACCTCGTGAACGCCAGCAAGTCCGGACGCGTCGTCGCGGGCATCTCCGGTGTGACCGGCCTGGACAACGTGGTTTTCACGCTGACCGAGCAGGCCACCGGCGCGAAGTTCGACCGGGTCCCGTTCGAGTCGGGCGACGAACTGCTCGCGGCGCTGCTGGGCAACCAGATCCAGGTCGCGTCGCTCAACCCCGGTGAGGTCGTCGAGCAGCTCAAGGCCGGGAAACTCAAGGCGCTCTGCGCGTTCTCCGAGAAGCGGTACGAGTACCCCGAGCTGAAGGACATCCCGACCGCGAAGGAGCAGGGGATCGACGTCGCGTTCGCCCAGTTCCGTGGCCTGATCGCGCCGGGCGGGATCAGCGACGGAGCCAGGACGTTCTGGATCGACGCGAGCAGGAAGTTCATCGAGTCCGACAAGGCGAAGCAGTACATCGCCAGCAACTACCTGCAGCCGAATGCGCTGTTCGGTGACGACTTCACGGCGTACCTCAAGGAGAACAACGACATGCTCAAGAAGGCCCAGGGCAAGTGAGCACGCTGACTCGCATCCGCAGCAACGGCGAGGCGACGGCGTATGCCGTGCTCGCCGTGGTCGGCCTCGCTGCCGCGGCAGGAGGCATCCATTACGGCGTGTTCGTCGACGGCGGTCGAGTGGGTCCCGGCTTCCTGCCGGTTCTCGCCGGCGGGCTGACCGCGGTCCTCTGCGGCTGGGTCGCCCTCCGGTCGGGGCACGGCCAGCCGAGCCACCGTCCGGGCGGGGCTGCTGCCGGGGCCGGGCCGCACGCTGCCGGCGGCACCGACCTGACGGAGAGCGGTGCGGACGACGACGTCGACATCAGCGGGCGCACCAGGCGGGAGCGGATCCGCAACCTCTGGAAGGTCTTCGGACTGACCCTCGGCGCGATCCTACTCGTGCAGGTGGTCGGCTTTCTGGTCGCGTTCGGCGGCCTTGTCTTCGTGATCTCCACCTGGGTCGAACGGCAGCCGCTGCTGAAGTCCGCGGTGATCGCGGCCGTCGCCACCGGGCTGATCTACGGCGTGTTCGGGCTGTTCCTCCACGTCCCCCTTCCCGGAGGGCTGCTCGGAGTCGGAACGGAAGGCTGAGCGGTGATCGACAACGTCATTCTCGGGTTCCAGACCGCGCTGACGCCCCAGAACCTGCTCTGGTGCTTCGTCGGCGTTCTCGCGGGCACCGTGATCGGGTTGTTGCCGGGGTTGGGGTCGACCACCGGCGTGGCGGTGCTCCTGCCACTGACCCTGGACTTCGAGCCCGTGACCGCGCTCATCATGCTCGCCGGGATCTACTACGGCGCGCAGTACGGCGGAACCATCACGTCGGTGCTGATCTCCACTCCAGGTGAGGCATCGAGCGTCGTGACGACGCTTGACGGCTACCAGATGGCGAGGCGGGGGAGGGCCGGCGCGGCTCTGTCCATCGCCGCCATCGGCTCCTTCGTGGCCGCCATCTTCTCGCTGGTCCTCCTGATGGTGGTCGCGCCGCCATTCGCCGACTTCGCGCTGAAGTTCGGTCCCGTCGAGAACCTGGCGATCATGATCCTGGGCCTGGCCACCATCGTCAGCTTCTCGGGGGATTCGCGGATCCGCGGGTTCGCGATGGCCGCGGCCGGCCTGCTGCTGGCGACCGTCGGGCTGGACGCCGGGACGGGCACGTCACGGTTCACGTTCGACAGCGTCAACCTGCTCAGCGGTGTGCCGTTCGTCGAGGTCATGATCGGGCTGTTCGCCGTCGGCGAGGTGATGTACCAGATCAGGATCGGCGCGGCGGCGCCGATCCGGACCCGCTTCCGGGACCTGCTCATCACCAGAAACGAACTTCGGCGCAGCGTGGGTCCGATCGGTCGCGGCAGCGTCCTGGGATTCCTCCTCGGCTGCCTGCCCGGCGCCGGTTCGACCCTCGCCTCCTTCATCGCCTACGGCGTAGAGAAGCGGGTCTCCAGGAACAAGGGCCAGCTCGGTCAAGGGGCCATCGAAGGGGTGGCATCGCCGGAGAGCGCCAACAACGCGGCGGCCAACGCCAACTTCGTGCCGACTCTCACGCTCGGCATCCCGGGCGGCGGCACGACCGCCGTCCTGCTGGGCGCATTCACCATCTACGGTTTGCAGCCGGGCCCGCTCCTCTTCCAGAACCAGCCGACGCTGGTGTGGGGGCTGCTGGTCTCGTTCTTCATCGGCAACGTGATGCTCCTGGTGCTCAACCTGCCGATGGCCCCGATATTCGCCCAGATGTTGCGGATCCCGTACGCGTACCTGTACCCGATCATCCTGTTCACGAGCTTCGTCGGGGCGTACTCGATCGACAACAACATGTTCAGTGTCTGGATCGTCTTCGTCTCGGGCGTCGCCGGATACTTCATGAAGCTCTACGACCTGCCGGTGGCTCCCCTTGTCCTCGGCCTGGTCATCGGACCCCTCTTCGAGAAGGCGCTCACCCAGACGTCGGCCCTGGGTGACGGTGACCTGCTGATCGTCCTCTCCCACCCGATCGCGCTCGTCGTGCTCGCCCTGGCCGTCCTGTTGGTGGCCGGACCGTCGCTGGCGAGGTTGCTACCGGGCAACACGCCGGCCGAGGAGCGCGAGCCCGCCGGTGTCTGACGGACCGTCCCGGGATCGCCGGCAGCGATCCCGGGACGCACCGTTGGGTCGTAACGTGGCGGACGTCGACCTGCCCTCCGGCCGGTCGGATGCGGTGACGGCCCGAACGAATGGTGCCTGCGCGGTGGTGACCGCGCCGCAGCCGCAGCGGCGGCATGCGATGCCTCATGGCCAGCATCGCCGGGGCCGTCCCACCGGTGGATGACGTCTCGTTGGTGAGCGGGGATGGGGTGGGGGTGGGCTGTAGCGTGCCGGGGGTGGACAGCGTGCACCTGCCCCGCCGGCTGCTGCTCGCCGGAATCGGCTCAGCCGCGCTGGCGACCGTGGCCGGCTGCGAGTCGCAGTCGCCGGGTGCCACGCCGGCCACGCCACGGCCGACCACCACCGCGCGGCCCTCTCGTACCGCAGCGCGCGGGGGCGAAGCTGCGCTGCGGCGAAAGATCGCCAGTCTGCTCGTGGTCGGCTTTCGCGGTGACCGGGTGAGCGACCGTGACTGGATCGTGAAGGCGGTCAGAGGCGGCTTGGGCGGGGTCATCCTCTTTGATCAGGACCTGGAGACCAAGTCGGTGCGTAACATCCGCTCGCCCGAGCAGGTCACGCGTCTGGTGAAGAGTTTGAAAGATGCCTCGCCCGGCCGGCTCATCGTCTCCATCGATCAGGAAGGCGGCCGTACCTCCCGCCTCAACCGGAGCAACGGCTTCCCGGCCACCAGGTCGGAGGCCGAGATCGGCGCGGAGGATTCCTCGGCAGCCACCCGCGACTGGGCGCGGGGACTGGTCGCCAGTCTGGCGCGGATCGGGGCCAACCTGAACTACGCCCCGGTCGTCGACCTGAACGTCAACCCCGACAGCAGGGCGATCGGCAAGCTCGGCCGCAGCTTCTCCGCCGACCCGGACGTCGTGGTCAGCAACGCTACCGAGGAGATCCAGGCCCATCGCGCGGCTGGCGTGAAAACAGTCCTGAAGCACTTTCCCGGATTGGGTAGCGCCGCCGGCAACACCGACTTCGAGGTCGTCGACGTCAGCGACACCTGGCAGGAAAGGGAACTCGAACCGTTTCAGCGGCTGATCCAGGCCGGCGTCGCCGACTCGGTCATGGCCGCCCACGTACTCAACAGGCAGTTGGACCCGGCGTATCCGGCGTCCCTGTCGACCGCGACCGTGACCGATCTGCTCCGCGGCCGGCTCGGCTGGCGCGGGCCGGTGGTCAGCGACGACATGCAGGCGGTCGCGATCACCGACCGGTACGGCGCCGCCGCGGCCGTCGCCCTGGCGTTGCAGGCCGGCCTCGACCTGCTCGTCTTCGCCAACCAGCAGGTGTACAACCCGCGAGTCGTCGACGAGACAGTCGACACGATAATGGGTCTCGTCCGGACCGGGCGCATCAGCGAGGACCGCATCGACCAGTCCGTCACGCGAGTGGATTCTCTCCGCCCCAAACGCTGACCCGACATGCTCCCGCCGCTCCAACCCCGTGGATGCGTTCGCGGCACAACAGGCCTGGCCGCTCGTCCGACTGGTCGTCCCGCAGCAGATGCCAGTGCGTCGGACCTCCCTCGTATGGTGGTGGGGTGGCTGAGCGATCCCTGACCCTGATGGCGGTGCACGCCCACCCCGACGACGAGGCGACGAGCACCGGCGGCATCCTCGCCCGGTACGCGGCGGAGGGAATCACGACGGTGCTCGTGACCTGCACGGACGGGGGGTGCGGCGACGGGCCTGGTGGGGTCAAGCCGGGCGACCCCGGCCACGACCCGGAGGCGGTGGTGGCAATGCGCCAGGCCGAGTTGACGGCCAGTTGCGAGGCGTTGAAGGTCACGCACCTGGAGACGCTCGGCTATGCCGACTCCGGAATGATGGGTTGGGCGACCAACGACGCGCCCGGCGCATTCTGGAACATCCCGGTGGGGGAGGCGGCCGACCGGCTGGCCGAGTTGATCCGGCGCTACCGGCCCGACGTCGTCGTCACCTATGACGAGAACGGCTTCTACGGCCACCCGGATCACATCCAGGCCCACCGCGTCACGATGGCCGCCGTCGAGCGGACGGACATCCCCGCGAAGGTGTACTGGACCACCGTGCCGCGTAGCGCGTTCGAGGAGTTCGGCCGCGTGATGAAGGAGATCGGCGTCGAGTTTCCCGAGCCGGACGGGCCGTCCGAGGAGATGCCGGAGCTTGGTCTGCCGGACGACGAAATCACCACGTGGGTGGACACGAGCGCCGTCGCCGGGCAGAAGTTCGAATCCTTGGCCGCGCACGCCAGCCAGGCCGAGAACATCTTCTTCCTGCAACTCGGCCAGGATCGGTTCACCGAGCTCATGGGCGTGGAGACCTTCGTCCGGGTCCGCGACACCACCGGTGCGCCGACGCCGGAGGACGATCTCTTCGCCGGGCTACGCTGACCGGGCAGAGCGGCGGTCAGACAGTCCTCGTGCGGGCAGAGCCGTCACCGTGATGTCCACCGAGGCCAGGTAGCAACCTGGCCATCACCACGTGGCCCACGTCCTCGCCGGCTCGGCGGCCGAACGGCCGCCATCTCCCGTCGGTTGCGGTTCGGCTCAAGCCGGAAGACGACTTCCAGAAAGAAGAAATCGGCCAATCCCCGGCCGCGCCGCACCGGTTGAAGATCAAGCTAGTCGACGCGGGGAAGCGCGATGGTGAATGTCGTCCCGGCGCCGACCTCACTCGCGACCGTGATGGTGCCCTGGTGATCGGTGACGATCTGCCGGGCGATGGCGAGGCCGAGGCCACTGCCCCCGGTACGGCGGCCCCGTGCGGCGTCGGCCCGCCAGAACCGGTCGAACACATGCGGCAGCGCGTCCGCTGCGATCCCCGAGCCGGTGTCGACGACCCGGACGATCGCCTGCGTGTCGGTGCGGCTCGCGACCAGCCGGATGCTGCCGCCCGCAGCGGTCGCCCGTAGTGCGTTGGTGACGAGGTTGCCCACGACCTGGCGGAGCCGGTCGGGATCGGCGTGTACCGCAACCGGCTCGGCCGCCACGCGCAACGACACCCCGGCTGACTCCGCCCGGGCGTGGTGGGCGGTGCCGCAGGTCTCCAGGAGTTCGGCCAGATCCACCGTGACCCGGTGGTACGCCAGCTTGCCGGCCTCAGCCAGGGCCAGGTCCTGCAGGTCATCGACGAT
Source organism: Micromonospora sp. NBRC 110009 (assembly GCF_030518795.1). Lineage (NCBI taxonomy): Bacteria > Bacillati > Actinomycetota > Actinomycetes > Micromonosporales > Micromonosporaceae > Micromonospora > Micromonospora soli. Next base: position 6,489,032 of record NZ_CP130427.1, on the reverse strand, counting down.
GCGCTGTTGCAGCACCGCCTCTTCGTGGAGTGACGCGAAGAGATCCTGATCCGGCGTGATCACGCCGTCGGAGAGCGCCTCGAGATAGCCGCGCAGGTTGGCCAGCGGGGTGCGCAGTTCATGTGCGACGTCGGCGACCAGCCGGCGTTGCCGCTCCTCCCCGCGCTGCAGGGAGTCGGCCATCCGGTTGAACGACCGGGCCAACTCCGCCAGCTCGTCGTTGCCCCGCACCGGAACCCGTCCGGTGAGGTCGCCCCGGCCGAGCCGCTGAGCGGCCGCGGTGAGCGTGTCGATGGGGCGCAGCACCCGCCGGCTCAGCAGCACGGTGCCGATGACCGCGACCGCCGCAACGCCCGCTGCCGCGGCGAGCAGTGGGCCGGCGGTCAACACGGAAGCCGGCTCGCCGCGAGCGCCGAGGTAGACCCGGGCGGGTACCGGCGCGACGTCACTGATCTGGGTGGTGAAGGCCTGGGTCAGGCAGGAATCCAGTGGTTCCACCGCCGTCAGGGCGCGGCAGTCCTGCACCCGGGTGGCGTCGGCCGCCGGGTCACGGCCCGGCCGGGCTGCGGCGTCGCGACAGCCGCCGACGATCTCGTCGAGATCCTGGCGATCGCGTACGTCGGCCCCGCTCAGGTTGGCCTCGAAACGAGGAACTCCCGTGCTGGCGGGTGAAACGGCAACGGGAACGGATGCCCGCGTCAGGCAGGCCGCGAACAGCACGCCGGTGCGGTAGGCGACGATCTCACCGACCACGCCCTTCTCCCGGCCCGCCGGGTCCGCTGGCAATGCGGCCAGATTCAATACCGGCCGCGGGTCGACGAACCCGACCATCGTGCCGAGCGGCCGGGCGGTGCGGTTCTCCTGGGTGTCCGTGTCCACGATCACGTCGCCCGTGTCGGCGAGCAGGTGGATCCGCTGACCGGTCTGGGCGCGCAGGTCCTGCACCAGGTCGGGCACGCCCTCCCAGGTGCCGTGCCGGCTGCCGTACATCTTGAGTCGGGCGACGACCTGGTCGAGTTGCGCCCGGTCGGTGGTGGCCGAGTCGTTGATCTGTTGCGAGGCCTGCCGCAGGGTCAGCCACGCGGTCGCCGCGGTCGCGCTCACCGCGACGAGGATGACCAGCCAGAGCACCCGTAGCCGAAAGCTCACCGGCTGGCTCCGGGCGTGCCCTCGGGCGTCGGCGTCGCCGCCGGTTCCGGCTCCGGTTCGGCGAGCCGGTAGCCGCGGCCGTAGACGGTCTGCACGTACCGGGGTTCGGCAACGTCGTCCTCGATCTTGCGGCGGAGGTTCATCACGTGCGCGTCGACGGTGCGTTCGAGCACGAAATGATCAAATCCGAAGGCCCGGTCGATGATCTGCGCCCGGGTGAACGCCCGCCCGGGCGCGCCGGCGAGCACCTCGAGGATGCCGAACTCCTTGGCCGTCAGGGCGACCGGCCGGCCGCCGACGCGTACCTCGAACCGCCCGGCGTCCACCTCGAGCTCGCCGACGCGCAGCACCGCCCGGTTGTCGGCGCTCACCACCCGGGCCCGGCGCAGCAGCGCCCGTACCCGAGCGGCCAGCTCCCGCGGGCTGTACGGCTTGGTGAGGTAGTCGTCGGCACCGAGATCGAGGCCCAGCAGGATGTCGTCCTCGGTGGTACGGGCGGTCAGCAGCAGGATCGGAATCTCCGATTCGGCGCGCAGGATCCGGCACACGTCGAGGCCGTCGACGACCGGCATCATCACGTCGAGGACCACCAGGTCCGGCCGGCGGGACCGGCACTCGTCCACCGCGGCCCGCCCGTCGCCGACCAGCAGCACGCTGTGCCCCTCGCGTTCGAGATAGACCCGTACCAGGTTGGCCTGCTTGGGGTCGTCCTCGGCGACCAGGATCCGCGCGCTCATGTTTCCCCAATCTGCCTGGTGGTGGCGGGGGTCAAGTAAACCCGAAACCCGTGAAGAACTGATGTGGGCGGGCTCCGGAGAGCGGCGGGCGGGAAATCCGCACAGCTGGCCCACGGCTTCTTCAAGGTTTCTTCACCACCGGCTGCCTACCGTGCCAGTCATGTCAGTCAGGAGCCGGACATGATCTTCGAACCAGCACGCCCAGGCCGCCGAGACGAGCAACAGCGGCGGGCGGTCCGGCGGCGGATCCGGGAGACGCTCGCGGTGCGCCGGGCAGCCGCTGTCGGCGGGCACGGGGCCGCCGAACCGCCGGATGCCCCGCCCGTCGACCCCAGGGCTGCCGGGTGACGCTGGGTACGCGCGGTCGGCGCGCGGGGACCGGTGTGATCAATGAGAGTGCCCAGCTGGCCGAGGCCGTGGTCGATCTTGCGGCGATCACGCACAACATCCGGACGATCGCGGCGATCGCCCGTACCGGCTTGATGGCCGTGGTGAAGGCCGACGCGTTCGGGCACGGCGCGGTGCCGGTGGCGCGGGCTGCGTTGGGGGCCGGCGCGGTCTGGTTGGGCGTGACCTCGACGACGGAGGCGCTGGCGCTGCGATCGGCGGGCCTCGACGCGCCCGTCCTGAGCTGGCTGCACCGGCCGGACGAGGACTTCACCCGCCTGATCGCCGGGGACGTCGACATCGCGGTGTCGACCCTGACTCATCTGCGCGCGATCGCCAACGCGGCCACGGAGCTCGGTGTGCCCGCCGCGGTCCAGCTCAAGGCGGACGTAGGTCTGTCACGCAACGGTGCCGGCGGCGACGAATGGCCCGAACTGGTCGCCTGGGCTCGCAAGCACGAGGCGGAGGGCGCCGTCCGGGTACGCGGGGTGTGGTCCCACTTGACCAACGCCGACGTGCCTCGATGCCAGAGCATCGCGCGGCAGCTGTCAACGTTCCGGGAGGCGCTGCGGATCGCCCGGGATGCTGGGCTTGACCCTGAAGTGGTGCATCTGGCCAATTCGGCGGCGGCACTGGCCGCCCCGCAGACCCGGTTCGATCTCTGCCGGATCGGCCTGGCCATGTACGGCGTCGACCCGTTCGGCGCGACCGGTCCCCGCCGCTACGGCCTGCGACCCGCCATGATCCTGCGGTCAAGGGTGATCAACCTGAAGCGCGTGCCCGCCGGGACCGGCGTGTCCTACGGCCCCGATCACGTGACCGGTCGGCCGACCACACTCGCTCTGCTGCCGCTCGGGTACGCCGATGGTCTGTCGCGCACCGCCGAGGGCCGCGCGTGGGTCTGGCTCGCCGGCCGGCGCTGCCCGATCGTCGGGTGCATCGCCATGGATCAGTGCGTCGTCGATGTCGGGGATCTACCGGTGGCGCTCGGCGATCCCGTGGTCGTCTTCGGCCCCGGCGCCGAGCCGGGCTCGCCCGACCCGGCCGAGCCGACGGCCGCGGAGTGGGCGCAGTGGGTCGGCACCAACCCGCACGAAGTCTTGACCGGAATCGGCGCGCGAGTGGCGCGCGTACACCTGCACGGGGAAGCGGAAACATCATGACTGTTCGTTTGGCGGTGCTGTTCGGTGGGCGCAGTGGGGAGCACGACGTCTCCCGGCGCTCGGCGGAGAGCATCCTGGCCCATCTCGACCGTGACACGTATGACGTGACTGAGGTGCTGATCGAGCGGGACGGCCAGTGGCGGGTGAACGGCGACCGGGCCACGTTCGCGCAGGCGCTGGGGACTCTCGGCGGTCAGGACGTGGTGTTCCCGGCGCTGCATGGCCCGTACGGTGAGGACGGCACCGTCCAGTCGATGCTGGAGTGGCTCGGCGTCGCGTTTGTCGGAAACGGTGTCTTCGCCAGCGCCGCGGGAATGGACAAGCCGGTCACGAAGAAACTCCTCGCCGCCGACGGCCTGCGCGTGGCCGACGGGGTGACGCTGCGGCCCGACGAGGATCTGTCGTCGCGGGATCAGGAGCGGCTGGGGCTGCCCGTCTTCGTCAAACCGGCCCGGGCCGGCTCCAGCCTGGGAGTCTCCAAGGTCGAACAATGGGCGCAACTGCCCGCCGCCCTGCGGCTCGCGCGCGAGAGCGACGCGACAGTTCTCGTCGAACGCGCCGTGCGCGGGCGCGAGATCGACGTCGGCGTCCTTCAGCACCCCGACGGTCGCGTCGAGGCCGGGCCGCCGCTGGAGATACGGGTGGCGAACGCCGCCTTCTTCGACTACGACGCCAAGTACGACGGCGGTGCCGTCTTCCACATTCCGGCCCAGCTCGACCCCGGCACCCCCCGACTACTGCAGGACCGGGCCGTGCAGGCGTTCCACGCGCTCGGCTGCCGTGGGCTGCTCCGCGTCGACTTCTTCCTCCCGGATCCGGACGCCGAGCACGGCACAGGGTGGACCGGAGACCACCGGGAGCCGGTGATCAACGAGGTCAACACTTTCCCCGGATTCACCGCCGCCTCCCAGTACCCGCAGATCTGGCAGCGGGCCGGCGTCGGCTTCTCCGCACTGCTCGACCTCCTCATCCAGGGCGCACTGCACCGACGCGACACCTCGTCCCCCTGCCCGAGCCCCTGCTGATGGCCGTCTACACCGCGGAACGTCTCCGTGGTCTCCGCATGATCGTCACGGGCGGGGGAACCGGCGGGCACACCTACCCGGCGCTGACCACGATCCGTACGCTCCGCGACCGGCTAGCGGCAGCCGGCACCGCACCGGACGTCCGCTGGGTGGGCGTCGCCCACGGACTGGAGGCCAGAATCGCCCGGCAGGAGGGCATTCCCTTCACGGCGATCACCACCGGCAAACTGCGCCGCTCGCCGAACCTGCACGAGTGGGCCCGCAACGTCGCCGACGCCTTCCGCGTGCCGCTCGGCATCTTCCAGGCCATCATGATCGTGGTGCGCACCCGGCCCGAGGTGGTCTTCTCCACCGGCGGATACGTCGCCGTCCCGATCGGGATCGCCGCCTGGATGACCCGCCGCCCTCTCGTCATGCACGAGCAGATCCTCACGCTCGGGCTGGCGAACCGGATCCTCGCCCGCCTCGCCGATCGAGTCCTGCTGAGTCACGAGTCTTCCATCGACCAGCTGCCCGCCCGAGCGAGAACCCGCGCGGTGGTCACCGGCAACCCGATCCGGCCCGAGATCCTCACGGGCAACCGCGACCGGGCGCTCGCCGCGTACCACCTGGATCCGCGCCTGCCGCTGGTGTACGTCACCGGCGGCGCCCAGGGCGCCGTCCAGGTCAACAACCTGATCGCCGACATCCTCCCCGGACTCCTGGCGAAATGTCAGGTGCTGCACCAGTGCGGCGACTACTCCCTCGACCGGATGCGGCAGGTCGCGGCCGCCCTCCCGGAACACCTGCGCAGCAGGTACCGGGTGGTCGACTACGTCCACGGCGAGCTGCCCGACGTCCTGAGCGCCGCGGACATCGTGGTCGCGCGCAGCGGCGCCGGCACCGTCGCCGAACTCACCGCCCTGGGCAAGGCATGCGTCTTCATCCCGCTCATCCCCACCGGCGGCGACGAACAGCGGCGGACCGCCCGGCACCTCGCCGACGCCGGTGCCTCCCGGATGCTCGCCGGCCCCGACGCCTCCGCCCACCGCCTCTACGAGGAGATCATCGTGCTGCTCGACCACCCGGAACGACGCCAGGAGTTGGCCAACGCCGCCCGTCGACACGGCCGGACCCAGGCGGCCACGGCCGTGGCCAGCGCGATCATCGATGCCGCTGGGCGGTACCGGTCATGATCCTGCTGTCTGATCGGCGAATCTCGGCCATCCCGCTCGGCGACAACGGGGAGGCCCTGGTCGACGTACGCCAGGTCGCCGACCTTCGGGTGGACGACCGGCTGGCCGACGAGGCCGGCGCGTACGCGCACCTGCGCGAGGCGACGGTGCAGCGTCTGCTCGCCGTCCAGCGGACCCTGCCCGGAGGGCTGCGGCTGCTGGTCATCGAGGGGTACCGGCCGCTCAGCCTGCAGACGACCTACTTCGAGAGCTACCAGGACGAACTGCGTCGCAGGTACCCGGAGTGGGACTCGGCGCGCCGGCACGTGGAGGCCAGCAAGTACGTCTCGCCGCCCGAGGTGGCTCCGCACAGCACCGGCGGGACGGTCGACCTCACGCTCTGCACGGCCGATGGGATCGAACTGGACCTGGGCACGATCGTCAACGCCAGCCCGGTGGACAGCGCCAACGCCTGCTTCACCGGATCACCCCACATCTCCCCGCGGGCCCGCACCAATCGCGGCATCCTGGGCCGGGCGCTGTCGTCTGCCGGCATGGTCAACTACCCGACCGAATGGTGGCACTGGTCGTTCGGCGACCGCTACTGGGCGCTGAGCACCGGGGCCGCCCGAACCCGGTACGGGCCGACCGCCATGAGGTAGTTACGACGTGTAGCGACGGTGACAGACGCGTCCGGCAGTCCAATCACGTCAGAAACCCAGCTTCCTATTTGCCTGGCTTTGCCGGCTCGGGGGGCGCCCCTCGTGCCCGCCGCCAGTCGGCGATCGCAGCCCCGGCGAGCACCAGGGTGGCGGCGACGAGTCCGACCAGCGGTCTCGTCGGCATCAAGACCGGGAAGAGAGCGACCAACACGACCAGCACGACGATCCGGGCGGGCGATACTCGGTCGAACACCTCGTGCTCCAGGCGCGACCGCCCGATCATGAACAGCGCTGGTCCGCCGAGAACCACCGCGAGCCACGGCGGCGGCACCTCCCCGTACGGATGGTCGATGGTGAGTTCGTAGCCGATGGAGGTCGCCACGATGCCGGCTAGCATGATCATGTGTGAGTCGGCGGTCGACCGGCCGAATATGGCGGGCTGCTTTGCCTTGCTCACCGCCTCCGGCAGGATCTGGCCGGCCCGGTAAAAGTAGATTCGCCAGAACAGCACCGTGGTGGCCAGCGCCGCCGCAAACGCGATCGTCCGGCCGGCACTGACGCGTTCGCCGCTGTAGGTCAGGCCGGCCACCAGCACCGTCTCGCCGAGGGCGATGAGGAAAAACGACTGGTAGCGGTCGGCCAGATGCTCGCCCGAGAGGTCCCACTTCCAGGTGGGAGAGCGGCCCAGGCCGGGCACCGGCCAGCCGAGTCGCGCGGACCCAAACTCGATGCTCAGGGCAAGCGCCCAAAGGACACCCCGACCCCATCCTGGCGGCACCAGCGCGCCGACGATCCACAAGATCCCGGTGATACTGAACGTGATCAACATCCGCAGCTTGAGATTCTTACGCTCCGAACCGCGAAGCATGATCGCTAGGACCAGGGGATGTAACACCTGTGCGGTCACGTAGGCGGCGGCGAAGGCGAGGCCCCGGTCGCTGAACGCCCCCGTTATCGCCACGCCCATCACCATTGCGGCTATCAGCCGCACGATGACCACCAGCTGAATCGTCTCGTTGCGCGGGTCGTACCGGCTGGTGGTCCAGGCCGTGACGTGCCAGATGGACCAGAGCGCAAGCAGCAGGACGACAGTCTTCCCGACGTCGCTAAGAATCACGCCCCGTTTGCCGGGATCGGTGGCGAATTCCCCGACCGCCCGAGCGGTGATCCGGTTGAACGCGAAGACGAAGACCAGGTCGAAGAAGAGCTCCAGGAACGTCGCTCGATGCGTGGCCTCACCCTTGTTCACAAGATGCGTCACATCACGTCTTGCCACCGATTCGCCCCGTCCTGCCGGCCGGTCCAGTGCGCTAGCGCAGGCCCGGAGCGGTAACCAGACGGTCAGGCGTCAGGACCAGCCCGCGCCGGACTAGGAGCTGCGGTTCTGCGGTTCCCGCCTCTCGGCCAGTCGTAGCACCCTGCGCGCGGTGCGCAACAAGGTACGGACAAAGAGGTTCGGCGCGGACTGTGCGGTGGTATGAGGCGTCCGCCAAGCCGCGCGGTCAGGATGTGCGGCAGATCAATTCCCCGCGGCTTCACCAACTCAGCGGTCGTTTCCCGATGCGGGGGGCGCCGTTTGGATCTTGTTCGGCAGCCGCGTGCCGGGCGTGTAGCGTCCTGGTCGATGAGGCACGCGGGCTGGAGGCGTAGAAATGGCGGTCCATGACGTCATCGTCGTGGGGCTTGGTGGGATGGGTAGCAGCGCCGCCTACCACCTGGCCGCGCGGGGGCAGCGCGTGCTCGGTCTGGAGCAGTTCGGGCCGGCGCACGACCGCGGGTCCAGCCACGGCGGCTCGCGCATCACCCGGCAGTCGTATTTCGAGGATCCGTCCTACGTGCCGCTCCTGCTTCGAGCGTACGAGCTGTGGGAGAAGCTGGAACGCGATGCCGAACGGGAGATCATTTCGCTCACCGGCGGAGTGTTTGTCGGCCGGCCGGAGAGCCACACCTTCGCCGGCAGTCTGCGCGCTTCGCGCGAGTGGGACCTGCCGCACGAGATCCTCGACGCAAGCGAGCTGCGTCGCCGCTTCCCCACCTTCAGCCCGCAGGACGAGGAGGTGGCGCTCTTCGAGGCCAAAGCGGGCTTCGTTCGCCCCGAGGCGACCGTGTCCGCTCACCTCGAGCTGGCGGGGCGGCACGGCGCCGACCTCCGCTACAACGAGCCGGTACTGCGATGGCAGGCGTTGCCCGACGGCGGAGTGCGAGTGACGACGGAGGAGGGTTCCTATACCGCCGGGCGGCTCGTCGTCTGCCCCGGGGCCTGGGCTCCGGAACTCCTCGCCGACCTCGGTGTGCCGTTCACCGTCGAGCGGCAGGTCATGTACTGGTTCCAGCCGGAGGCCGGGGTGGGCCCCTTCCAACCCGAGCGGCATCCCATCTATATCCACGAGGACGGCGCCGGCACGCAGATCTACGGCTTCCCGGCCATTGACGGGCCCGGCGGCGGTGCCAAGGTGGCGTTCTTCCGGCGCGGTCAGGTCTGCACCCCGGAGACCATCGATCGGCAGGTGCACCCGGAGGAGATCCAGGACATGCGGGAACACCTGGCCGGAGTCCTGCCCGCCCTTCCGGGGCGGTTGCTGAGGGCGGCGACCTGCATGTACACCAACACGCCGGACCAGCACTTCGTGATCGCGACGCACCCGGAGCACCCGCAGGTCACCGTGGCATGCGGATTCTCCGGCCACGGCTTCAAGTTCGTCCCGGTCGTCGGCGAGATCCTCGCCGACCTGGCGACGAGCGGCTCGACGCCACACCCCACCAGCCTGTTCGACCCGCGACGCGACTTCCAAGGTCGCGTCTGAGCCGGCCGAGCCTGACCACTGTCCGGCGCCGATACAGGAGGCCGACAGGGGCCGGGCGTGCCAGATCCGCGCCAGGAGGATCGGGGACCAGGCGGGGACCGCACGCCATCATCACGGTTGGCTTCTCGTCAGGACCGCAATCGGCGGGTCAGGACTCGAAGGGCCAGGGTGAGCGCAGCTCCCACAACGGCGAGGACCACTCCGGCGACGCTGAAGCCGAGCGCCCACTGCATGTAGTACGGCTCGCCGCAGTTCCAGCAGGGACCCCAATACACGCCTACCGTCAGCGCGAGCCCCCACGGGATCCCGAGCCATCCGGCTGCCATGGCTCTCCAACCAGGCATCCGCGACGCGAATCCCGCGCCCACCAGAACCGCGGGTAGCAACAGCACGAACCAAGCCTCAGCCGCCGTGTCGAACGGAAACTCTTCGACGTGACCCAGTCGCCCTTCGCAGAACCCGCAGACCACGGCGAGCAGGGCTGCCCACAACAGCCGCGGCCTGGGGACAACGAAGGTCAACGCCGCCGACCAAAAGACCACCAGCAACAGCGCAGGACCCTGCAGGCTCATCGACGCGTGCATGCGAGGCCCTCCGAGCGGCAGTCAGTGCTCGATCGCGAGCGTGACGAGATGGTCCCGGACCAGCTGGACCCGTCAGGGCCGGGACAGGACGAAGGTCACCGGGGAATGACCGGCGGGGTTGAACAGGAACGTGGCGTGGCCCTTGGCGCCTTCGTAGGCGCCGGTGCCCCCGGTTATCGCCGCGGTGCTGGTCGTGCCTGGTACGAAAGTGCCAACACCTTCGGTGGTAAGGGTTCCCTCGTGCAAGGTGGTGACGATCGTGCAGGTCGTCGTCGCGGTGAATGCGTCGATCACCGTGCAGTGGCCCTCCGCCTTGCCCGCAGGGCGCTGATCCTCGGCCCAGACGAGTGTGTCGCGGAAGACCTCCCGGTCGCCCGTGTGACTGGCGTCGCCACCGTTGAGGAACACGTCGATGGTGGCACCCGTGTCCAGCAGCCGGAGAGTCTGTTGGTGGGGGACGGGATGGCTGCCGACCGCGCCCGCGAGCGCCGCCAAGGGAGCGACGAGAACGGCTGCAACAACTGGACTTAACCGCATGGATTTGCCTCCTTCTCGGCGAGGCGAAACGCCACTGAGGAATGGCGCAGGTTCAACAGGTGGGGCGTGCCGCGAATGCCCTCCAATGCCATCGACGGTGGTCGCGAACGAAGCGTTCTGTCAACGGTGGGCAGTTAGGCTGTCACTGACCCGACAGGCAACCGTCAGGTGCTACCCACGTGCGGCGGGCAAGCAACGCCGGTCAGCGTGCGAGCCTGCCCAGAGCGTCGGCTATGGCGCTGTCGGGCGCGTCCGTTCGGACATGGCGGATGAGGGTGCCGTCGGCGTTCACGAACGCGATCACGCCTGACTGCGCGGCGTCGACCTCTGCCATGTCGAAGAACCAGACCGCCGGCCGGGGGATCGCGGCATAACCGACCGGAACGGCAACCTGGCCGGCCTCCTGCTCGATCTCGGCGATCGGTGCCGGGGCGTCCTTGGACCCGAACGGCTTCCATACGAGGCCAATGACGGCCGGCCGGGAACCGGGGGTGAGTGCGAGGACGCGCTTGATCCCCGTGAGCACGTGCGGCACGTCACCGACCACGACCACCACGGGCTTGCCGAGGTACGCCCCCCAACGGAGGTCACCACCGCCGAGCCGGCCCACGGTGAAGTCAGGCACCTGCATCTCCCCGACCGGTTCCGGTCCCTCGTCAGGTTCCCTGCGACCGGTGTCGCCCGGGTTCTTCCCGCAGGCAGCTTCGATGGCCTGTAGGGCCGGGGCGTCCGGCGGCGGAAGCGCCGCGCGGGAAAGCTCCGCACCTACCTCCCGAAGCTGCTCCGTCGCGGCGACGGCGGTCGCCGTGTCATCACCGGTGACGGCGACGGTGACCAGCGAGTCACCGGTGAGCAGGACGAGCGCACCGCCGAAGTGCATGGTTGGGACACCGCGGACCGGCGGCAGGCGCGTGCAACCGACGGCCATACTCCACGCTGAGAAGTCGAGCGGTTGATTGATGACCTCGAGCGGGGGCGAACACCCGTCGACGACCGCGAGGCAGGTTCCGTAGATCGCGTCGACGCGGCCGGTGTCGTCCGCGCCCACCTCGGTCAGCGACCAATCACGGAACCGTGGGCCGAGGTAGTAGACGGGCCGTTCGGCCTCGGCGGCGATCTCGTGGAGGCGCTCCTCAACCTGATCGTGTTTGGGTGACGTGCCGGTCCCGCAACCGGCAACCGCAGAAATCAACACGGCGGTCAGCCACATCGGCAGCGCCCGCCGGCGCACCGTCACACAGCCAAGGTAAGACCACCCGCCGATGCGGGAAAGGACCGAAAGGCTGGCGGCTCATGTCGGAGTTGACGGGTGGTGGACAAGCTGCGACGAGATGACCCGGATCGCCGCACTGGACGCCGGCGCGACCGTGTTCTTCGACCACCACGACCCCGCGATGGTCAGCTGGCTCGGCGGGCGCCGCGTCGACTGACCACCGGTCAGGAGCGGGGCGGTAGCCACCGGTCGTCAATGCGGTCGCTGCGGAGCGAGTCAGCATCGACGGCTTCCAGCTGGTCGGCGACGTCTACCCACAGCTGCGTCACGGACTCCCACCGCGGTGTCGTGCCCTGGTGGTCCCGGGAGAACTCCACCAGGCACCCGTGTAGCGGACCCTTACGTAGGTCGATGAATAGGCCACCTCCCCCACCGTCACCAGCGATGGGCAGCCATCGGGGGAGCCAGTACAACTGGGGTTGGAGGGTGCCCGCCGGCTGGGTGTTCTGGCCGGCCACGAATCGTGCCATCTCCTCACGCGGCCCCGGCGGGTACGACTCCTGTTGGACCTTCAGGTGCATCCGCCAACGCTCCAGCGCGATGGACGTGGGGTATGGACTCGAGAAGTCAGGGATCAGACTTGCGCTCGGTAGGCCGATACCGTGCCGGACTCCGTTGGACAGGCTCCACCAGGTCCGGAGGTCGGCCGGGAGCGCCACACCGAGGGCGGTTGCCACAATGTCGATCTCGGCTGCCGTTGCCGGCGGGTTCAGCTCCGCACGGAATCGGGGGGCAAATCGCGACAGCCAATCCTCGATCCGGCGCCATGCTCGCTCCACGGCCGTGTCGGTGCCCATGCTGTGATCAAACCAGCCCGATCCGCCGGGTGAGGTCAGGCGCCGCCGTACCGAGCGCCGCGACGGAACAGGGCGAACGCGTAGCAGCCCGATATCGCGACCGAGGCCAGGCCGAGGGCGGCCGCGGTGGGGACTCCGCGGCTGGCGCCGTACTCCGCACCCGCCGTGACAATTCCGGCGGCGCTCATCGCTGTGGCCACCAGGGGCAGCGTGAGCATCGGCCCCGCGCCGCGCGCCGACCACCCGAGCAGGGCGCTGACAAAGCTGACGGCCATTGCGACGACCCCGGGCCAGATCACCCAGCGAGCGTCGCCCGCGCTGCTGGGGTCGACCATGACGAGCCAGCGAAACAGCAGCACTATCGCGGACGGGAAAGCCGTAAGGAACAGCGCGACCGCCGTGCTGCGGCGGCGGATCCTTCGGTAGTGCCTGGCCGCGTCCCTCGCAGGGGCGCTGCTTGGAGTCACGGTGAGCGCCCGCTGGAACAGCTCCTTGAACCGGGCCACGTCGCGATCGACGTTGAGGACGTTGAACGCGAGCAGGGTCAGCGCCTCGGGATCATCGGGTGCAAGCTCTACCGCGCGCTTCGCGTCGGCATACGACTCCCGGTGCCTTCGACGCAGGTGATGAGCCAGCGCCCGGTGGCGGTAGGCCGCCACATCCTCGGGGTTGACGTCGATCGCTCGACCCGCCGCCTTGACCGCGACGGCATTGTGGCCGAGCCCGATCAACGCGCCGGCGAGGCGACGCCAGGCGACGCCGTCGTCCGGATGCGTCGCCAGATGCTTGCGCAGCAGCGCGATGGCGGGCTCGAACTGCTCGGCCAGAACGAGCTCGCGCGCGCGGGCGACCGCATCATCGCCGTTTCCCGGCTGCGGCTCCATGCGGCTGCTCCTTGCTCCCCGCTTGATCATCGGGCAAGGAAGTATCACCCACGTCCGCGACGTCGGTGAATGCGGGAGCGGTGTCGCGCCTGCCTCCGGAGGCGGGCGACCAGAGGAGCCGGGGATATCACCCACCGTGAAGTCGCGTTCGATGACATCGTTCGACGATGTCTCCGCAGTGAAGCGCAGAGAGCGCAGAGTTTGTTGCCCTTCGCGGAGTGCCTTTTGTCGAGGCGCTCCCGGCGACCCCTACGTCAATCGTCCGACCGTGACGACGAGGGGGAGCGCCCACCTCGACACCGCGTTCATGGAGGCTCACCACCTCGCGGTCGGTCACGGTCTCGCGCACGCTCCCAGCCGAACGTCATCCCGCCGAACCTCTTTTTCTCCCGCGCCCAGGGATGTGGCACGATCGCGGCAACGGTCAGGAGACCGCAGCCTTCACCAGCTCGACGACCTTCTTCTCCACCGCGGGGCTCCACTGCTGGAGCGCGTACGACACCGGCCACAGGTCCCCGTCGTCGAGGTTGGCCGCGTCCTGGAAGCCCAGGGTCGAGTACCGGTAGTTGAACTTGCCCGAGTCCTGGAAGAAGACGACGATCTTGCCGGCGGCGTTCGCGTAGGCGGGCATCCCGTACCAGGTCTTCGGCGACAGCTCGGGGGCGGTGGCGGTGATCGTCATGTGCACGCGCTCGGCGAGCGCGCGATCCTCCGGTGCCATCTGCGCGATCCGGTCGAGGAGCGCCTGCAGCTCGTCGGCCTTCTTGGCGCCCTTCTTGCCCTCGGCGCGCAGCTCGGCGGCCCGCTCCTTCATCGCGGCGCGCTCCTCGGCGCTGAAGCCGTTGGACTCGGTCGTGGAGTTCTTCGTGGGCATTCCGGGCTGCCTTTCGACGTTCGGGGCTCGGCGAGGTGCCGGCCATCTGAAGGAAGGCTAGGTCCGACGACACCCGTGGCGCTTCTCGATTCCTGATCAGATCGGAGCCGGCCGAGGAGCTTGACCGGAGCGCTCTTCGCTGACGGATCGTCCGGCCGCTGACCAAACGGCTTGACCAGCATCGTTGACCCCCCGCCCCAGCCGGCAGCGCCCCAGTCAGGGAGCGTGATGCCGGCTGCCGGAGGGGACCCGAACGCGCAGCGTGGTCGTCGACAGACTCTGTTCGACGGTCAGGCCGGGGAGTCGCGTTCGGCCCGGCGGCGGATGTCGCGCAGCATGCGCCGGACCACGGCGCGGTGTCCGCCGGAGCCGATCACCAGCAGGCGGTAGAGGCGCCCGTGCGGCCCGGGGAACTCGGCATACGTGCGGGCGCTGACCAGCGTGCCGTCGGGACGCCCGACCAGGGTGAAGACCAGCGCGTACCGGGAGAAGCGGTGCCGGCCGGTGAGCCGGACGAGCCGCCCGGGCACCGCGGCCGTCACCGCGAACCCGGGCAGCGTGGCTCCCTGGTCGAGCGGCGTCCCGGACCGGGCGTGCGGCGTCGCGGCGAGCAGCCGGGCCAGGGCCACCGTGCCGCGCTGCCGGGAGCCGGCCAACTGCCGGGCGAGGGCCCGCCACACGGCCGGCACGGGTGCCGGGGTGAGGATCCGGTGTTCGTCCACGAACGGCAGGTCGTCCACGGGGTGCGCGGTCATGGGATCTTCCCCTCTGCTCGGGTCCCGCCCTCACCCCAGGATCTGCCGTCGGCGTGCGGCGGGCATCCCCCACGTCGGGGAGTTCCTCCCGCGCGAGGGGGTGCTCACGCGCCGACCGACCAGCCGGCGTTCACCGGCGCTGGTTGTCGAGGAGCTCGTTGAGGTGCAGCGCCGTGGTGATCAGCGCGAGGTGGCTGAACGCCTGGGGGAAGTTGCCGATCTGCTCGCCGGTGAGGGCGATCTCCTCCGCGTAGAGGCGCAGGTTGCTGCTGAACGTGAACATCTTCTCGAAGGTGAGCCGGGCGTCCTCGAGGCGGCCGGCGCCGGCGAGGGCCGAGACGTACCAGAAGGTGCACATGTTGAAGGTGCCCTCGTCGCCGGGCAGCCCGTCGGGGGCGGTCGCCGGGTCGTAGCGGTGGACCAGGCTGTCGGAGACCAGGTCCTCCTCGATGGCCTCCAGGGTCGACCGCCACAGCGGATCGGTGGGGGTGATGAAGCCGACCGCCGGCATCATGAGCAGGGCCGCGTCGAGGACCGGCTCCCCGTAGCTCTGCACGAACGAGCGGCGCCCCAGGTGGTAGCCGCGGTCCATGATCTGGTTGTAGATCGTGTCGCGCTGCTGGGCCCAGCGGTTGACGTCCCCCGGCCGGCCGTGGCGGTTGGCGAGGCGGATCGCCCGGTCGAAGGCGACCCAGGACATCAAGCGGCCGTAGGTGTAGTTGCGGGGATGGTGGCGGCTCTCCCAGATGCCCGCGTCGGGCTGGTCCCAGTTCTGGCAGAGCCAGTCGACGAGTCTGACGGTGCTGCGCCAGACCTGGTGCGAGGGCCGGATGCCCTGCTCGTCGGCGAGGTGCATGGCGTACAGGGACTCGCCGTGGATGTCGAGTTGCAGCTGGTCGGCCGCGCCGTTGCCGATCCGCACCGGCCCCGAGCCGCGGTAGCCCTCGAAGTGGTCGAGGACCTCCTCGTGCAGGTCGGACGAGCCGTCCACCCGGTACATGATCTTCAGCGGTACGGCGTTGTCGCCGGCCTCCCGGATGCGCTCGTCGAGCCAGTCCACGTACCGGCTGGCCTCTTCCGTGAAGCCGAGCCCCAGCAGCGCGTGCACCGAGAAGGACGTGTCCCGGATCCAGGTGTACCGGTAGTCCCAGTTGCGGGTGCCGCCGATCTGCTCGGGCAGGGCGGCGGTCGGGGCGGCGATCATGGCGCCGGTCGGGGCGTAGGTCATGAGCTTCAGGGTCATTGCCGACCGTTCCACCATCTCCCGCCAGCGCCCGCCGTAGCAGGAGCGTTCGAGCCAGTGGCGCCAGTATTCGATGGTCTGCTCGAACATCGCCCCGACCTCCTCGGCCGAAATGATGCGGGGAGCCCGGACCGAGCCGGTTTCCACGACGACGCCGCCGGTCTCGCCCTCCTGGAGGGTGACCCGGCCGACGAGATCCCGGCCGTCGTTGTCGATCTCACGCTCCCGCAGCAGCCGCGGGACCGGGCGGACCGGGTTGAGTGTCAGGCTCAGCGACGGGCTGCGGAAGACGTAGCCCTCGGGATGCACCTCCAGTTCGTGGCGGTCCCGGCCGTAGTTGAACCGGGGTCGGCACTCCAGCTTGAAGTGCATGCTGCCCCGGATCATGCGGACCATCCGCACCAGGCGGTGCTGGTTCGTGGGCCGTTCGCCGGCGACCGGCATGTAGTCGATGATCTCCGCGACGCCGTCGGCGCTGATGAAGCGGGTGATCAGGACGGGCGTGTCGGGTTGGTAGAGCTGCTTGGTCACGTACCGGACGCCGTCCGGGGCGATCCGGAAGTAGCCGCCCTTCGTCAGGTCCAGCAGGGCAGCGAAGATACTGGGTGAGTCGAAGCGCGGCGCGCAGAACCAGTCGATGGTGCCGTCGCACGTCACCAGGGCGGCCGTCTGGAGGTCGCCGATCAGCCCGTGGTCCTCGATGGCGGGGTACTTGTCCACGCCCGCCTCCCCACGTCACCTGCCTCCGATCGGACGGTAGACGGGGCGGGGCGGGCGGAGGGCGCCGAACGGGGACGGTCACCCGTCGGGGGACCGCTCGAGGCGTTAAGAAGGGCCCCTTCCTTCCTCGGCCTCGGGGGGTGCGGGTGGGACGGCCAGGGCGATGGTGAGGGCGAGCACGGTGGCCGGGTCGTGCAGCCGGTCCCCGTACAGTTCGCGCAGTTTGCCCATCCGGTAGCGGACGGTCTGCGGGTGGACGAACAGTTCGGCGGCCACGTCCTCGCGGCGGCCCTGGTGCAGCAGCCACGCGCGCAGCGTCTCGGCGAGGCGGTGCGCGGTGGCCGGGGGGAGTGCGGCCAGCGGGCGCAGCGCCTGGGCGCGCAGGTCGGCCAGCCCCTCCGGGTCCATGCTGAGCAGCAGTTCGGCCAGGTGCTCCTCGGTGTCGACCGGCGCGGCGTCCGGCTCCCCGAGGCCGAGCGCGAGGGCCCGGGTGGCCCGCTGGTAGGAGGCGGCGACCCGGTGCCACGGCCGGGCCGGCCCGAGCACCGCCCGGTGGCCGTGCAGCAGCCGGGTGAGCTGGCGACGCCGGCCGCCGTGCATGTCCGGCACCAGCAGGACGGCCAGCTCCTCGGCCGGGGCCATGCCGGGCAGGTCCTCGCCGCTCTCGAGGGTGTGCGAGCCGAGCAGGGCGAGCACCGCCCGCAGGTTGCGGCGGGGCAGCAGTACGACGGTGAGCGTGTGCGGCAGCGGCCAGTCGGCCCGCTCGGCGCTGCGGCGCAGGATCTCCTCCGGCTCGCCGGCGAGCAGCTGCTGGGTGAGGCGTTCCAGGTAGCGGCGGCGCACCCGGCCGGCGCTGGCCAGCTCGTCGGCGTGCCCGGCAACGCTGGCCGCGGAGAGCTCGTCGATGTACGCGAACATCAGCTCGGCGAACTCGGCCACCGTCTCGGCGGCCAGCCCGCTGCGTACCGTGGTGGTGGAGACCTCCCGCCACGCCACCCGCGCCCCCACCCGGTACGCGGCCAGCAGCGCGTCCATGCTCCGTCCGGAGCGGGCCTCCCCGCTGCCCAGCGCGTACGCGGCCTCCAGGGCGGGGGCCAGCGGGGTGCTCGGGTCGGTGGAGGACTGGGCGCGCTCGATGAGCTGGAGGAAGGTGCCCAGCGCGATGCGTACCGCGTTTTCGATCTTTTCGCGCATGGTGCCGGTGAGCGCGCCGGAGTAGTCGGGCACCTCGGCGGTGATCGCGCTGACCGTCCGCTCGGCCACCACGGGGAGCCGGTCGCGGAGCAGGGCGGCCACCTGCTCGTCGAGTTCGAGGCGGGCGGCGCGGTGGTTCATCCCGGACTCGTCCGACATCTTGTTCTCCCCGAACAAAAACCTGCGGCTGTTTCACCTTTGCCGGTCAAGATGTTATGCGATCACGCGGCCACCCTGGTCATATGACCGCAACTGTCCCCCGCCGCCCCCAGAAGGTCTCCTTCCGGGACAGGCTGCTGCGGCTGGCCGAGACGGTCACCACGCCGCTGCTGCCGGCGGACTACCTCGACCTGGTCGCGCCGCTGCACTCCGGCGTCGCGCTGCGCGGCCGGATCGTCGCCGTCCGACCGGAGACCCGGGACGCGGCGACCCTGGTCGTCCAGCCCGGCCGCGGCTGGCGAGGCCACCTGCCCGGCCAGTACGTGCGCCTCGGCGTGGACGTCGACGGGGTGCGTCAGTGGCGCGCCTACTCGGTCACCTCGGCGCCGGGCGCCACGGACCGGCGGATCACGATCACCGTCAAGGCGATCCCGGACGGCAAGGTCAGCAACCACCTGGTCCGCCGGGTCCGGCCCGGCACGATCGTCCAGCTCGACCAGGCGCAGGGCGACTTCACGATGCCCGCGGCCACCCCCGAGCGGGTCCTGTTCCTCACCGCCGGCAGCGGCATCACCCCGGTCATGGCGATGCTCCGCGCCGGCCTGCCGGCCCGGGCCGACGTGGTGCTGGTGCACTCCGCCCCCGGCCGGGACGACGTCATCTTCGGCGCCGAGCTGCGGCGGCTCGCCGCGAGCGGCGCGCTGCGGCTGGTGGAGCGGCACACCGACAGCGCCGGGCTGCTCGGCGTCCACGAGCTGGACGACCTGGTGCCCGACCACACCGAACGGGAGACCTGGGCGTGCGGCCCGGTGGGCCTGCTCGACGCGGCGGAGGAGCACTGGGCGGCCCGGGGCGTGGCGGAGCGGCTGCACACCGAGCGGTTCCGGCCCACCGTGATCTCGCCGGGCGAGGGCGGCACGGTGACCTTCACCGGCGCCGGGGTTTCGGTCGAGGCCGACGGGGCAACTCCGATCCTCGACGCCGGTGAGAACGCGGGGGTGCTCATGCCGTCCGGTTGCCGGATGGGGATCTGCTTCGGCTGCGTGGTGCCGCTGCGCCAGGGCGCCGTGCGCGACCTCCGCAACGGTGACCTCACCACCGCCGTCCCCGGTGACGGGGTGCTCATCCAGACCTGCGTGTCGGCGGCCGCCGGTACCTGCGACATCGAAATCTGACAGGAGGCCCCCCGACGTGACCGTGATCCAGAAGAAGCTCGACAACCCGATCGCGCACCTCACCGCCGAGGACATCGAGATCATCGGCAAGGAGCTGGACGCGATCCGGGACCGGGTGATCGCCGATCGGGGCGAGCGGGACGCCCGCTACATCCGCAAGGTCATCAAGACCCAGCGGACGTTGGAGATCAGCAGCCGCGCGGTGCTGCTCTTCTCGCTGTTCCCGCCGGCCTGGATCGTCGGCACCGCCGGCCTCGCGGTGGCCAAGATCCTGGACAACATGGAGATCGGTCACAACGTCCTGCACGGGCAGTGGGACTGGATGCGCGACCCGAAGATCCACTCCACCACCTGGGACTGGGACCACGTCTCCCCGGCGGACCAGTGGAAGCAGTCGCACAACGAGCTGCACCACCGCTACACCAACGTGGTCGGCAAGGACAACGACCTCGGGTACGGCATCATGCGGGTCGACGAGGACCAGGAGTGGCGCCCGATGCACCTGGGCCAGCCGCTGTGGAACCTGATCAACGCGTGCTTCTTCGAGTACGGCATCGCCGCGTACGACCTGGAGTTGGGCGAGAGCCTCCGCGACGGCCGGCACAAGAGCCCGGAGTTCCGGGCCCGGCTCCGGGCGGTCGGCCGCAAGATCCGTCGCCAGGTGCTCAAGGACTACGTCGTGCACCCGCTGCTGTCCGGCCCGTCGTTCCTCACCACCCTGGCCGCCACCTTCACCGCCAACCTGATCCGCAACGTGTGGAGCCACTCGGTGATCATGTGCGGGCACTTCCCGAGCGGGGTGGAGACCTTCGAGAAGACCTCCATCGAGGGCGAGACCAAGGGCGAGTGGTACCTGCGGCAGATGCTCGGCTCGGGCAACATCAGCGGCAGCCGGCTGCTGCACATCATGACCGGCAACCTGTCGTACCAGATCGAGCACCACCTCTTCCCCGACCTGCCGAGCAACCGCTACCAGGAAATCGCCCCGCAGGTCCGGGCGCTGTTCGACCGGTACGGGCTGAAGTACACCACCGGCCCGCTGCCGAAGCAGGTCGCCTCCGCCTGGTGGAAGGTGATCCGGCTGTCGCTGCCGAACCGGCGCAGCAAGGCGCCCGAGGCCCTCGCCCCGGCGCCACTGGTCTCCACGGCCAGCGCCTGACGGCGACCCTGACGCGGATCGCGGCCGGCACCCGGGACGGGCGCCGGCCGCTTCGCGTTCGGGGACGGTCAGGGGTTGATGAAGGCCCGGACCTGGCCGTAGATGGTGGCGTCGTTCTGCAGGTTGGTGTGGAAGACGCAGGCCGTCTGGGTGTTCGTGGCGCCGGAGAGGATCGTGCTGTCCACCGGGTTGATCACGCCGTCGCAGGGGGAGCGCCAGGTGCCGTAGACGAAGGCGCCCGGCGTCTCGTCGGCCGAGTTGAGGGTGCTGAGGAAGGTCGAGCCGACCCGCATCTCCACGCACGCGGTGCTGACGCAGGTGTTCGCCGAGCTGGTGCCGTGGTTCGGGCCGCCGAGGGAGACCCAGCGGTCCACCTTGCCGGTGCTGGACAGGTTCTTCAGGTAGTAGCGCGAGGAGAGCGCGCCCATCGAGTGGGTGATGATGTCGACCTTCGTCGCGCCGGTCGTCGCAAGCAGGTTGTCGACCTCCTGGCTGACCTGCTGGGCGTTGGTCGCGTTGGACTGGCTGGTGTTGTACGAGAAGGCCCGCAGGTAGCTCGACGGCCAGCCGTCGGCCTGGAATCGGCTGACCATCGTGTTCCAGGTGGAGGCGCTGCTGTTCCAGCCGTGCACGAACAGGATCGGGTTGCTCGACGACGTGAAGACGGCGGCGTGAGCGGCGGCGGGGAAGCCGACCAGGGTCGCCGCGGCGACCGTGAGGGCCAGCAGCCAGCGCGACATCAGCGATTTCACGGGGGTGGTTCCTTCCGGGGATGACGGGCGGCGACGCCGGGTGTCGGCGGGTCGCCCACGGGCCGTCCACGTGCCTGTCCGGCGCCTCGGAGGGGGTACGACACGGGTACGGGGGTGGCCCGGGCCGCCCGAGGTGCCGGAATGTTACCGGCGAGTTGCCTTCGTATGTCAATACGTCGATCAATCCGGCGGGAAAAAGGCTGGGCGGCGGCAACCGGCCCGGGCTACCGTCGAGGCATGCAGATCAGGCGCACCACCGTCGCGGCCGCGCGAGCTTCCCGCTCGCCGGTTGCCGCCGCCTGACCGACCCACTCCTCGCCGGCGACCGGAAACGGTCCGCCGGCGTCGTCGTGTCCACGCCACCGCCCGCGCGGCGGACCCTTCCGGTCGCACCCGACCCGGAAGGCCACGCCATGACACCCGACCAGATCCTCGGCACGTTCCTCGACCACTACCACCGCCTCGGGCACCGGGACGCGCCGGAGAGCTCCCTGATCCCGCCGCCCGGCGACCCGGTGCTCTTCACCACCTCCGGCATGCACCCGCTCACCCCGTACCTGCTGGGCCGTCCCCA
This sequence comes from Micromonospora sp. NBRC 110009, assembly GCF_030518795.1. Taxonomy (NCBI): domain Bacteria; kingdom Bacillati; phylum Actinomycetota; class Actinomycetes; order Micromonosporales; family Micromonosporaceae; genus Micromonospora; species Micromonospora soli. The sequence goes on along the minus strand of NZ_CP130427.1, from coordinate 6,467,271 downwards.
TCCCGCCGGCCGGCGCCTGGTCGACGTGCAGCGCTGCCTGCGCACCACCGACCTGGACGAGGTGGGTGACCGGACCCACCTGACCGTCTTCGACATGCTCGGGTCCTGGTCGCTCGGCGACTACGACATCGCGACCAGCCTCTGCTGGGGCCACGAGCTGCTCACCGAGGGCTTCGGCGTGGACCCCGGCCGGCTGCACGCCACCGTCTTCGGCGGCGACGACCAGGTCGGCCCGGACGAGACGGCCTGGCGGACGTGGACCGAGCTGGGCGTACCGGTCGAGGCGAACGGCACGGAGAACTGGTGGTCCAACGGGCCCACCGGTCCGTGCGGGCCCGACTCGGAGATCTTCGTCTGGACCGGGGACGGGCCACCGGTCGGCACGCCGGGCACCGACGACCGGTGGATGGAGGTCTGGAACCACGTCCAGATGCGCCACCACCGGCACGACGACGGCCGGCTGACCCCGCTGCCGCTGTCCAGCATCGACACCGGGATGGGCCTGGAACGCCTGGAGATGGTCCTGACCGGCGGCCGTTCCGTCTACGCGGGCGCGGGCCTGCGCCCCTGGGTGGCGGCGGTCCGGGACCGGTGGACCCTCGACGAGGTGGACCTGCGGGTCGTCGCGGACCACCTGCGCTCCGCCGTGGTCGTGCTCGGCGACGGCGTACGCCCCGGCAACACCGGTCGCGGCTACGTGCTGCGGCGGCTGGTCCGGCGGGCGCTCACCGTGCTGTGGCGGGACGACCCGGAGCGCAGCCTGACCGAGCTGCCCGTCGAGCCGTACCTCGACGCGCTGCGCCGGTTCCGGCAGCGGGCGGAGGTCGGGCCGCTGCGTGAGCTGCTCCTGGACGAGGAGCGGCGCTTCCGCGGGCTGCTGCGCCGGGGCCGACCGGTGGTGGACCGGGTCCGGGCACGCGGCCCGCTGACCGAGCAGGACTACCACTGGCTGCACGACACCCACGGGCTGCCCCGCGACCTGGTCGACGGCCTGCTCGCCGAGGCGCGCTGACCGGTGGGCCGCGGGCCGCCGGTCCGGCACCGGGCGGCGACGCTCGGCGCGGCCGCCGCGCGGTCCGCCCAGCCGGGCGGCGCCGCCGGTGGCAGCGGCGGTCACCCGGTGCCAGACTCGGCAGCGGGGACCGCCGCAGCGAGGGACGTGGACGCATGACGGAGTACGAGGTCAGACCGGACGAGGAGACGGTGCCGCTGCTCGGCGCCCGGGTCACCGTCGTCGACGCGGCCGGGCTGCTCGCCGCCGCCCAGGCCGGGCCCGTCGAGCTGCTGGCCGGCGCCGACTTCCCGGCGCCGGTGCGCGAGGTCCGCTGCACGGTCCGCGCCGGCGAGGGGGTGCACCGCTTCGAGGCGTACCTGCGGGCGGACGGGCCGGGGGCGGCGGTCACGCTGCTCGCCCTCGGCCTGGCCGGCCCGGCCGGGCTGCTGCTCGCCCAGCGGCTGGCCGCGCGCGGCGGCGACGGGCTGGCCGCCGGCGTCGGCCGGGTGGCGGCGGAGGCGGGCCGACGCCTCGGGCTGCGCCCCGCCGGGGCCGCGCTCGCCGAACCGCCCCGCGACCAGGCGGGCCAGGACGTGCTGCGGCAGGCCGCGGCGGCGGGACTGCACCCGGAGGTCAGCCACGACGACGGCGCGGTGACCGTCCGCGCCGCCGTGCCGAGCGCCGAGGTCACCCCGGCGCACCTGCACGCCATGGTCGGGGTCGTGCTCCAGGCCGTCCGGGAACTGGCCGGCGACAGCCCGGAGCCGACCGTGCTGCGCGGCCGGTCGTACACCGTGGGCCGGCGGGTGGCCCCGCCCGCGGCCGTGCCGCGCAGCGCGGCGGTGACCCTCGACCAGGTCGGCGGCCTGACCGACGTGGTCGCCCGGTTCCGCGAGGTCGCGGTGTCGTTCCGGCACCCGCAGGTGATGGCCCGCTGGGGGGCGCGCCGACCGCAGGGCATCCTGCTGTACGGCCCGCCGGGCACCGGCAAGACCATGCTGGCCCGGGCCCTCGCCAACGAGATCGGCGCGGACTTCGTGGAGATCCGCACCCCGGAGATCCTCGACAAGTACCTCGGCGGCTCCGAGCGGAACATCAAGCGGATCTTCCGCGAGGCGCGCCGCTACCGGCAGCCCACCGTCATGCTCTTCGACGAGTTCGACAGCATCATCAGCTACGCCGGGGCCGGCGGGGACGCCGCCAGCCAGGCGGTCAACGCGGTCGCCGGCATCTTCAAGCAGGAGATGAACACCCTGTTCGAGGAGAACCCGGACGTCATCGTGGTGGCCACCACCAACTTCCCGCAGCGGGTGGACGCCTCGCTGATCCGCTCCGGCCGCTTCGACCTCAAGATCGCCATCCCGGCACCGGACGAGACCGGCCGCGCCGAGATCATCGCCAAGATGATCCGCGAGCTGATCGACCGGCACGAGCGGCCCGGGTTCCGGATGTTCGCCGCCGACGTCGACCCGGCCGCGTTGGCCGCCGCCACGCCCGGGCTCACCGGGGCCGACCTGCGTGAGGTGCTGCGCCGGGTGCAACTCGCCAAGGCGATGCGGGAGGCCACGGAGGGTGCGCCGGCCGCCCCGATCAGCCAGGATGACCTTCGAGACGCCGTCGCCGGGCTGAGCCGCGGCTGACGGCACGACGGAAGGAGCATCGTGTCGTCGTCCACCCTGCTGTCCCGCCGCGACCTGGCGTTCCTGCTCCACGACTGGCTGGACGTGACCCGGCTGACCGAGCGGCCCCGCTACGCCGAGCACTCGCGGGAGACCTTCGACGCCGCGCTCGACCTCTCCGCCCGGGTGGCCGCCGAGCACTTCGCCACCCACAACAAGGCCGCCGACGCCGCCGAACCCAGCTTCGACGGGCGCCGGGTACACACCATCCCGCAGGTCAAGGCGGCCCTCGACGTGTTCGCCCAGACCGGGCTGCTGGCCGCCAGCCTGGACGAGTCGGTCGGCGGAATGCAGCTGCCACACGCCGTGGCCGCCGCCTGCTTCGCCTGGTTCCAGGCCGCGAACGTGGCCACCGCCGCGTACCCGTTCCTCACCCTCGGCAACGCCAACCTGCTGCTCACCCACGGCAGCGCCGAGCAGATCGACACCTGGGTCCGGCCGATGGTCGAGGGCCGATTCTTCGGCACCATGTGCCTGTCCGAGCCGCAGGCCGGCAGCTCCCTGGCCGACATCACCACCAAGGCCGAGCCGCAGGACGACGGGACGTACCGGCTCGTCGGCACCAAAATGTGGATCTCCGGCGGCGAGCACGAACTGGCCGAGAACATCGTCCACCTGGTCCTCGCCCGGATCCCCGGCGGGCCGCCCGGGGTCAAGGGCATCTCGCTGTTCATCGTGCCGAAGGTGCTGCTCGACACCGACGCGAAGCTCGGCCCGCGCAACGACGTGGTACTGGTCGGGCTCAACCACAAGATGGGCTACCGGGGCACCACCAACACCCTGCTCAACTTCGGCGAGGGGGTGTACCGGCCGTACGGACGGGGTGGGGCGGTCGGCTACCTGGTGGGGGAGCCGCACCAGGGCCTCGCGCAGATGTTCCACATGATGAACGAGGCGCGGATCGGCGTGGGCGCCGGCGCCACCGCCCTCGGCTACACCGGCTACCTCAAGTCCGTCGAGTACGCCCGCCAGCGCCCCCAGGGCCGGCCGACCGCCGACAAGGACCCGACCGCGCCGCAGGTGCCGATCGTCGCGCACGCCGACGTCCGGCGGATGCTGCTGGCGCAGAAGAGCTACGTGGAGGGCGCGCTCGCCCTGATCCTCTACTGTGGGCGGCTGCTCGACGAGGAGAAGACCGCCCCCGCCGAGGCCGACCGGAACCGGGCGCACCTCCTGCTGGACCTGCTCACCCCGATCGCCAAGAGCTGGCCGTCGCAGTGGTGCCTGGCCGCCAACGACCTGGCCATCCAGGTGCACGGCGGCTACGGCTACACCCGCGACTACGACGTCGAGCAGCACTGGCGGGACAACCGGCTCAACCCGATCCACGAGGGCACCCACGGCGTCCAGGCCCTCGACCTGCTCGGCCGCAAGGTCACCATGCGCGGCGGCGCCGGGCTGGAACTGCTGCTGCAGACCGTCCAGGCCACGGTCAGCCGGGCCTGGAAAGCCGAGGGCGAGGCCGCGGTACTCGCCGCTGACCTCGGCGCGGCGGTCGAACGGATCGCCCGGGCCACCCGGCGGCTGCACGGCACCGGCGACCCGGAACTGGCCCTGGCCAACGCCAGCCTCTACCTGGAGGCCGTCGGGCACGTGGTGATCGCGTGGATGTGGCTGGAGCAGCTGCTCGCCGTGGAGGCGCTGGGCAGCCCGGACGGGCCCGACGCCGACTTCCTGGCCGGGAAGCGGCAGGCCGCGCGGTACTTCTTCCGGTACGAGCTGCCCCGCACCGGGCCGCAGTTCGATCTGCTGGAGAGCCTGGACCGGACCACCCTGGACACCCGGGACACGTGGTTCTGAGCCCTGGCGCCGGGTGCTGACGGACAAGATGCCGGCGTACCGCGCCCTTCGATGAGGCCGTCAAGACACTCGGGCAGCGGCAGAAGCGCGCACGTGATCTTGGTCAGCGCGCACGATCGAGCGGTCAGGCGTACGAGGGCCGGCGCGGGTCCAGCAATTCGGTGACGCGACCACGATCGAGCACCTCGATGAGTGCGTCGCTGCCGCGTTCGACCTTGACCGCCATCTCATCCGGATGTAGAGGGATCAGCGCGAGCAACGCGATTCGGCTGCCGCCGCGGACTTCGATCGTCCGGGCCTCGGGTGGCACACGCAGCATGGGTGTGACGACGACTCCGGCGAACGGGGTGCCCGGAGCGTACGGCTGCGCGGGGTCGCCGTTCGGCACGGAATGCCATTCGCCGATCCAGGTTCCGTACTCGTGCGGCAGTCGAGCAACCTGCTTGAGGATTCGCAGCGGCCACCCGGTTGCGTCGTCAATCCCGGCTACCTCAGTCAGCGGCCAATCGGCCGGCAGGCTGAGCATCAGTTCGGCGTACGGGCTGATGTCGTGACCCTCCGGGACCGTCATCGGCAGCTCACTCATCCCAGAGGTGATCAGCGTCCGGTACGGGCGTTCCTCGGTCGGTGCCACGACGTAGACATGCACACCGACCAGGTGCGAGGCGATCTCATGGTAGACGAACTCGACAGGTCCGAAGTGTTCCTCGATGTGCCGGTCGATCGCATCGGCGAAGGCCTGCTGCGGCCCTTGTGCCGGTACGAACCCGTCGTGCAGCGCCTGGTGACGGAGGACTCCTGACCCGCGCGACTCGTCCATGACGACGCAGCCTAGGCCACGGTCCAACGAGGGCACGACCTGAGGAACCCGGATCGGCACGGCGGTGCGTTCGACCTCACCGTGCCTCGTCACGCAACCTGACGCTCGGTCGGCTGCAGATGAGGCTGGCGGCGCGGCGGTGACGGGAGCGGTTGCTGCTGCGGATCAGCCGGTCAGGCACGCGGTGGGGTGGCGGCCGATCGGCGGCCCCCATGCGAGGCGACCAGGGCATCAGCCACGATCGCGGCGTCCGCCTCGGCGACGTCGGCGGGATACTCCGGCAGGAGGTCGTCCCAGACGACCAGCCAGGATCCGTAGAGCTGCGCCTGGCCCTCCGGCCGGGCGAAGAACCAGACGTGCAGGTGAGCGCCGCCGTCGCCGATGCGGTAGACGTGGGCTCGCGAGATGTGCGGCAGAGCCTGCACGTGGCGGACGATGCGCGTGGTCAGCAGTCCGAGCTCCGCGGCGAGATCGTCGGGGAGGTCCGCCATGTCATAGTGATCGCGCGGGTACAGCATCAGCACCAGCGGTACGCCCACTCCCGGGACACGGGCCAGCCGCCAGTGATCGTTGAACCAGATTCCCTGGTCGCGTTCCTGGCAGTTCCGGCACTCCGCCGGATCCTCGCCGTGCCTGGCGGGCTCGGGCAGCACCGGCGGGCGCAGCGGAGCGACGCGCAGTCCATCCTGTTCGAACGGGCTGATGTCCCATCCCGTCATGCGCGCCAGCGGAAGCCGCCGCTCGCTGTCAGCGACAGCCGTCGCGTGGTCATAGAACTGGTCGGGGCGCAAGGCCATGGTGTGAAGACTAGTACAACCAAGATCCCATCGCTGTTCATCACTGTTACGTGGGCTGCCCGACCCGGCCCGACGGATGGCCACACGCTCGATGGCACGGATTCGCCGTGGGAACCCTCTTGTCGGCTATGAGCGACGTCCGCCCACTACTCGTTGATGAGCTGCTCTCGAAGAATGTCTGCGTGCCCACAGTGCTGGGCGAGCTCGCGCAGCACGTGGAGATACACCCACCGCAGCGGAAGCGGGCCTCGCCGGTGCCCGTGAAGGATGTCGTCCAGACCCAGGGATGACGTCGCACGGCGTGATGCTTCGCAAGCTTCGCGGTGTGCGTGCTGGACGGTGGCGATCGTGTCGTCGTCATCAAGGATGAACGACTCCTCTGGCGTCGCCGGGATGCCGATCTCAGCGCGCGACCGGCACGTGACGGCTTCGTCAAACCAGACCTTCTCGACGAAAGTCGCGTGCTTCACAAGACCCAGCAGCGTGGTCCGGGAGGCCACCAACGATCGGCGCACCTGTTCCTCTGTCAGCCCGTCCAAGCAGCCATTGAGCGCGCCGCGGTGCTCGTCGAGGAACGCCTCGAACTGGGCACGGGCTGGCTGTGCGACAACTTGGTCGGCGAAGGTGGGCGGGTAGGAAGGCATGGGCGAAGCATTCCAGACCGTCGCCCAGGAGCAACCAGCGGACATCGGCAAAGCCGCGAGTGCTGGCTATGTCCCGTAGGCCATGCACGCGGCCAGGATGTAGTTGGGGTGCCGGTCGAGGTTCTTGCGGGCGCGGTCGTAGCGCATGGTGGTTCGCGGGTCGGCGTGGCGGGCGGCGATCTGCACGTCGCGCAGGCTGACGCGGGCGTCGAGCATGGTCGTCACGAATGTGTGGTGCAGCATGTGGCGATGCATCCTCGGCATTCGGATCCTGGCGGCTTGGGCCAGGTGCTTGAGTCGGCGGGTGGCGGCGTGCCGGTCCATCCGCAGGCCGTGGGTGTTGCGCAGGATCGGCCCGCTGGTGCGGTCGTCAACGGCCCGGTCGATGGCTCGGGCCACCGCGGGTGGTAGCGGGACGAGCACGACCTTGCCGCCCTTGCCGCGCACGCGCAGTACCCGGTGGCCGTGCTCCTCGCCCAGGTCGGCGACTACTCGTAGCCGGTGGCGGCGGCAATGATCCCCACGAACACGGGCGACATGACGCCTGTGGGCGCCGAGTGGCGGAGGTCCCGTGAGAAATTCCTCTGGCATAGCGTCGGATCCAGGGTGATCGTTCGTAGAACAGGTGAGAGGCGGCGGGAGAGGCCGCCGGGACAAGGGAGTCATGGGATGACGCGGTACTTGATCTCGTTCAATGACGGCGCGATGGACCACATCCCCGACGAGGAGATGCCCGACGTGGGCAAGGCCTCGCACGCGGTGGTCCAGGACGCCGTGAACGCCGGCGTGTTTGTGTTCGGCGCCGGACTGGAGCGCCAGAGGGCGAGCGTCGTAGCCACGGACGGGATGGTCACCGACGGCCCTTGCCCGGAGACCAAGGAGGTCATTGGCGGATTCGTGGTCGTCGACGTGGCCTCACACGAGGAGGCGCTGACGTGGGCTGCCAAGATCGCCGGCGCTTGCCGCTGCGCGCAAGAGGTCCGGCAGCTCATGCCCGACCCCGAAACAGACGCGATGCTCCGCCAGGCTGACCGGCGATGGTGACCCCCGACGACGACTGATCGCGGGGGACCCGCGATGTTAGAGCAAGAGTTGCATGGCCGCAGTTGACGACGCGGATCCGCGCATCGACCTGAACTGGAAACGCGAGGCGGTGACCGCGAGTATCGGGCGTGGGACGAAGCCCGGTCCTCGGGCCTGGCCGATCCTCATCGGCACGTCCGGATGCGGGCACCCGCGATCCGGTTATCGTCCGTGACGAGCGCTTCGTGGCAGATGAGTTCACCGAAGCTGGAGCAGCCCACGTTTGGCCATATAGTTTCGCAACGTCTCGGCGTCCTCGGCGGACATCAAGCGGCGTGGGATCACGGTCGCCGGCATCCGGCCGACGTACACGATCCAGAACTCAGGGGTGTCCCTGACCTGGGCGACCCCGTCCCAGGCGATGCCGCCGGACTCCGAGCCGCTGCGCATCATGATGTTGTCGTCGGTGATGTCGTAGGCGCCCTCGACAGCGTAGCGACTGGAGCGGCGCCGGGCACGCAACCGCACCCACGGCGAGTACAGCATCGACAGCAGGCCACCGACGACCATCGCCATGCACAGCGGCGAGATCCGGTCGCCCCACGCGAACCACCGCGAGACGGCGAAACCGATCGCCCCGACCGCCGCCAGCACCGCGCCGACATAACCGTACTTGCGCAGCCGAACACTGCTGAGCGCAGCGGCCACGCGGCCTGGGTAGGCGGGATCGGCTGGGACGTCAAAACGGATGTGCACGGCAGAACGATAGTGCTCCCAGCCGCCCCGGGCAGCGCTTGACTGGCGCCCCGCCAAGGTATTTGGCGGGGAAATGGTCTGGGCGGGACGACGCTCGGGCTGATACCGTGCGCGACACCGTGGCATCGCGCGAGGAGGTGAGACCCATGAACGCTGTACGCACGTGGGTGCTCCCCCCGTCGTCACGGTCAGGCGATTGACGTAGGGGTCGCTGGGAGCGCCTCAACATCACGGCACTCCCGAAAGGCACCAACCTATGCATTCTGTGCGCTTCACCGCGGAGACCTCGTCGAACGGTGTCGTCGAACGCGACTTCACCGTGGGCGAGGTCCCCGGCGTGCTCTGGTCGCCCGCATCCGGCCTCGATCACGCGCCCCTGGTGCTGATGGGTCACGGCGGCGGCCTGCACAAGAAGACACCGGGCCTCCTGGCCCGCGCCCACGACACCGTGACCACCTGGGGCTTCACCGTGGTCGCCATCGACGCGCCCGGACACGGCGACCGCCCGCGCACGGCCGAAGACGAGCAGGCCCGCGCCGATCTCCAGCAGGCTCTGGCGGCAGGCGACACCGAGCGCTTCGAGTCGGTCAGCGTCCGCTACGTCACGTCACTGGCGGAGCGTGCCGTCCCGGAATGGCAGGCGACCCTGGACGCCCTCCAGAGACTGCCCGAGATCGGCACCGAAGCGCCGATCGGCTACGGCGGCGGTATGTCGTTGGGCACCGCGATCGGAATCCCGCTGACGGCGGTCGAACCCAGGATCACCGCCGCCATCTTCGGTGGCGGGTTCTTCGTGCACCAGGCGCTGATCGAGGCGGCGAAACGCATCACCGTCCCGATCCAGTTCCTGCTCCCGTTGGACGAGGAGTACGTCGACCGCCAATCCGTTCTCGCACTGTTCGACGCCTTCGCCTCGAAGGACAGGACGTTGCTCGCCAACCCCGGCACCCACCGCGCCATGCGCTGGGTCGGGGTCGACAGAGAATTCCTGGCCCGGCATCTCGCCCGGGCCGGCGCGTCACCAGCCTGACCTGACCGGTATCGGCGTCCGGCTCTGCACCGGACGCCGATCCCGCTTCAACGGAGCCTGCCAGTCGTCAGTCAGTCTCAACCCCCGATCCGTGGCCCGACCCCGTCAGGGTCGACGATGGAGTCGGGGCGTTCACCTTCGTCGCCGGTATCGGGCCGGCCCTGACCTCCGTTCGCGCCCGGTCATGAGCGACCGCGCGCGGACCGCGGCGTGATGCAGTCCGGGGCAAGGCCGCCACCTTGCCTCTCGCGCCGGCTCAGGCCCACGGCGGCGGCTCATAGCAGGAGGAACGAGAAGTCCCGGTGAGTTCTGCGGTTCAGCGGAATGCCGATCTTGACGGGGCGAGCGATCTCCCCGCGGCTGATGCCCAGCCCCTTGGGCGATGATCGGATTCAGATACCGGACCGGGACGCGATCGTGAACGGTGATTTTGCTGGTGTGGTTGCAGGAAACGCAGGCGGCCAGGGGCCAGATGTCGAGGAATTTGTCGTTGGCATTGACGCGGAGCTTCCCGTCGCCGGTGTTGGCGGGGCCGGAATGGCAGTGGACGCAGCACGTTTCGAGCAGGGGAAGGCGCGTGCGTCGAAGGGTCCAGGACAGCACGATATGAGGACGCGTAGACATGATCTCTCTGAAGACCTGACGGAAGGCATGGGAAAAGAGCCGACGGCGACGTCGGCGACCGATGCGCGGAGAAGGTGTCAGGGCTAAAGAGCAGGCGGCGTCACGCGGGGTGAAGTCCTCTCGTGAGTGGGTCGGAGACGAAGATCCAGTTAAAGGTAGGGCGGGAGGGGCTGGCGAGGCCACCCATTTTTCCTGGTGCCGAGCTGGCCGGATCGTCGGGGACCGCCCGTGTCAGCGGCAGATCAGTGCGTCTGATCATGAGCCGTATCTGGTGGTGGAAGCGCCGGCCCCAGGTGGGCGAGTGGGGACAGCGCCATGAGTACGGGTGACAGCATCATGCCGGCGGCCGTGACCAGGAGAGCCGTGCGTATCCCCAGGTGTTCTGCGAGGACGCCGCCGAGCAGCGAGCCGAGTGGCGTCAGGCCCATGCCGGCGAAGGTGATCGTCGCGGCGACGCGGCCTTGCATCGTGTCCGGGGTGACGGCCTGCCGGACGGCCATGATAGCGACGTTGACCAGTTGGCCGAAGGCTCCGAACACGATGTTGATCGCGATTAGTGCGGGAATGGTGGCCGCAGGGGTGCCGTGCAACGCGGGCACGCACAGCATCACGCCGTCACCGATGATCGCCGCAGCGACGAGTACCGCTCCGTAACCGAGGCGGCTCGGGAGGCGGGCGGCGAGCAGGGAGCCCACGAGCGCGCCCGGCCCCGTCGCGGCGAGCGCCAGCCCGATCGCGGTGCCCGACAGGCGCAGTTCCCGCGGCAGGAAGAGCAGGTAGGTGGTCATCATGGCCGCGAAGGACAACTGGAATGCGGCCGAGGCGAGGCACACGGCACGGAGTGAGGTGTCGCGGACGACGAAGCGGAGGCCCTCATCGATCTGTCGCCAGATCCGCTGGGGACCGCCCGGGTGCTCCGGGATCGACTCGCGGTGACGGATGCGGGAGATGCTCAGGAACGACACCACGAAGAACAGGGCGCTGGAGGCGGCGGCGATCGGCGCCGACAGCAGGGACGTCATCATCCCGCCGAGGGCGGGACCGCCGATCTGGGCCGCGGACCGGCTTCCCTCGATCGCGCTGTTGCCCAGCAGCAGCTGATCGCGTTTCACCAGGCGTACGAGAGAGGCCTGGTAGGCGACGTCGAAGAACACCGACAGAGCCCCGATGGCGAAGGCGACAGCCAACAGCGCCGGCAGGCCGAGGCCGCCCACGAGGCCGGCCACGGCGACTCCGCCCAGCGCCAGGGCTCGGCCGAGGTCCGCCAGGACCATGACGGTTCGGGTCCGCCACTTGTCCACCCACACGCCGACGAACAGCGCGAGCAGCAGCAGCGGTGCCTGCCCCACCGCGCGTAGAACGCCCAGTTCGTCCCCGCCGACGTTGAGCGTCAGGACGGCGATCAGCGGCAGGATCACCAGGCTCGCCTGCTCGCCCAGCTGCGAGGCTGTCTGGCCTGCCCAAAGCCGGCGGAAGTCGGAATTGCGCCACAGGCGCGGCGTGACGGTTCGAGCGGAATCGGCGACGGCGGCAGAGTAACCGGACGGCACAGAAGCCCCTTGGTTTGCTGCGGACGAGGCGCACCGACCGCCGTACGACAAACGCACTGACGGTGCAGGTGGGGAAGGCTCGCTGTGCTGCGCGATTCAAGGGCAGCACGCGATGACTGGCCGATCACGGCCTAAGACGTCAACGCGTGCTCGGACGACCGACCATGTCTCAGCTCCTCGTGGGTCACTCGCCGCCCCACACTAGCCACCGGCGGTCCAGCAGGAAAGGCGAATAGGAACCACGGTCAGCCGGATACCGGACGCCTTCGGCATCGTGGGCCGGCCGAGCCGGTCCGTGCCGCCGACCCAACTTCAAGATTCAGCCCGAGCTCGACCTGACTGTCATCGGCTCTGATGTCGGCAGGACAGCGGTCAGCTCTCGGCGAGCAGGCGGTCCCGGACCTGACGGCGCAGCACCTTGCCGATCTGCGAGCGGGGCAGGTCGTCCAGCTCCACGACCCGGCGGGGCACCTTGTAGCCGGCGAGGTGCTGCCGGCAGGCGGACCGGACCGAGTCGGGGTCGGCACCCACGCCCGGGTCCAGCACCACGGCCGCGACCACGTCCTCGCCGCCCGAAGCGGCGGGCAGGCCCACGGCGGCGGCGTCCAGCACGCCCGGGATGCGGCGCAGCGCCTCCTCCACCTCGGACGGGTACACGTTGAACCCGCCGGTGATGATCAGCTCCTTGATCCGGTCCACCACGGTCACGAAGCCGTCCGGGTCCATGGTGACCACGTCGCCGGTGCGCAGCCAACCGTCCGGCAGCAGCACGGCCGCCGTCTCCTCGGGACGGTTCCAGTAGCCGGCGAACACCTGCGGGCCGCGGACCAGCAGCTCGCCGGCCTCGCCCGGGGCGCGGTCCCGGGTCGGGTCCTCCGGGTCGACGATGCGTACCTCGGTGGACGGGAACGGCACCCCGACCGTGCCCGGCCGGCGGGCGGGGGAGACCGGGTTGCCCAGCGTGATCGGGGAGGTCTCGGTCATCCCGTAGCCCTCGACGAGCAGGCCGCCGGTCACCGATTCCCACAGCTCCACGGTGGCCGGCGGCAGCGCCATCGCGCCGGAGATGGCGTACCGGATGGAGGTGAGGTCGACGCCGCGTTCCCGGGCGGCGGTGGCGAGCCGCGCGTAGATCGGCGGCACGGCCGGCAGGAAGGTCGGCGGCCGCCGCCGGACCGCGTCGAGGACCTGGTCGAGGTCGAAGCGGGGGAAGAGGACCAGGGTGGCGCCGATGCTCACCGAGAAGGTCAGGCAGAGCGTCAGACCGTACGCGTGGAACAGCGGCAGCACCGCGTACACGGTCTCCTCGCCATCGCGGAGGCCGGGCACCCAGGCGCGGCCCTGCGCGGCGTTGGCCCGCAGGTTCCGATGGGTGAGGACGGCGCCCTTGGGGACGCCGGTGGTGCCGCCGGTGTACTGCAGCAGTGCGATGTCGTCGACGCCCGGCCCGGAATAGTCGGCGGACAGCGGCGGCGCGGCGGCGACCACGGTGGACCAGGAGTGCGCGCCGGGCGCCGGGGCGGTCATCGCGGCCCGGGCGGCGCGGACCTTGGGCAGCGGCAGCCGCAGTGCCCAGCGCTTGAGCCGCGGCAGCGCCCGGGTCAGGTCGACCGCGATCACGGTCTCCACCGCGCCGCGCCCGCTGACCAGCGGGGCGACCTTGTCCCAGACCACGGCGACCCGGGCGCCGTGGTCGGCGAGCTGATGTTCCAGCTCGTCGGCGGTGTAGAGCGGGTTGTGCTCCACCACGACCGCGCCGAGGCGCAGCACCGCGTAGAAGGCGACCACGTGCTGCGGGCAGTTCGGCAGCACCAGGGCCACCCGGTCGCCGCGGCCGACGCCGAGCCGGCGCAGCGCCTCGGCCGCCCGGGAGACCTCGTCGGCCAACTCGGCGTAGCTGGTGGTGGCGCCGTAGAAGTCCAGCGCGACCCGGGGGCCGAACCGGCGGGCGGCGTCGGTGAGCAGGTCCACCAGCGAGCCGGCCGGCTCCTCCACGGTGGCCGGTACGCCGGGGGCGTAGCTGCGCGTCCAGGGCCGCTCGGCGGTCGCGTCCATTCGCCGTCTCCTCGTCGGGTGATGGTGGCCGGACGCGCTCCGCCGGCCACCCTCACCTTAACCCGCCGGTAACTTACGGCGGTTTAGGTTGTTCGTCACTCCGCCGACAGCGCCGGCTGGTAGCTCTCGGGACGCCAGCCGGCGATCACCTTGGGGAAGAGCCGCGCACCGAGCCGCCGGTAGAACCGCTGCGCCCCGGCGTTCTCCGGCTTGACCTCCCAGCGGATGACGAGCCCGTCGTCGGCCGCGGTACGGGCCAGCGCGAGCATCAGCGCCCGCCCGACCCCGCCGTCCCGGGCGGACGCCCGGACCCACAGGTCGTCCAGCGCGAGGATGTCGCGCCCCGACCACAGGTGCACGCGGCGCAGTGCCGAGACGTAGCCGAGCGGCTCGCCGGCCCGCTCGGCGAGCAGCACCGTGACGTCGCTGCGGCCGAGCAGGGTGCGCCACCCGTCCACGGTGACGGTGACGTGCGCGGCGTCGCCCTCGTGGGCGGCGATCTCGCGGACCAGGGTGTCGACGGTGCTGGCGTCGGCCGGGCCGGCCGGTCGGATGGTAACGGTTTCGGTCATGGTCTACTCCTTACCGGACGGGTGGCGCCGGCGGAAGGCCGACGCCACCCGGGGGTGACGGGTCAGGGCGTGCCGATGGCGGCGAGGACGTCCAGCCGGGCGGCGCGCCGGGCGGGCAGCAGGCCGGCGAGCAGGCCGGCGGCGAGGGCGACGGCCAGCACGAGCAGCAGCCGGCCGGCCGGCACCGCCAACACGGTCGGGGCGTCCCGGCCCAGCGCGCGGACCGTGGCGGCGGCGAAACCGACGCCCAGCACGATCCCCAGGACGCTGGCCAGCGCGGCGACCAGCACCGCCTCGCTGCGGATCATCCAGGCGAGCTGCCGGCGGGTCATCCCCACCGCGCGGAGCAGCCCGATCTCCGCGGTGCGCTCGGTGATCGACAGGGCGAGGGTGTTGGTGATGCCGAGCAGGGCGATCAGCACGGCCAGCATCAGCAGCACCGTCACCAGCCCGAGCACCTGGTCGATCATCTGGGTCCGGCCGGCCACCGCGGCGGCCTGGTCGCGCAGCTGGGCGGTCGGGGTGTCGGCCAGGGCCGCCTTCATCGCCCGCTCCGCGGCCGCCCGGTCGGTCCCGTCGGCGGTGCGGATCAGCACGCTCGCGTCCATCTCCTCGCTGTAGAGCCGGGCGAAGGTGTCCAGCGAGATGAGGTAGTCGGTGGAGAGCGCCCGGGCGTCCCCGTCGCGCAGCAGGCCAACCACCGGAAGGCTGCGGGTGCCGGTGCGGGAGAACGTCATGGGCAGTTCGTCCCCGACGGCCAGGCCCCGGTCCCGGGCCACGTGCTCGGCCAGCACGACGCCCCCGCCGGTCAGCGCCGCCAGGTTGCCGGCGGTGAAGTGCAGGGACGTCACCCGGGGCAGCGTGGCCGGGTCCACGGCGGTGAGGGCCTGGGTGGCGTCCCCGTCGCGCCAGTGGCCGTAGCGCAGCCGGGACGCGACCGCCACCTCGGGCAGCCGGCTCACCCGGTCGTACACGACGGGGGAGAGGCCACCGAGCATCTCGTTGCGGGCGCTCTCGACCACGTGGTCGGCGGTGATCACCTCGGCGTAGGACGCCCGGACCGAACTGTTGACCGAGGTGGCGAGGACGGCCATGAAGCTGATCAGCGCGAGCCCGAGGGCCAGCGCCAGGGCGGTCGCCGCGGTGCGCCGCGGGGTGCGGGCCGCCGACGCGGTGGCCAGCCGGCCGGTCACCCCGGCGGCGGCCAGCGGCCGGCCGACCAGGCGTACCAGGGCGGGGGTGAGGGACGGGCCGAGCAGCGCGAGGCCGCCGACCGCGCCCAGCGCGGCCACGCCGAGCAGCGGGACCGGCGCGTCCGCGACGAGCACCGCGGCCGTCGCGGCCAGGCCCGCCGCGGCGGCCAGCGCACCGGCGACCGCCCGGACCCGTCCGGTACGGGCGGCAGCCGCCTCCCGCAGCGCCGCCACCGGCGCCACCGCGGCCGCCCGCCGGGCCGGGCCGACCGCCGAGCCGACCGTGACGAGGACGCCGACGGCGAACGCCACCAGCACGGTCCGGCCGGTCAGCACCAGCCCGCCCGCCGGCAGCGGTACGCCGAACGCCCCGGCCAGGTCGCGGATGCCGGTGGCGGCGGCGACGCCGAGGCCGAGCCCGACGGCCGAGGCGGCGAACCCGACCAGCAGCGCCTCGCCGAGAACGGAACGCAGCACCTGCCCGCCGGTCGCGCCGGCGGCCCGCAGCAGGGCGAGCTCCCGGGTGCGCTGGGTGATGACGATCGAGAACGTGTTGGCGATCAGGAACGCGCCGACCAGCAGGGCCGCCGCCGCCAGGGCGAGCAGCACCAGTTGCAGCCAGCTGAGCTGGTCCCGCGCGGCCGCCGCCCCGGCCGCCGCGATGTCCCGGCTCGGGGCCACCTCGTAGCCGGCGCCGACGGCGCTGCTGATGCGGACCCGCAGGTCCGCCGGGGCGACGCCGGGCGCGGCGACCACCGCCACCTCGGAGACGTCCGAGCCGAGCCGGAGCAGGCGCTGCGCCGACGGAAGGGTGACCAGGGCGACCGTGCTGTTCGGCAGGCCGCCCCGGGCGCCGAACCCGGCCAGTCCGACCACCCGAAGCCGGGCGATGTCGGTCGCCCGGACCGTCACGGTGTCGCCGAGCCCGACGTGGTGACCGCGGGCGGTGTCCTCGTCGATCACCACCTCGTCGTCGGCGGCCGGGGGTCGGCCACTGCGGACGGTGAACGCGCCGATCGGTGCCGGCACCCAGGAGGACAGCACGGAGGCCCCGCTCGGCACGACCGCCGTGCCGTCCACCTCCAGCAGGCCCTGGCCGCGGACCAGCGGCCGGGCGGCGGCCACGCCGGGCACCGCGGCGATCTCCTCCGGGAGGCCCGCCGGCAGCGGGTCCCGGGCGACCTCGACGCCCATCGCGGAGTCGAAGGCGACCGCGTCCCGCACGGTCAGGTCGACGCCGGCGGTCGCGGTGCGGAACTGGTCGTCCAGCAGCCGGCCGGAGGTGTCGGTGAGGATCAGGCCGCCGGTGGCGAAGGTGACGCCGAGGACGACCGCGAGCAGGGTCAGCGCCAGCCGGGCCCGGCGGGCCAGGGTGGTACGCAGGGTCAGCCGCCACATGTCAGTTCCCTCCGGTGGCCGCGGGCGCGGCCAGGCGCGCCATGTGGGACAGGATGGCCGGCACGGTCGGTGCGTCGAGTTCGCCGTCGATCCGGCCGTCGGCGAGGAACACCACCCGGTCGGCGTACGCGGCGGCGTGCGGGTCGTGGGTGACCATCACGATGGTCTGCCCGAGCTCGTCGACGGCCTGTCGCAGGAAGCCGAGCAACGCCTCGGCCGCCTGCGAGTCGAGGTTCCCGGTCGGCTCGTCGGCGAAGACGATCTCCGGGCGGGTCACCAGCGCGCGGGCCACCGCGACCCGCTGCTGCTGGCCACCGGAGAGTTCCCCGGGTCGGTGCCGTAACCGGTCGGTCAGGCCGAGGGTGGCGACCAGGTGGGCCAGGCGCGCGGGGTCGGGCCGGCGGCCGGCCAGGGTGAGCGGCAGGACGATGTTCTCCCGCGCGGTCAGGGTCGGCACCAGGTTGAAGGCCTGGAACACGAAGCCGATCCGGTCGCGGCGCAGCAGGGTCCGCTGCCGCTCGGTCAGCTGGCCGAGGTCCGTCCCGCCGAGCAGGATCTGCCCGGCGTCGACGGTGTCGAGGCCGGCCAGCGCGTGCATGAGCGTCGACTTGCCGGAGCCGGACGGACCCATGATCGCGGTGAACCGGCCGGCCGGGATGGACACGGTGGCGCCGTCGAGGGCGCGGACGGCGGCGTCCCCTCGGCCGTAGGTGCGAACGACGTCGCGGGCCTGCACGGCGGCGGTGGTGGCGGGTGCGGGGGCGATGCTCGTGGTCATCGGAGGTCTCCTGGCTGGTGCGTCGGGTCGGGTGGCTCAGCGGGCGGTTCGGCGGTGCAGCGGGGTGCGGGTCGCGCGAACGGTGGCGGCGTGCCGGTCCCGGCGCAGTTGGCGGACCAGTTCGGCGCGCTCCAGCTGGAACAGCTCGGCGGTGAGCAGGTGGTTCATGGCAACTCCTCGGTCAGGTGTGGATCGGTGACCTGAGGAGAGTCGCCCGCCGCGCTGTCCGGACGCTGGCTGTCGATCGGGCGGGGGCGGACAGCGGATGGACAGCCGGTCGCCAGCGGCCCCGGCCAGGCTGGCGGCATGGTGGAACGGAACGACCCCGGGGCGTCAACGCGGGTGACAACCGTGCGGCTGCCGCCCGGGATGTGTCGGCGGTGTGTCCGCGCGGTCAGCCGACGGGTGAGCGACCTGCCCGGGGTGGTGTCGCTGGAGTTCGACGTGGACGCCGGCACGCTGCGGGTGGGCGGGGAGGTGGATCCGGCCGCGCTGCGCCGCGCCGGCCTGGCGGTCTGCCCGGACGGCCCGGACTGCCGCCGTCCCGGTTAGCGGCCCGCCGCCAGGTCCGCGGCGGCCCGCCGGGCCGCGTCCGCCTCCTGCGGCCGCCCCGCGGCCGTCGCCGCGTCGGCCGCCAGCGACCAGAGCCGGCGCCGCGCCCACGGGAACTCCCGCTCCTGGAGCAGGTCCAGGGCGCGGCGGCACTCGTCGGCCGCGCCGACCGCGTCGCCTTCCGCGTACCCGATCCGGGCCCGGCCCCAGGCGGCCCAGGCCTGGCAGCGCGGGTTGCCGCTGCGGCGGGCGGTCTCGTCCGCCTCGACGAGCATCGCCGCCACCCCGTCGACCTCGCCGCGGTCCAGCCGGGTGTGGGCGAGCTGCACGAGGGTGAACGCCGTCGCATGGGGGGAGGGGTTGCGCCGCGCCTCGGCCGCCGCTTCCTCCAGCGTGGCGATCGCCTCGTCGGGCCGGCCGGCCTCGCGCAGCGCGATGCCGAGGTGCGCCAGGATCCCGGCGGGCAGCAGCAGGTCGCCCGCCTTCCGGGTCCACTCGAGGCTGCGGGCCCACTGTTCGGCGGACCGCTCGAAGGCGCCGGTCCGCAGATCCAGCAGCGCTTCGACGTAGTGGACGGTCCCGTGCCACCAGGGGTCGTCGGTGCCGCCCCGCTCGCGGATCGCCTGGGCGACCATCGCCCGGTACCGGTCCGGGTCGCCGTCGTACTGGCCCTCCCACGCCACGACCAGCCGCGAGGTGGCGGTGTTGACCGGGTCGCCCAGGCGCTCGAACGCCACCACGCTCTCCCGGGCCGCGGCCCGGGTCTGCGCGGTGGGGTAGTAGACGCCGAGCAGGCCGATCCGCTGCAGGGCGGCGGCCCGTGCGGCGGGCGCCGGGACACCGGCGGCGAGCAGCGCGGTCAGCGCGCGAACCCCCTCGTACCGGGGGCCGTAGTTCCAGAACAGGAAGAGGGCGTCCGCCAGCCGCAGGCCGGCGTCGACCCCGTCGCGCCGGTCCAGGCAGCGGTCGATCGCGGCGCGGAAGTTGTCGTGCTCCTCGGTCAACCGCGCCCAGGCATCGGCGTCGGACCGGGCGTGCGGTCCGTACCGCTCGGCCAACTCGGTGAAGTGGGTGAGGTGGTGGTCGCGGGCCGTCTCCGTCTCGCCCGCCTCGGCGAGGCGGGCGGCGGCGTACTCCCGGATGGTGACCAGCAGCCGGAACCGCCCGGTCGTCGGGTCCGGCACCACGAGGGACCGGTCGACCAGGCGGAAGAGCAGGTCGAGGACCTCGTCGGCGGCCAGGCCGTCGAACGCGCAGACCTGCTCGGCGGCCGCCAGGTCCCAGCCGCCGCGGAACACCGCCAGTCGGCGCAGCAGCCCCCGCTCGGCCTCGGAGAGCAGGTCGTGGCTCCAGTCGAGGGTGGCCCGCAGCGTGCGGTGCCGGGCCTCGCTGGTCCGCGCGCCCGCGCTGAGCAGCGCGAACCGGTCGTGCAGCCGGGCCGCGATCTCCCCGGGCGGCAGCGCCTTGACCCGCGCGGCGGCCAGCTCGATGGCCAACGGCATGCCGTCGAGCTGCCGACAGATGTCCGCCACCACCGGCGCCGTCGTCTCGTCGAGGACGAACCCGGGACGCACCGCCCGCGCGCGATCGACGAACAGGGCCACCGCCGGGCTGTCGCCCAGCCGGGCGAGATCAGCCGGCCCGTCGGGTACGCCCAGCGGCGCCACCGCGAGCTGGGTCTCGCCGGGTACGGCCAGCGCCTCCCGGCTGGTGGTCAGCACGGTCACCGCCGGGCAGGCCGCGACGAGCTGCTCGACCAGTTCCGCGGCGTCGTCGATGACGTGCTCGCAGTTGTCGACCACGAGCAGCGTGCGGTCGGCGCCGAGCCAGGCCACCAGCGCGGCGCTCGCGGCCGGTCCCGGCCCACCGGCGGTCACGCCGAGCTGACCGGCGACCGCCTCGGGCAGGTCCGTCCCGGTCGGCAGGGCGGCCAGCCGGACCAGGTGCACCCGGTCGGCGAGGGCGTCGTCGGCGTGGCGTGCCACCTCCAGGGCGAGGGTGGTCTTGCCGACGCCGCCCGGTCCGGTCAGCGTCACCACCCGCGCCTCGCGCAGCCGGTCGAGGACCCGGTGCACGTCGTCCTGGCGGCCGATGACCGAGGCGAGCCGGCGGGGCAGGTCGCCGCGTTGCGGCGCCCGGGGGGTGGGGTTCGCCGCCGCCGCCGTCCGGGGCGCCGACACCGTCCGGGCCGGCACCGCGGCGGGCGGCCCGGCCGGCTCGGCCACCGGCGCGGCGGCCGGTGCCAGGGCGGGCACCTGCTGGCGCAGGATCGCCTCGGCGAGCGCCTGGAGTTCGGGTGCCGGATCGATGCCCAGCTCATCGGCGAGGCGGTGCCGCAGCGCGTGGTACGCGGTGATCGCGTCCGCCTGCCGCCCGCCCCGGTAGAGCGCCAGCATCAGCAGCCGGTGCAGCCGCTCACGCAGCGGGTGGGTGGCGACCAGGCGTTCCAGGTCGGCCACCGCCTCGGCCTGCCGGCCGGCCGCCAGCAACAGTTCCAGCCGGTCCTCCACCGCGCCGAGCCGCAGCTCTTCCAGGCGGGCCGCCTCCGCGAGGGCCCACTCGGCGTCCCCGACGTCGGCCAGGGCCGGCCCCCGCCACAGCCGCAGCGCCTCGTCGAAGCGGGCCAGCGCCGCGGCCGGCCCGGCGCCGGTGGTTGCGCTGCGCGCCGTTTCCAGCAACCGTTCGAAGCGGTTCGCGTCCACCGCGTCCGCGGCGACGGCGAGCTGGTAGCCGGGGGCGCGGGTGACCAGCAGATCGCCGCCCGCCCCGGCGGCCACCAGGGCGCGGCGCAGCTTGGACACCCGCAGCTGCAGCGCGTTCGTGGCGTCGGTCGGGGGCTGCTCACCCCAGAGCGCGTCGGTCAGCGCGTCCGCGGAGACCACCCGGCCCGCGGCGAGGACCAGCCGGGCCAGCAGCGCGCGGACCGCCGGGGCGAGCGGCGTGGCGGGGCGGCCGGCCACCTGGAGCTCGACGGTGCCGAGCATCCCGAAGCTCACCGTGGGCTCGCTGTCCCGGCTCATCGCACTCCCGTCCGCCGCGGCGGACGCCCCGGGGCCCGCTCCGGTCGCCGGACGACCGCCCGGGCGGGCCCCATGGTACGTCCCGACCGTCCTCGGAACGATCATCCGAGCGGCGGTGAGCTACCCCGATCAGGCCGGGACCACCGGCCGGGCCGGTGCGGGCCGCCGGTCCTCGGCGAGCCGGGCGGCCAGCACCTCGGCGTCCCGGCCGACCCAGCCGAGCACCGCCGAGCCCCGGGCGCGTTGCCAGGGCAGGCCGAGGAAGTACAGCCCCGGCCAGTCCGTCACGCCATCCCGCTGGACGGGCGCGCCGGACGGGTCCAGCACCGGCACCTCCAGCCAGGGGTAGTGCGGGCGGAAGCCGGTGGCCCAGACCACCGCGTCCACCCGCCGTCGCCCGCCGTCGGCGAACCGGACGGTGTCCCCGTCGGCGTCCACCACCCGACCGACCCGGTCCACCCGGCGCAGCAACCCGGCCACATCGGTGCCGATGACCGGGTTCTGGGCGGCGATCCGGCGGCCCAGCCGGCTCTCCGGGCTCAACCGCATGGTGCCCAGCCGGGAGAACCACCAGAAGATGTCCCGGCCCAGCCAGCGCTGCGGCAGCACCGGGCCGAGGGTCGGCGCGGCGAGCACCACCCGGCGGCCGTCGTCGGCGAGTTCGGCGGCGATCTGCACCCCGGTGTTCCCGCCGCCGACCACCAGCACGTCGTGCCCCGGCAGTTGGCCGGGCCGGCGGTACCGGCTGCTGTGCAGTTGCGCGACCCGTGGCGCGAGCGTCCGGGCCACGTCGGGGATCCGGGGCGTGTGGAACGCCCCGGCGGCGACGACCACCCGCTGGGCGCGCAGGGTTCCGGTCGACGTGTCGACCGTGAAGCCGCCCGCCGTGCCGGGGCGGACCGAGGTGACCCGGCAGCCGAGCCGGACCGGCAGGTCGAAGTGCGCGGCGTACCGGGCGAGGTAGTCGGCGACCTCGTCCTTGCCGGGGTGCCCGTCCGGGTCGCCGGGGAGGGGCAGGCCCGGCAGGGCGGAGAACCGGCGCGGGGTGAACAGGGTCAGCGAGTCCCACCGGTGCCGCCAGGCGTCGCCGACCCGGGCGTGCGCGTCGAGGATCGCGAAGGGCACGCCGGCGCGGCGCAGGTGGTGGCCGAGCGCCAGCCCGGCCTGACCGCCCCCGACGATCACGGTGTCCAGGTCCATCGGTCCGTCTCCCCTCGTGCCGGTCAGGCGACCTGGTGGCCGGCTTCGCCGATGGCGGCCACCACCGCGGCCCGGTCGGCGTCGCCGTCGACCCGGACGGTACGGGTCGCCAGGTCCACCGCCACGGCGCGGACCCCGGCGACCAGGCCGACCTCCTCCCGGATCGCCTCGACGCAGCGGCCGCAGCTGATCTTCGGCACGGAGAGCACGAGCTGGTTCACGGTTCACTCCTTCGTTCGGCGGGCCGCCCTCCCGGCGACCCGGCGGTTCGAACCGTGCCGGGGAGCGCTGTCCGCGCCCTGTCACGTACGCCGGGACGGGCCGACGGGTCGCGGACAGCGGCCGGACAGCGGCGGCCGGGAGCGTGGCGTCACCGGCCGGCGAGGGCCGCCGGACCAGTGAGGGCGCCTGCGACGCCCGGTACGAGAGGAGCAGTGCGATGACGACACCGACGGTCGTCTCCGGCACCCTGGACATCGGCGGGATGACCTGCGCGTCCTGCGTCCGGCGGGTGGAGCGGGCGGTGAGCCGGGTCGAGGGGGTGACCCGGGCCGAGGTCAACCTGGCGACCGAGACGGCGTCCGTGGTCTACGACCCGGCCCGGGTGACCCCGCCGGCGCTGATCGCGGCGGTGGAGCGGGCCGGTTACACGGCCACCGTCCATGCCGACGAGCCCCGCCGGCCGGACTTCCCGGCCCCCGAGAGCGCGGATGACGACGCCGAGCGGAACCGGGCCGGGGAGCGGGAGGTCACCCGGCTCAAGCGGACCTGGCAGCTCACCCTGGCCACCGGGCTGTCCATGATGGTGCTGATGTACCTGCCGCTGTCCATCGACGCGATGGACTGGCTGATGCCGGCGCTGCTGGTCGTCGCGACCGTGGTGCAGTTCGGGGCGGGCCGGCCCTTCTACCGGGCGGCCTGGGCCGCGGCCCGGCACGGCGGCGTCAACATGCACACCCTGGTCGCCCTGGGCACCACGGTCGCGTACGCCTACAGCGCCTTCGTCACGCTGTGGCCGGCGACGGCCGAACGGCTCGGCCTGCCGCTGCACGTCTACTTCGAGATCTCCGTGGTGGTCATCGCGCTGGTGCTGACCGGGCGCTGGATGGAGGCCCGGGCGCGCCGGCAGACCGGCGCGGCGATCGGGGCGCTGCTCGGGCTGCGCCCGCGGGCCGCCCGGGTGCTGCGCGACGGGGTCGAGATCGAGGTGCCGGTCGACTCGGTCGTCGTGGGCGACCTGGTCCGGGTCCGACCCGGCGAGAAGCTGCCGGTGGACGGCACGGTCACCGAGGGCGCCTCCACCGTCGACGAGAGCATGCTGACCGGCGAGAGCATGCCGGTGTCGAAGACCGCCGGGGACGCCGTCATCGGCTCGACCGTCAACCGGACCGGTTCCCTGGTGTTCCGGGCCACCGCGGTGGGCCAGGACACCACTCTCGCTCAGATCGTCCGCCTGGTCCGCGAGGCCCAGGGCAGCAAGGCGCCGATGCAGCGGCTGGTCGACACCGTCTCCGCCTGGTTCGTGCCGGCGGTGCTCGGGCTCGCGCTGCTCACCTTCGCCGTCTGGGCGGTCGCCGGACCCGCCGACGGGCGGCTGACCCTCGGCATCGGCACCGCCATCGCGGTGCTCATCATCGCCTGCCCCTGCGCGCTCGGCCTGGCCACCCCGACCGCGATCATGGTCGGCACCGGCAAGGCCGCCGAGCTGGGCATCCTCATCTCCGGGGGCGAGGCGCTGGAGCAGGCCCGGCGGATCACCACGGTGGTGTTGGACAAGACCGGCACGCTGACCCGCGGCCGTCCCGACGTCACCGTGCTGCACGCCGTCGCCGGTGTCGACGCCGACCAGCTGCTGGCCTGGGCGGCGGCGGCCGAGACCGGCTCGGAGCACCCGCTCGGCGAGGCGATCGTCCGGCACGCCCGCGCCCGCGACCTCGCCGTGCCGGCGGCGGACTCCTTCGCGGCGGTGCCCGGGCACGGCGTCGAGGCGCGGGTCGAGGGCCGCGGCGTGCTCATCGGCAACGCCGCCCTGATGCGTCGCCACGGCGTCGACGTGACCGCCCTGGCCAGCCAGGTCACCGCCGTCGCGGCCGCCGGTGGCACCCCCGTGTACGTCGCCCTCGACGGCCGGCTCGCCGGCGTCGCCGGGGTCGCCGACACGCTGCGGCCCGAGTCCGTCGAGGCGGTGGCGCAGTTGCGGGCGCTGGGCCTTCAGGTGTGGATGCTGACCGGCGACAATCCGGTCACCGCCGGGGTGGTCGCCGGCGAGGTCGGCATCGACCACGTGATCGCCGACGTGCGGCCGGAGGAGAAGGCCGCCCGGGTCGCCGCCCTGCAGGAGCAGGGCGCGGTGGTGGCGATGGTCGGCGACGGCATCAACGACGCGCCGGCGCTGGCCCGCGCGGACCTGGGTATCGCCATCGGCACCGGCACCGACGTGGCGATCGCCGCCTCCGACATCACCCTGGTCGGCGGGGACCTGCGCGGCATCGTCTCGGCGATCGCGCTGTCCCGGCGCACGGTCACCACGATCAAGCAGGGGCTGGGCTGGGCGTTCGGCTACAACCTGCTGCTCATCCCGGTGGCCGCCGGGGTGCTCCACCCGACCTGGGGCATCCTGCTGGACCCGTCGCTGGCCGCCGCCGCGATGGCGATGAGCTCGGTCAGCGTCGTCACCAACGCGCTGCGGCTGCGCCGCTTCCGCCGCCCGGAGACGGCGGCCGCGCTGCGGCCCGGCCTCGGTGCCCGGCTCGGCGAGTGGGCGTACCTGACCGGAGTCGCCGCGCTCGCGCTCGCCGTGGGCGCCGGCTTCACCGCGCTCAGCCGCACCGACGCCGCCGCCCGGGGAATGAACGGGGTGCTGGCCTGGACGCAGAACACCGGCATGCCGATGCGGCCGGCGATGAGCACCATGATGATCGCCGAGACGGAACCGGTGCCCGCGGCGGACGCCGGCGTCCGGGTCGACGTGGCGATGCCCGCCGCGGTGGTGCCCGGCCGGCCCGCCACGCTGCGGATCCGGGTCACCGACGCGGAGAGCGGCCGGCCGGTCCGGGACGTGGGGCGCAGCCACGAGGCGTGGATGCACCTGATCGCCGTCCGCGACGACCTGGCCAGCTTCGCCCACGTCCACCCGCAGCCGACGGGCCGGCCCGGCGAGTTCGACGTGACGCTCACCTTCCCCACCCCCGGCCGGTACATCGTGCACACCGAGTTCCGGCGCAAGGGCGAGCTGACCGACGTGCTGCAGCGGCACGACGTGGTGATCGGCGACCCCGCGGAGGTCATCCACCAGCGGCCGGTGGTGTCCGGGCGGCAGCAGGTCGTCGACGGCGTGCGGGTGACCCTGGACGGGACCGCGGAGGTCGGCGGCAGCCGCTTCACCTACCGCTTCGCCGACGCGGCCACCGGCCGGCCGCTGACCGGGCTGCGACCGTACCTGGCCGCCGCGGGGCACGTGGTCATCATGTCGGCGGTGGGTGACAGCTTCGCCCACGAACACGCCGAGACCGAGGACGCCGACGGCCGGCCCGTCTTCGCCCTGCCGGGTCAGACCTACGGGCCGGACCTGGACCTGCACGTCGACTTCCCCCGCCCGGGCCGCTACCGGCTCTGGGGCCAGTTCCGCCTCGCCGACGGCCACGTGATCACCGTGCCGTTCACCGTCGACGCCCGCTGACCGACCCACACCCCGGAAAGGAACACGCCATGCAGATCGCCGTCCTCCTCTTCGACCGGTTCACCGCCCTCGACGCCGTCGGCCCGTACGAGGTGCTGGGCCGCCTCCCGGGCGCCCGTACGGTCTTCGTGGCCGATCGGCCCGGCCCGGTCACCACGGACGTGGGCAGCCTCGCCCTCACCGCCACCGCCACCCTGGACGAGGTGACCCGCCCCGACGTGCTGGTGGTCCCCGGCGGTCCCGGGCAGATCGCCCGGATGACCGACGCCCGGCTGCTCGACTGGCTGCGCGCCGTCGACGCCACCACCACCTGGACCACCTCGGTCTGCACCGGCTCGCTGCTGCTCGCCGCGGCCGGGCTGCTCACCGGCCGCCGGGCCACCTCGCACTGGCTGGCCGTGGACCAGCTGCCCGCGTTCGGTGCCGAGCCGACCGAGCGGCGGGTGGTGGTGGACGGCAAGTACGTCACGGCCGCCGGGGTGTCGGCCGGCGTCGACATGGCGCTGGCGCTGGCCGGCCGGGTCGCCGGGGACGCAGTCGCCCAGGCGGTCCAGCTCGGCATCGAGTACGACCCGCGGCCGCCCTACCCGGCCGGGTCCCCGCACACCGCCCCGGCGCCGCTCGTCGCGGCCCTGCGGGCGAACCCCGAACGGGTGCTGGGCTGAGATTTCGCTCGGGTGCGCACGCCAGCGTGCGCGCCCGGGCTTTCCCGTTCCGGGGCGCGCCATGCCCGCCGGGCGCCGGTCAGTGCCGGGCCACGTAGACGGTGTTCGCGGCCTCGCGGCCCTGCAACGGGTTGGGAAACCGGACCACGTGCGCCACCGAGGTCGGGAACACCTCGGTCAGCACCCGCTGGAACGCCTGGTCGGGCGGGTCGTTCGACCAGAGCGCGAAGACCCCGTCGCGGTGCAGCAGGGCGGCGAGCCGGCGCAGGCCCTCGACGGTGTAGAAGGCGGCGTGACTGGGGTGCAGCACCTGGCGGGGTGAATGGTCCACGTCGAGCAGCACCGCGTGGAACCGTCGGCCCGGCGACTCCGGGTCGAACCCGGCCCCGGTGGCGACCGCCGCGAAGAAGTCGGCCTGGACGAACCGGGTACGCGGGTCGGCGGCCAGCCCGGCGGCGAACGGCAGCAGGTCCCGGCGGTGCCAGTCGATCACGTCCTCGATCGCCTCGACCACCAGCAGCGAGCGGACCCGGGGGTCCTCCAACGCGGTCCGCGCGGTGTAGCCGAGGCCGAGCCCGCCCACGACCACGTCCAGGGACGCCCCGGTCAGCGGCGCCAGGCCTAGCCGGGCGAGCTCGATCTCCGCGACCGGGAAGAGGCTGGACATCAGGAACTCGTCGTCGAGCTTCACCTCGTACACCTCGACGTCGAGCGAAGGGTCGCGGCGCCGGCGCAGGCTGATCTCGCCGATCGGGGTCTCCCGCCAGGCCAGTTCCTCGAATCGCGCGCCCACCCGGTGGTCCTCTCCGCCGATCCCGTCACGGGATGTTACCGGCCGCCCGCCCCGCCGTCGGCCTCGTCCCTTTTTCCGGCATTTCCCGCATCGGCCGGCCCGTCCCGGGTACGCCTACGCCCGGCGAGCTGGAGTCGTCGCGGGTCGAGGACGTCGGAGGAAGGAGCCGAGCGTGGCGGAGATGCTGGCCGGACGGCTGCACCTGACCGAGCGGGCGCTGCGGATGGAGTCGGTGCCGGTGCCCGAGCCGGAACGCGGGCAGGTCCGGATCCGGGTCGCCGCGGCCGGGGTGTGCCTGTCGGACGTGCACCTGATCGACGGCACCCTCAGCCCGCTGTATCTGTCCGGCGACGTGGTGACCCTCGGTCACGAGGTCGCGGGCACCGTGGACGCGCTCGGCGACGGGGTGCGGGGCTGGCAGACCGGCCAGCGGGTGCTGCTCCAGGCGGGGGAGCGGGACCGCTTCGGCCTCGTGCTCACCCGGGGCGTCGACTACGACGGTGGCTGGGCCGAGTACGCCCTGGCCCGCGAGGACACCCTGGTCCCCGTGCCGGACCTGCTCCCGTTCGAGCAGGCGTGCATCATCCCGGACGCGGTCTCCACGCCCTGGGCGGCGGTGACCGACACCGCGCGGGTCCGGCCGGCGGAGGCGGTCGGAGTGTGGGGCGTCGGCGGCCTCGGCGCGCACGCCGTGCAGCTGCTGATGCTGGTCGGCGCGGCGCCGGTGATCGCCGTGGACCCGCTGCCGGCCGCCCGGGACCGGGCGCTCGCCCTCGGCGCGGACCTGGCCCTCGACCCGAAGGACGACGGGTTCAAGGACGCCGTGCTCGAACTGGTCGGCACGCGGGGGCTCGACGTGGCGCTCGACTTCGCCGGCGCCAACGCCGTGCGGGAGCAGGCCATGACCGTGCTCGGCCGGCACGGCCGGCTGGTGCTCGCCGGCATCGCCAACCAGCCGGTCAGCATCCCCTCGGACAGCCGGTTCACCTACAACCGGCAGGCGGTGCTCGGCCACTACGGCTCCGAGGCCGAGCACGTCGGGCAGTTGGTGACGCTCACCGGGCTGGGCCGGCTCGACCTGTCCGGGTCGGTCAGCGACGTGTTGCCGCTGGCGGACGCGCCGGCGGCGGTGCGCCGGGTGCAGGAGAAGCAGGGCAACCCGATCCGCCTGGTCCTGCGCCCGTGAGCCGGGCGCCCGGCGAGAGCGGCTCCGGATCAGGCGGCGGGCCGGGTGGCGACGACGACCGTGTCTAGGGCGTCGACGGTGCCGCCGTCGGCGCTGGGCACCGGGCGGCGGGCGGTCTCGGCGCGCTGGATGTGCAGCCCGGCGAGCCCGTCGACGACCGTCTCCGGGGTGAGCAGGATCTTCGGGTCCTGCGGGCCGCCGGTGCCACCCGTGAGGTTGGCGAGGTCGTGGCCGACGACGACGAGGGCGCCGCCGGGGCGCAGCGCCCGCCGGGCCGAGTCGAGCACCGCGGCCAGGTCGGCGGCGGGCAGGTGCAGGTAGCTGATCAGCACCAGGTCGTAGCTGCCCGGCACGGGCCGGTAGGCGGTCACGTCCGCGACCCGCCACTCGACCGTCACGCCCCGCTGGCCGGCCAGGTCGCGACCCCGCTCGACGGCCGCCGGCGCGAAGTCCACGGCGGTCACCCGCCAGCCCCGCTCGGCCAGCCAGATCGCGTTGCGCCCCTCGCCGGCGGCCAGGTCGAGCGCCGCGCCGGGGGGCAGCGCGGTGACCGACTCGACGACGAAGCGGTTCGGCTCAGCGCTCCACACCAGACCCGACGTGCTCGCGTACCGGGCGTCCCAGGCGCTGCTGTCCACTCTGTCTCCTCCTCCGGCGGCCCCACACCACCATCGTGACCGTACCGGCTCCGACGACCGTCCCGAGCGCGGCCAGGCCGAGTCCCATGCGTGGCGGCAGTTGCTGAGCGAGGACGAAGACGCCCATCACCACGACGAACCACCCGAACGCCTGCCGGAGCAGGTTGGCCGGGACCCGTCCGGCGAGCCGCCCGCCGAGGACGCTCCCGAGCACGGCGGCCGCGGTGACGGCCAGCGCCAGGCCCCAGTTGACGGGCACGCTGGACAGGTAGCCGGCCAGGCCGGCGAAGGACTTCATCGCGATGACCACCAGCGAGGTGCCGACCGCGACCGGCATCGGCAGGCCGCCGAGCAGGGCGAGGGCGGGCACCACCAGGAAGCCGCCGCCCGCGCCGACGAGGCCGGTGACCAGTCCGACCACGATCCCGTCGAGGATCACCCGGAACGCTGGCAGCTCGTGCGGCACCGGTCGACCCGCGGTGGCGCGGCGGCCTCGGATCATCGCGATGGCGGTGGCCAGCATCATCACCGCGAAGCCGGTGAGCAGAAACCCGGCCGGGATGAACTCGGCCAACCGGCCGCCGGCGTACGCGCCGGTCATGCCGGCGAGGCCGAAGGTCAGGCCGGTGCGCCAGCGGACCCGTCCGGCGCGGGCGTGCGGCAGCACCCCGACCGCGCTGGTGACCCCGACGACGAGCAGGGAAGTCGCGATGGCCTCCTTCGCCGGCAGCCCGGCGACGTACACCAGCAGGGGCACGGCGAGGATCGACCCGCCGCCGCCGAGCAGCCCGAGGCTGACCCCGATCAGCACGGCCAGGCCGACGGTCAGCAGCAGGGACGTGGTCATGCCCGGCCCCCGGTGCCCTCGCGCAGCTGGCCCACGATGGTGTCCAGGTCGCAGCTGGCGCCTCGGTTGTACGGCAGCTTGCTCAGCAGCATGCCCATCGCGCAGGTGTTGGTGACGGCGGCGAAGGTGAGGCCGGCGCCGATGAACCCGGCGACCCACTTCAGGCCCGGCACGAACACCGAGCCGAGGATGCTGGCCAGCACGATGGAACCGGCGACCAGGCGGACCTGCCGCTCCAGGTCCCAGCGGGAGGTGCCCTGCTTGACCGGCGCGTTCGCCGTCTGCCAGGCGAGCATGCCGCCGTCGAGGACCTTCAGGTTCGGCAGCCCGACCTCGGCGAGGGCCTGCTCGGCCTGCCTGGCGCGGGCGCCCGACCGGCAGATCAGCACCACGTCCTCGGCCAGGTGGTTACGCAGTTCCTCGCGGTGCTCCTTGAGCAGGTCCAGCGGAACGTTGTAGGCGCCGGGGATGTGCACGGTCTCGAATTCGGCCGGGGTGCGCACGTCGAGCAGTCGAGGGGAGCGCCCGGCGCCGATCAGTTCACGGAGAGTGAGGGCGTCCAGGGTGGCCGGGCGGGTGGACTCGGAAGTGCTCATTTCTCCTCTTTCGGGGGACGAACCGCCGTGGCTGGCGGGCAGGGTGGGACGCCGGCCGGCGCAGGGCGCGCCGGCCGGTCTCGGGCACGGGGTCAGGCGTTGTCGGCCATGGCGACGCCCGCCGCCTCGGCCCGGTCGAACCTGTCGTCGATGACGACGACCTCGCGGCCGGCGTTGGCCAGCAGCGACGCGGCGGCGGTGGCGCGGTAACCGGAGCCACAGTGCACCCAGACCGCGCCGGCCGGTACGTCGGCGAGCCGCCGGGGCAGGTCCGGCAGCGGGATGTGCAAGGCGTTCTCGACGTGGCCGGAGCGCCACTCGTTGGTCATCCGCACGTCAAGGACGACGTCCGGGGTGGGCAGGCCGGCCGGGGTGTTTCCGGTACGGGCCGCGGCGAGGGCCGGGAAGTCGGCCAGCCGCAGCTCGCGGAGTTGCCCGGGCTCGGCGGCCCACTGCTCGGCTGCTCCGGTGGCCTGCGCGGCGGGCCGGTCGATGCCGATCCGGACCAGTTCCCGCTGGGCGTCGGCGACCTGCTCCGGCGTCTCGGCGAGCAGGGTGACCGGGGTGCCCCGGTCGATCAGCCAGCCGAGCCAGGTGGACATCGGCCCGTCCAGCCCGAGGCTGACCGTGCCGGCCACGTGCGAGGCCGCGTACGCCTTGCGGTGTCGCAGGTCGACCACCCACTCGCCGGCGGCGATCCGCTCGCGCAGTTGGTCCGCGTCGGCGCGGGTGACCGGGGTGAGGTCGACCGGGGCGGGGCCGGCGGTGTTCGCCACGCCCATGTGGGCGTAGTACGCCGGGTAGGCGTCCAGGCCCGCCAGGGTCTCGGTGGCGAACTCGTCGGCGGCCAGCCGCAGCACCGGGTTGGCCCGCTTCTCCCGGCCGATGGTGGAGTCGGGGGCGTCGGCCTGGCTGGCCGAACAGAAGCTGCCGAAGCCGTGGGTCGGCCACACCTGGGCCCCGTCGGGCAGCAGGTCGGCGAGGCGCCGCGCCGAGGCGTGCTGGTGGTGGGCCAGCTCGTGGGCGTGCTCCTGGCCGAGCAGGTCGGTGCGTCCGGTGGTGCCGAACAGCAGCGACCCACCGGTGAAGACGCCCGCGGGCTGCCAGCCCCCGTCGGCGGCCTCGTCGAGCACGTACGACAGGTGGTGGAAGGTGTGGCCCGGGGTGGCGACCACCCGCAGTCGCAGCGTGTCGGAGACGGGCAGCACGTCGCCGTCGGCGACCGGCAGCCGGTCGAAACCGACCTCGTCGGCCGCGGCCACCAGATACCGCGCGCCGGTGATCCGGGCCAGCTCCAGTCCGCCGGAGACGTAGTCGTTGTGGACGTGCGTCTCCACCACATGGGTGATCCGCACCCCCTTGGCTCCGGCGAGGTACAGGATCCGGTCGATGTCGCGCTGCGGGTCGACCACGATCGCCGCCTGACCGTCGGAGGCCAGGTAGCTGCGGTCGCCGAGCGAGGACGTCGCGATGACGGACACCTCGACTGACATATGCCGTTCTCCTTCCATTCCCTACACACCCCTGGGGGTATGTAGGAGGCGGACTTCGGCCCGGGTCACGGGCGCGCTTACCCGCCCCCGCCGCGATCAGGCGGCGGGGGCGGAGGATTCCTCGCTCAGGCCAGGGCGAGGAAGAGCTTCTCCAGCTCCTCCTCGGTCATCTCCGGCTCCTCGCCCCGGTCGCGGGCGGTGCCGCAGTGCCGCATACCGGACGCGATGATCTTGAAGCCGGCCCGGTCGATGGCCTTGGACACGGCGGCCAGCTGGGTCAGGGCCGCCCGGCAGTCCTCGCCGTTCTCCATCATGTCGATGACGGCGTTGAGCTGTCCGCGGGCCCGCTTGAGCCGGGTCAGCGCCTCGCTGGTCATCTCGGGTTGAAGCTTCACGGCCTTACCTCCTGCGTTCAAGATACCCCAGGGGGTACCGCCTCGCCAGCATATACCCCCACGGGTATCGCCAACCACGCCCTCCACCGGTGGATTCCCCGGCTTCAGATCGCGGATCTTGCCGGCATCCGGGGAGCCACCTGGGCGGTGGCGGGACTCACCGCCGCCTCCGGCCTGCTCGTCGCGGTGCGGATGGACGAGACGCACGCCCGATCGGCCCCGGCCGGCTGACGACACGCAGGGTCCACAGGGGATCGACGGAGCGTCTATCCTGTGCGCCGACGAACCAGGCGAAAGGGACCCGATGCCGTCGCGGCAGGACCAGCTCCACTCGTACCAGTTCACCGTCCAGCGGGCGGTCGCGGCGCTCGTCATGCGGGAGACCGACCCCGCCCAGTCGCCCTTCCGGCGGCTGGCCGGCGCGGGCCTGGCCAGCGTGCTGGTCGCCGCGATCGCGCTCGGCGGGGTCGCGCTGTACGGCCTCTTCGCCGGCGGCGGCAGTTCCTGGCGCGACCCGGGCGCGGTGGTCGTGGAGAAGGAGTCCGGGGCGCGGTTCGTCTACCGGGAGGAGACGCTGCACCCGGTGCTCAACTACGCCTCCGCGCTGCTGATCATCGGGGCGGAGCACCCGAAGACGGTCCTGGTCTCCCGCCGGTCGATCGACGGTGTGCCGCGCGGCCGGCCGCGCGGCATCGCCGACGCGCCGGACTCGCTGCCCGCGCCCGGTCGGCTCGCGCGCGGTCCATGGACCGTCTGCTCGCTCGCCGACCCGGAGTCGGGGCCCACGGCGGGCCGCTCGGCGGTGCTGATCGGGCGGGAGGTCGCCGGCGGCCGGCCGCTGGGCGAGCAGGGTCTGCTGCTCCGTCACCCGGACGGCAGCCTGCACCTGCTCTGGCACGACCACCGCTACCTGCTGCGCGACACCGACCGGGTGCTGGCCGCGCTGGCCGCCACCCGGGACCGGGCCGTTCCGGCGGCCGCGGCGCTGCTCAACACCGTGCCGGCCGGCGTCGACCTGGTGCCGCCCCCGGTCCCCGGCCTGGGCACGCCGTCGGACCGGGTCACCGGCGCCACCGTCGGCGACGTCTACCTGGTCCGCAACTCCGGGGGCGGTCGCCAGTACGCGGTCGCGGAGCGGGACGGCCTGGCCGGCATCACCGAACTCCAGGCCGCCCTGCTGCTCGCCCGCACCGGTCAGGGCGACCCGAAGCCGATCACCCTCGGCCGGTTCGCCGCCCTGCCCAAGCGCCCCGACCGGGTGCCCACCGGGCCGACCGCCCCGCCGGCCGTGCCGCCCCGGCTGGCCGGCGTGGCCGGCGGCGCGCTCTGCGCCCGGGTCGGCGATGACACCGGCGTACGGGAGATCCGGGTGGAGGTCGCCCCGCCGGACCTGTCGGCCGCCGCGCGGACCTCGGCCGGCGGTGGCGGCCTCGCCGACCGGGTGGTGGTCGAGCCGGGCCGGGGCGCGGTGGTCGAGTCCGCGGCGGCGCCGGGCGCTGCCGGTGGCGCGATCTCCGTCGTCACCGACCTGGGCCGGCGGTACGTGCTGGCCGGCGCGGACGTGCTCGGCATGCTCGGCTACGCCGGGGTCCGCCCGGTCCGGCTGCCGGCGGGCCTGGTCAGCCTGGTCCCGGCCGGTAGCCCGCTCGACCCGGCCGCCGCCCGCGCCGTCGCCGCCCCGGCCTGACCGGGGAAGAGCCGGGCCGCCGCTCAGCCCGGCACGTCGGGGTCGGTAGGTTCACCGGCGGGGCGGCGGAACACGGTGACCGCGAAGTCGGCGTCCTCCCGCCAGGGGCGCAGGTCCCAGGTGGCGAACCGGTGTTCCAGGCGGAGCCCGGCGGCCACCGCGTCGGCGTCGAAGTCGGTGAGCGGGTAGCCCCGGTCGGTGCCGAAGCCGACCACCACCAACCCGTCCCGGCGGACGTGGGCGGCGACCCGGGCGAGCACCGCCCGCTCGGTGCCGGGCGCGACGAACACCATCACGTTGCCGGCGACCACCGCCGCGTCGAACGGCGCCGGTTCGCCCTGCGCCGCCAGGTCCAGCTCGGCGAGGTCGGCGACGAGGAAGCGCGGCCCGGGGTGGTCGGCCCGGGCCGCCTCGATCAGGGCCGGGTCGGCGTCGACGCCCAGCACCGAGTGCCCCCGGGCGGCCAGCGCGGCGGCGACCCGGCCGGTGCCGGTGCCGGCGTCCAGGATCCGCGCGCCCGGCGGGACGAGCGTGTCCAGCAGCCGCGCCTCGCCGGCCAGGTCGGCCCCCTCGGCGGCGAGCCGGCGGAACCGGTCGATGTACCACTGCGAGTGCCCGGGGTTGGTCTCGGTCACCCAGCGGGTCGGCTTGCCCATGCCGTCACCGTAGCTGATCTTGCCGGCGGCGTGCCGGGAACGGTCGGTTCGGCGGCAGGCGAGGTCAACCCTTCTCCGCGCCGCTGGTGAGTCCCTCGGTGAGCAGCCGTTCGCTGGCGAAGAAGAGGACCACGATGGGCAGGGTGAGGATCACCGACCCGGCCATCAGCACCGTCTTCGGCACCTCGACGCCGTCGGAGAGCAGCGACAGCCCCAGCGAGACGGTCCACCGGTTGGGCCGGTCGACCAGGAAGAGCAGCGCGAAGAGGAACTCGTTCCAGGCGATCATGAAGTCGTATAGGGCGACGGCCATCACCGACGGGGCCGCGAGGGGCAGGCTGACCCGGCGGATGATGCCGAGCCGGCTGGCGCCGTCGATCGCGGCGGATTCCTCCAGGCTGACCGGGATGGTCTCGAAGTAGTTCTTGAGCATGTAGACCGAGACCGGCAGGGTCTGCGAGATGTAGACCAGCACCAGCCCGAACAGCGACCCGCGCAGCCCGGCCCGGGTGAAGACCACGAAGAGCGGGATCGCGATGACGATCGACGGGAACAGGTAGACGGCCAGGAAGAGCGCGCTGACCTGCCGTCGGCCGAAGAACCGCAGCCGGGACACCGCGTACGCGCCGGGGATGGCGACCAGCAGCGTGAGCACCGTGGCGGAGAGCGCGACGAGGCCGCTGTTGCGGATGAAGGTGAGGAAGCCCTGGCCGCCGTCCTCGGTGGCCTTGAGCACCTCGGTGTACGTGGCGACGGTCAGCTCGCCGAACGGCACCAGCAGCGAGCCCGGGTCGAGCAGCAGCCGCTCGATGGGGCGCACCGACAGCACCAGCATGTACCAGAACGGCAGCAGGGTGACGAGCAGGAAGACGGCGATCACCAGCCGGCGCAGCCAGCGCAGGCTCACCGTCTCGATCCGGTCCCGGTCCATCACGCCTCCCGTCGTCCGCTGAAGAAACGCAGGTAGATCGCGACGAACACGATCAGCACCACGGCCAGCACGACCGCCTGCGCCGCCGCCGCGCCGATGTCGGTCCGCGCGGTGAGGAACTGGTAGACCCGGACGCTGACCACCTCGGTGCCGGCGGAGCCGCCGGTGAGCAGGTAGACGTCGTCGAACTTGTTGAACGTCATGATGAAGCGCAGCACGCCGAGCAGCGCGATCACCGGCAGGAGCTGGGGCAGCAGGATGTGCCGGAACCGCTGGGTCGGGGTGGCCCCGTCCACCCGGGCCGCCTCCTCCAGCTCGCCCGGCACCGCTTGGAGCCGGGCCAGCAGGAACAGAAAGGCGAACGGGAAGTACCGCCACGCCTCGAACGCGATGACGGTCCAGAGCGCGGTGGAGTCCTGGGACAGGAAGGGGATCGGCGCGTCCCAGCCGAGGAACCGCCGCCCCCAGTCGTTGACGATGCCGAGCTGCGGGTCGAGCATCACCTGCCAGACGAACGCCATCGCGACCACCGGCGCCACGTACGGCAGCAGCATCGACGCCCGGACCACGGTGCGGCCCCGGAACGGCCGGCGGACGACCAGCGCCGCGACCAGGCCGACGAGGATCGACCCGACGGTGCCGCCGAGGCTGTAGAGCACCGTCGTCCAGAGCGTGTCGGCGAAGCCGGGGGTGTGCAGCACCCGGTCGAAGTTGTCCAGCGTCAGCTCGCCGAAGAGGCCGGTCCGGCGCAGGGTCGCCAGGCGTACCCGTTGGAAGGCCAGCACCACGGTCCAGACGATGGGGATGCCGATCACCGCGACCACGACGAGCAGGGTGGGGGTGACCAGCGCGAGCCCGGCCCGGGACTCGCGGCGGCGCAGGGTGAGCGGGCGTCTGCCGGGGCGGGGCCGCTCCCGGGCGGGGGAGCGGCCGGCCTCCGGCGCGGTGGTGGTCAATTGACGCCCTTGGCGATCGCCTCGACGTCCTTCTTCGCCCGGCCAGCGGCGGCCGCGGCGTCGGACTTTCCGGAGATCACGTCGGCCAGTGCCTTCGGCACGGGCAACTCGCCGAGGATCGCCCCGACCAGCTTCCCCTGGCCCTGGGGGAGTCCCCAGCGTTGGAAGGTGTCCGGGCTCTTGCGCAGGGTGGCGAGCACGTCCTCGCCGTAGACCGCGGACAGGGGCTGCTTGCGGTCCACCCCGGCCTGGCTGGTGTTCCAGGCGGTGAGGAACTTCTGCTTGTCCTCCGCGGTGCCGGTGCGCGCCGGGAAGCGCCCCTCCGGGGACATGCCGAACCAGCGTGGGTAGCCGTCGGAGAGCATGTATTCCACGAAGGACGTCGCCGAGTCGGCCGCCCCGTCGAGCACCGCCCAGGAGCTGATCTCGCCGTACTGGGCCGGCTCGGTGCCGTTCGGGCCCTTGATCCCGGTGACGAAGCCGCTGTTCTTGGCCAGCCAGGCCGGGTCGGACTGGCACTGCGGGCAGGTGGGCTTGGCGTCGTTCCGCAGCCCGGCCAGCTCGTCGAGGATGAACGGCGACCAGATCAGCATGGCCGCCTTGCCGGCGAAGTAGGTGGCCCGGGTGGTGTCCACGTCCTGCGCGCCCTTGACCGAGTGGTCGCGCATCAGCTCGCCGTAGAAGCGGAACGCCTCGACGCACTCGGGGGAGTCGAGGGTGACCTTGCCGGAGTCGTCGGTGAGCTGGCAGTTGTTGGCGAGCGCGAGGTGTTCGAAGGTCTGCTGGGTGAACACGTCGCCGGGGGCGGTCGCCGCGGTGATGCCGGCGACGCCGCCGGTGTTGAGCTTCGCCGCCGCGGCGGCGATCTTCTCGTACGTGTCGGGGGCGGGCAGGCCGGCGGCGGCGAACAGGTCCTTGCGGTAGACCAGCAGTTGGCCCCACCCGTCACTGGGGACGGAGAGCTGCTTGCCGCCCTCACTGGTCAGTTCCAGGGCACGGGCCGAGAAGGTGTCGCGACCGAGCTTGTCGACGACCCGCTTGTTGGCGTCCGGGTCCAGCAGGTCGTTGCCGCCGAGCGTGCGCACTCCGGCGAGCGACACCGAGCCGACCACGTCGGGCAGGTCGCCGGCGGCGGCACTGGAGGCGATCAGGGAGGGGAACTGGTCCTCGTTGACGGTGACCAGATTGACCTTCACGCCCGTCTTCGCCGTGTAGTCGGCGATGATCGCCTTCGTGGCGTTGACCCGGTCCGCCACGTCTTCCAGGCTCCACACGGTTATCTGGGAACTGTCGGATTTCGGCTCGTCGTCACCGCAGGCCAGCAGGGTCGTCCCGGCAAATGCCATGATCAGGGTGGAGGCGAGGATCCGCATCGAGGGTGATGACATCGGTGGCACTCCTCTCGAAGGGTACATCAGGGATTCAACGCCCTCGATTGATCATTTACAAGACATTTATGAATATTTCGGCTTAGAATTGGGTCCGGCACTTTCCTCGGAGCGACGCCATGGCCAACTGGGTTGTCTCTCTGGCCGGACCCCGGCGCGTCAGCCTGGAGCCCTGCCCCCCGGACCCGCTCGGCCCGGGCCAGGTCCGCGTCCGCACCTGCTACTCCGGCATCTCCGCCGGCACCGAGCTGACCCTCTACCGCGGCAGCAACCCCCGCCTCAGCAAGGACTGGGACGACGCCGCCCGGATGTTCGTCCCCCGGCAGGCCGCGCCCGCGTACCCGGTCGTCGGCTTCGGCTACGAGGAGGTCGGCGAGGTCGTCGAGGTCGCCGGGGACGTCGCCGACCGCCGCCCGGGGCAGGTCGTCTGGGGCATCTGGGGGCACCGCGCGGAGGCCGTCGTGGCGGCCTCCGCGGTCACCCCGCTCGCACCCGGGCTCGACCCGCTCGCCGCCGTGTTCGCCCGCCCCGGCGCCATCGCGCTGACCGCCGTGCTCGCCGGCGACCTGCACCTCGGCGACTGGGTCGGAGTCTTCGGCCAGGGGGTCATCGGGCTGCTCGGCACCCGGCTCGCCGTCCTCTCCGGAGCCCGGGTGGTCGCCGTCGACCGGGTGCCGGCCCGGCTCGACCACGCCGGCCGGTTCGGCGCCCGCCGGCTCGTCGACGCCGCCGCCGACTCGGCCGCCAGCGTGCTGCGCGAGGCCACCGGCGGGCGCGGCGCGGACGTCTGCCTGGAGCTGTCCGGGTCGTACCCGGCGCTGCACGAGGCCATCCGCGCCACCACGCACGCCGGCCGGGTCGTCGCCGCCGGTTTCTACCAGGGGTACGCCCACGGGCTGGGGCTCGGCGAGGAGTTCCACCACAACCGGATCCAGCTGGTGGCGGCCCAGGTGTCCGGGTCCACCCCGGCGCCCGGCACGGCCGGCCGGTGGACCGGGGCCCGGATCGCCCACACCTTCATGGACCTGGTGGCCGAGGGCAGCGTCGACCCGCTGCCGCTGGTGAGCCACGTCGTCGACGCGGGCGCGGTGGCCGACGCGCTGGCGTTGCTCGACCGCGGTGACGGTGACGTCCTCCAAGTGGTGCTGAGGTTCTGATGGCCATCCCACTCGCCTGCCAGGAGCAGCTGCTCCCGGGCACCAGCCTGTCCGACAAGTACGCCCTCGCCGTCTCCCTCGGCTACCAGGGCATCGAGCTGCGCGGCCGGGGCGACCTGGCGTTCGCCCGGCGGCTGCCGGAGCTGCGCCGGGCCCGCGCCGACGGGGTGGTCCTGCCGACCGTCTGCGTTGAGATGGACCACTTCATCGGCGACTTCGACCCGGAACGCTCCCGGGACGCCGTACGCAACCTCCGCTCCCAGCTCTCGGTGATCGCCGAGCTGGGCGGGATCGGCGCGATGACCCCGGCCGCCTGGGGCATGTTCTCCCGCCGGCTGCCGCCGTTCGAGCCGCCCCGCCCGCCCGAGGGCGACCGGCAGGTGCTCGTCGACGCCCTGGGCGAGCTGGGCGAGCACGCCCGCGCCGAGGGGGTCACCCTCTTCCTCGAACCCCTCAACCGGTACGAGGACCACATGGTCAACCGCCTCGACGAGGCGGTCGCCCTCTGCCGGGCCGTCGACCTGCCCTCGGTCCGGGTGGTTGCCGACACCTTCCACATGAACATCGAGGAGGACGACGTCCACGCGGCGCTGCGCGCGGCCGCGCCGTATCTGGGCCACGTGCAGGTCAGCGACTCCAACCGCTACCAGCCCGGGGCGGGTCACCTGGACTGGCCGGCGCTGCTGCAAACCCTCCACGACCTCGGCTACCCGGGCTGGCTGGCCCTGGAGTGCCGGCTGCGCGGCGAGCCCGTGGCCGCCCTGCGGCAGGCCGCCACCGTCCTCGCCCAGCCCCGGCCGACCCGGGCGGCCGCGTGAACGGCGGCACTCCCACGGGGCCGACGCCGCTGCGCGTCGGCGACCCGTCCGACGCGGAACGGGCCGCCACGCTGCGCCGCCTGGCGCTCACCACCCTCGACGCCAACTGGGAGCACGACCACACCGTCCCGTCGCGCACCCTCTACCCGCACCAGTGGAGCTGGGACTCGGCGTTCATCGCCGTCGGGCTGGCGCACGTCCGCCCCGACCGGGCCTGGCGGGAGCTGCGGACCCTGTTCGCCGCCCAGTGGGCCGACGGGCGGGTGCCGCACATCGTGTTCAACCCGGCGCTGCGGGTCGGCTCGTACTTCCCGGGACCCGAGTTCTGGGACTCGGGCCACGCCGACGGCGCCCCGCCGGTGGCCACCTCCGGGATCGTCCAGCCGCCGGTGCACGCTTCGGCCGCCTGGCTGATGCACCGCCGGGCCCCCTCCGCGGCGTCGGTGCAGGCGCTGCGCTGGCTCTACCCGCGCCTGGTCGCCCAGCAGCGCTACCTGACCGGGCGGCGCGACGTCGGCGGCGCCGGGCTGGCCTGCATCGTGCACCCGTGGGAGTCCGGGCTGGACAACAGCCCCGCCTGGGACGACCCGATGGCCGCGGTGCCGGCCGACGCGGCCGTGATGCGCGCGTACCGCCGGCACGACACCGCGCACGTCGACGCCGCCCACCGCCCCACGGACCTGGACTACGCGCGCTACGTCGCGATCGTCGCCGCCTACCGGGCGGGTCGCTACCGGGACGAGGGGCTGGCCGGGCGGCAGCCGTTCCTGGTGGAGTGCCCGCTGGTAAACGCGGCGCTCGGGGCGGCCGAGCACGCCCTGGCCCGGATCGCCGCGGTGGTCGGCGCCGACCCCGGACCGCACCGGGATCGCGCGGCGCGGATCACCGAGGCCCTGGTGGCCCGGCTCTACGACCCGGTCGCCGGTACCTTCCGCCCGCGGGACCTGCGCACCGACCGGCTCGTCCCGGCCCGGACGGTGCTCGGGCTGATCCCGCTGATCCTGCCCGACCTGCCCGCCGGCCAGGTCCGGGCGGTGCTCGCCGAGGCGTGCTCGCCCCGGTTCGGCCTGGCCGCCCGGATGGACCGTCCACTGCCCAGCTACGACCGCACCGCGCCGGACTTCGAGCCGGTGCGCTACTGGCGCGGCCCGAGCTGGCTGAACACCAGTTGGCTACTGTGGCGGGGGCTGCGTGCCCACCACCGCCCCGACCTGGCCGCCGGGCTGCGCGAGTCGATGCTCGCCGTGGTCGCCCGCGCCGGCTGCCACGAGTACTTCCACCCGGACACCGGGGAAGGGCTGGGCTCGCCGGCGTTCAGCTGGACCGCCGCGCTGCTGCTGGACGTGCTCGCCGACGGGTGAGCCGCCCGCCTCGCCCGGCACGAGCGGGCCGGCGGCGGCCTCAGCCCGCCGGGGCGGGCGCCACCTCGCGGGCCGGCCCGGCGGGCTGCGGCGCGGCGGCCGCGTCGGCGGGCGGCTCGGGGATCAGCAGCTCGGCGGGCACCGGCTCCACCTCGACCCGGCAGTCGTGGAACGTCGGCGCCCCGCCCAGG
Organism: Micromonospora sp. NBRC 110009; assembly: GCF_030518795.1. Lineage (NCBI taxonomy): Bacteria > Bacillati > Actinomycetota > Actinomycetes > Micromonosporales > Micromonosporaceae > Micromonospora > Micromonospora soli. Next base: position 6,425,349 of record NZ_CP130427.1, on the reverse strand, counting down.
TCGGTGTCGCGGACCGCGGTGACCGCGTTGACCGTGGCCCGTCCCGGGCTCAGCCGCGCCCAGTACGCCTTGTAGGTGAACGCCAGCCCCGGCCGGGTCGCGTCGTCCACCGCGACCCCGGCCAGGAACGCGCCCCGGTCGTTGCGCACCCGCACCGCGTCCCCGTCGGTGAGGCCGCGCGCCGCCGCGTCGTCGGGGTGCAGGTGCACCCGGGGCGGCCCGGTCCGCCGGGCGTGCCAGGGCAGCGAGGCGAAGGTGGAATTCATCAGGAACTTCCCGGCCGGCGCGACGAGCACCAGCGGGAACCGGCGGGCCAGTTCCGGATCGGCGGCCTCCACCGGCGGGGTGTAGCCGGGGAGGGGATCCACCCCGAGCCGGGCCAGCGCCGGGTCGTGCAGCCGCGCCCGGCCGTCCGGCGTGGGGAAGCCGCCCGCCGCGTACGGGGCGGTGCCGACGGCCACCCCGGTGGTCCGGGCGTACGTCCGCTCGCGCAGCTCCTCGAAGCTGACCGGGGCGCCGCGCAGCAGTTGCCGGGCCAGGTCCTCGTCGCTGTCCCGCAGCCGGGGGTGGTCGAGGCCCAGCGCGGCAGCGATCCGCCGGAAGATCTCGGTGTTCGGCAGTGCCTCGCCCGGTGCCTCGATGGCCGGCAGGTTCAGCGTCGTGTAGTGGTGCCCGTAGGAGGTCAGCAGGTCGAGGTGCTCGGGCTGCATGGTGGCCGGCAGCACCACGTCGGCGTAGTCGCAGGTGTCGGTCCAGCGCTGCTCCAGCACCACGGTGCACAGGTCGGCGCGGCGTAGCCCGGTGAGCAGCCGGTTCTGGTCGGGGGCGGTGGCCGCCGGGTTGGCGTTGAACACCACCAGCGAGGTCACCGGCGGATCGGCCTCCCCGGTGAGCACGGCGGCGAGCCGGCTCATGTTCACCGACCGCGCCCGGGGGGCCGGCATGTCCGGCGGCCGGACCACGGGCCCCTCGTCGATCGGGTGGTGCCCGCTGGTCGACACCAGGGCGCCCCCACCCGGGTGCCGGAAGTCGCCGGTGACCAGGGGCAGCGCGCAGATGGCCCGGATCGCCTGCCCGGCGCCGTGGTGCCGTTGCAGGCCGAGCCCGACGCGGATCGCGGTGGGCCGGGTGGTGGCGATGCGTTCGCCGAGCCGTCGTACCACCTCGACGGGGAGGCCGCACTCGGCGGCGGCCCGCGCCACCGGCCACTGGCCGAGCCGGGCGGCCAGCTCCGGCCAGCCGACGGTGTGCGCGGCCAGCCACTGCTCGTCGGCCGCGCCGGCGTCGAGGACGTGCCGCATCAGCCCCAGCGCCAGGGCCGCGTCGGTGCCGGGCAGCGGGGCGACGTGCTCGTCGCTGCGCGCCGCGCTCTCGGTGCGCAGCGGGTCGACGGTGACCAGACAGGCACCCCGCTCCCGGGCCCGCTGGATGAACGGCCACAGGTGCAGGTTGGTGGCGAGCGGGTTGGCGCCCCAGAGCACGATCAGCTTCGCGTCGACGATCGACTCCGGCTCGAAGCCGACCGAGGCGCCGTAGATCGAGTTCAGCGCCGCCCGCGCCGCTCCGGTGCAGATGGTGGTGTCCAGCCGGGAGGCGCCCAGGTGGGCGAAGAGCCGCGGGCCCATCGTCCAGCCCTGCACGTGGCCCATCGTGCCGGCGAAGTAGTAGGGGAGGATCGACTCGGGGCCGTCCCGCTCGATGCTGGCGCGCAGCCCGGCGGCCACCCGGTCGATCGCCTCGGCCCAGCTCGCCGGCCGGTAGGCGACCCGCCCGACGCCCTTCGGCCCGGTCCGCACGTACGGCGTGGTCAGCCGGTCGGGCCCGTTGACCGCGTCGAGGTAGCGGTTGACCTTGCCGCAGAGCGCGCCCCGGGTGAACGGGTGGTCGCGGTCGCCGCGCAGCGCGACGGCCCGGCCGTGCTCCACGGTGAGCTGCCAGACGCAGGTGTCCGGGCAGTCGAGCGGGCAGGCGCCGGGATGGGTGGTGCGGGCCATGCGGCGAGCCTACCGACCGGGTCCGATAGCGTGGTGCCGCAGTCGAGGCAGGGGAGCGCCGTGCGCGAGATCGACAAGGTGGCCTGGATCCGGATCGAGGACGGTCGAGTGCTGAGCACCCGCTCCCGGGGGAAGGATGCCTGGTACCTGCCGGGCGGCAAGCGGGAGGCGGGCGAGACCGACCTGCAGACCCTGGCCCGGGAGATCACCGAGGAGCTGGGCGTGGCGATCGTGCCGGAGTCGGTCGTGTCCGTCGGCACGTTCAGCGCCCAGGCCCACGGGCACGCCGCCGGGACGCTGGTGCGGATGACCTGCTACGCCGCGGACTACCGGGGCACGCTGCGGCCGGCGAGCGAGATCGAGGAGCTGGCCTGGCTCGGCTACGCCGACCGGCTCCGGATCTCCCCGGTGGACCAGCTCATCTTCGACCACCTGCGGTCCACCGGCGCGCTGCGCTGAGTACGCTCAGCGCGGCAGCAGCCGGGCCAGGGCGCGCAGGGCGGTGCGTACCGTCTCCTCGTCGGCGCTGAGGCTGACCCTCAGCCCGGGCGGGGCGCCGCGCCGGGCGGCGAACTCGTCCACCCCGGCGACCGCGACGCCCCGGCGGCGGGCGAGCGCGGTGGCCGCCTCGGCGTCGGTGTCCAGGCGTACCCAGGCGAAGGGCGCCGGCCCGGGGGCGGTGACCCGGTCGCCGAGCAGGTCCCGGGCGAGCGCGGCCCGGCCGGCCAGCTCGGCGGCCCGGGCGGCGGCGAGCCGGTGTGCGGTCCCGCTCAGCACGAGCTGGGTGGCAACCTCGGCGATCAGCGGCGCGGGTGCCCAGGCGAGCGCGCGGGCGGCGGCGCGCAGCGGGTCGGCGAGGGCCGCCGGGGCGTACCGGTAGCCGATCCGCAGGCCGGGGGCGAGGGTCTTGGTGATGCCGGTCAGGTGCACGGTGCGGGGATGCCACGCGGCCACGGGCGGCGGTCGGTCGGGCAGCAGCGCGCCGAACGGGTCCTCCTCGATCACCACGAGGTCGTGGGCGGCGGCGACGGCGGCGATCTCCCGGCGGCGCGCGGCCGGCATGGTCACCCCGGTCGGGTTGTGCAGGGTGGGATGCAGGTGCAGCGCGGCGACCCGGCGGCGCGCGCAGAGCCGGTCGATCGCGTCGGGGCGGGCCCCGGCCGCGTCGCTGGGCACGGTGGCCAGCTCGACGCGGAGCAGCCGGGCGGCGGCGAGCAGCCCGGGGTTGGTCAGCTCGGTGGTGACCACCACCTGCCGGGGCTGGGCGACGGCGGCCAGCGCGGCGGCGAGGCCGTGCTGCCCGCCGGCGGTCACCTCGACCGTGTCCGGGTCGGGCCGCCAACCGGCGTGGGCCATCCAGCGGGCGCCGGCGATCCGGTGCCGCACCGCGTCGGCGTCCTCCGCGCCGACCGCGAGGGGGTCGGCGGCGATCCGGTGCAGGATCGGCGCGACGGCCCGGTGCACCGGGCCGTGCCCGGGCGGGTGCACGGCGGCCACGTCGAGCGCGGGCGCCGCACCGGCGGTCGGCGGGGTGGGCGCGGCGGCCACGAAGGTGCCCCGACCGACCTCGCCGCTGAGCAGGCCGCGCCGGGCGGCCACCTGGTAGGCGCGGCCCACGGTGGCGATCGTGACGCCGAGCCGCCGGGCCAGCTCGCGCTGCGGCGGCAGCCGGTCGCCGGGGGAGAGTCGGCCGGCCGCGATGTCCGTGCCGATCGCGTCGGCGAGGGCCAGGTAGCGGGGTCCGGCCCCGGACAGGCCCACCGGCTCCCAGATTGTCACCGTGACAATGTAGCCGCCGCGCGGCCCGGTCGCCGCCGGATTGTCACCGTGACAATTCGGTCCACGTGGCTCCCGGGATGCGCGCCGCAGGCTGCCCCCATGACCGTCACCACCGCCGCCCTCTGGCGGCACGCCACCTTCCGCCGGCTCTGGCTCTCCGACGCCGTCAGCACCCTCGGCACCCACGTCACCACCGTGGCGCTGCCCCTCGCCGCGCTGACCGTGCTCGGCGCCGGGTCGACCGGGGTGGCCGCGCTGACCGCCGCGACCACCCTGCCCTACCTGCTGCTCGGCATTCCCGCCGGGGCGATCGTGGACCGGCTGCCCCGCCGCGCGGTGCTCGTCGCCGCCGACGTGGCCCGCGCCCTGCTGCTGGCCAGCGTGCCCCTCGCCTGGGCGGCCGGGCTGCTGAGCCTCACCCAGCTGGTGACGGTGGCGCTGCTCACCGGCTGCGCCACCGTCCTGTTCGACGTGGCGTACTTCGCCGCGGTGCCGGCGGTGGTGCCGGCCGGCCGGCTCGCCGACGCCAATGCCCGGCTGGAGGCGACCCGGGCGGTCGGCCAGACCGCCGGTCCCGGCCTGGCCGGCGTGCTGGTCGGGGCGCTCGGCGCGCCGGTCGCGCTGCTGGTCGACGTGGCCAGCTTCGTGGTCTCGGCCCTCTTCCTCGCCGGTACGCCCCGGCTGGCGCGCTCCTCGGCGCCGGGCGCCGGCGGGATGTGGCGGGACGCCGTCGGCGGGATCCGCTTCGTGTTCCGCGACCCGGTGGTCCGGGCCCTCACCCTCTGCTCCGGGCTGACCAACGTCTGGCACGCCGGCTTCCTGGCCATGCTGCTGGTGTACGCGGTCCGCGGGCTGCACCTGCCGGCCGCCACGGTCGGCCTGCTGGTCGCCGCCGCCAACGTCGGCTACCTGCTCGGCGCGGCGGTGGCCGGGCGGGCCCGCGCCCGGCTCGGCGTCGGGCGGGCGGTCACCGCGGCGGCCGTGCTCCAGGCCGGCGCCGCGCTGGTGCTCGTGCCGCACCCGCTCGGCGTCGCCGCCGGTCTGGCCGTGAACGCGTTCGCCAGCGGGCTCTACAACGTCAACGCGGTCAGCCTCCGGCAGGCCGCCACACCCCCGGCGATGCTGTCCCGGATGACCGCCACCAGCCGGTTCGTCATCTGGGGCGCGATGCCGCTCGGGGCCGCCCTCGGCGGGGCGCTCACCGCGCTGGCGGGGGCTCCGGCCTACCTGGCGCTGGCCGCGCTGGGGATGGCCGCGGCGGCGCTGGTCACCCGCTGCTCGCCGGTCTGGCGTACCCGGGACTTCCCGACCCCGCAGGACCTGCCCGCACCGGCCGAGCCCGCGGTGCCCGCCGGGCGGTGACCGCCGTTTGCCGCCGCCGGCCGCGGGTATGCCCGCCTGCGGTCCGCGGCGGCCGGCGAGGACAGGAGGCGGGCGTGCGGTTTCCCCGATTCGTCGAGGCGGTGGCCGGCCGCGCCGAGCTGCCCACGGAGCTGGCCGCCACGATCTCCCGCGCCGTGCTGCAGACCCTGGCCGAGCGGGTGAGCGGCGGCGAGTCGGCCGACCTGGCCGCGCAGCTGCCCGACGACCTGAGCGGTTACCTGACCGCCCCGGCCGAGGGCGCGACGACCGGGGGAGTCGTCACCTTCCTGCACCGGGTCGCCGACCGGGCGGCGGTGGACCCGGCGGTCGCCGAGGTCGGCACCCGCGCGGTGCTCGACACGCTGCGGGAGACGGTCACCGTCGACGAGTTCCAGGATCTGGTGGCGCAGTTGCCGAAGGGGTTCGACGCGATGGTGGATCCGATTCCCCGGCCACCGTACGATCGCTGAGCACCCTCTCCGGCCGGGCTGAGCTGCGGCAGAGGCGCCACCGGACGGAAGATTTCACGGCGCGGAAGTATTTTCACCGTAAAATTACTGCCCGGTATGCGCTTACGCTGAAAATCGTTTTCGCGCTAGAGGGATGATCGGACGAAATCCTCCGTCCGAGGTTCCAGGGGGTCGTCCTCTGTTCGGGCTGACCGCGATCGATGCCCTTCCCATCGAGAGATTGAGCTTTATTCTGCTTCCAATGTGAAGTCCTGGGGGGGATCATGATCACATTCGTCGATTGCTGCGCGCCTGTCGGTTGTGGAGAGACACCAGCTCCCTGACATGGCACAACCGATGATCATCAATCGCTTCGGTGAGGTCGCGGCACGTCAGGGTGATCGTCCGGCGCTACTCGGCGAGACTCACGAGGTCAGCTACGCCGAGCTGGCCGGCGCGGCCGGGGGGCACGCCGCCGCGCTCGTCGCCGCCGGCGCCCGACCCGGCCACCGGATCGCCCTGCTCACCCCGCACGGCACCCCGACCGTCGCGGCGCTGCTCGGCGCCCTCGCCGCCGGCTGCGCGTACGTGCCGCTCGACCCGGGATTCCCGGTCGACCGGCTGCGCCACCTGCTCGCCGCCGCCGAGGTCGACCTCGTCGGCTGCGCCGCCGCGCACCGCGAACTGGCCCGCGAGCTGGCCGGCGACCGCACCGTGGTGGCGCTGGACGACGTGCCGCCCGCGCCGCTGCGGCCGGTCCCGATCGACCCGGACGCGCTCGCGTACGTGCTGTTCACCTCCGGCTCCACCGGGGTGCCCAAGGCGGTCGGGCAGACCCACCGCAACCTCGCGCACGTCGTCGACAACCAGATCGGCGCGCTGGCCGTCGGCCCGGGCGACCGGCTCAGCCTGCTCGCCTCGTTCAGCTTCGACGCCGCCATCCCCGACCTCTACCCGGCGCTGCTCACCGGCGCCGCGGTGGTCCCGGTCGACCTGCGCCGGCAGGGGCTCGCGTACGCCGTCGAGCAGCTCGACCGGCACCGGGTGACGGTGCTGCACTGCACGCCCACCGTCTACCGGTTCCTGCTGGACGCCCTCGGCGAGCGGCGGCTTGACGCCGTCCGGGTGGTCCTGCTCGGCGGCGAGCAGGCCACCTACGCCGACGCGGCCCGCGGCCGGGACCGGTTCGCCCCGGACTGCGAGCTGGTCAACGGCTACGGCGCCACCGAGATGACGTTCGCCGCCCGGTACGCGCTGCCCCTGGCCACCGTGGACCCGGCCGCCACCGGCCCGCTGCCGATCGGCTCCGCGTTCCCGGGCTACCAGGTGGACCTGGCCCCGGGCACCGGCGAGATCGTGGTGCGCAGCCCGCACCTCGCGCCCGGCTACCTCAACCAGAACAGCGACCGGTTCACCGTGGACGCCGCCGGGGTCCGGGCGTACCGCACCGGCGACCTCGGGCGGCGACTGCCCGGCGGGGACCTGGTCTGCCTCGGCCGACTCGACCGCCAGGTCAAGGTGCGCGGGCACCGGGTCGAGCTGACCGAGATCGAGGCGGTGCTCGCCGCCCAGCCCGGCGTGGCCGGGGTCCGGGCCGTCGCCCGCGACGGCGAGCTGCTGGCGTACGCCCGTCCGGCCGTCGGGATCCGGCCGGACGGTGCGTCGCTGCGGGCCGCCCTCGCCGCGGCCCTGCCCGACTACGCGCTGCCCCGCGCGGTGGTGGTGCTCGACGAGTTCCCGCTCACCGTGACCGGCAAGGTGGACGAGCGGGCGCTGCCCGACCCGGCGCGCGAGGTGCCGGCGGGCGAGGCCCCGGCCACCCGGACCGAGCGGATCGTGCACGACATCTGGTGCGCGGTGCTCGGCCGGGAGGCCGTCGGCCGCACCGCCGGCTTCTTCGACTCAGGCGGCCAGTCCCTGCTGCTGGGCCAGGTCCAGCAGCGGCTGGCCGACCACTTCGGAGTGCGGCTGCCCCTGCTGCGCCTCTTCGACCACCCCACGGTGGCCGCCCAGGCGGCGCTGCTCGACGCCCCGCCCGAGGCGGTCCGCGCGCCGGTGCTGCCCGCGCCGGCCGCGCCGGCCACCGCCGCCCGGGAGTACACCGGCGACGAGATCGCCGTGGTCGGCCTCGCCGGCCGCTTCCCCGGCGCGCCCGACGTGGCCACCTACTGGTGGAACCTCTGCACCGGCGTCGACTCGATCCACGACTACCCGGACGCCGAACTGGCCGAACTCGGCATCGGGCCGGGGCTGCGAGCCGACCCCCGCCACGTGCGGGCCGGCGGTCGACTCGACGGGGTGGCCGACTTCGACGCCGAGTTCTTCTCCTTCGGCGCCGACGAGGCCGCCCGGACCGACCCCCAGCACCGGCTCTTCCTGGAGACCGCCTGGGAGGCCCTGGAGGACGCCGGCCACGATCCCACCCGGTTCCCCGGCCTGGTCGGCGTCTACTCGGCCACCTCCGCCAACCGGTACTTCCTGTTCCACCTCCTCGACAACCCGGCCGTGGTCGGCGAGGTGGACCCGGACGACTGGGAGGCCCGGCTGATCGGCCGGCAGCTCACCGACCACCTGCCCGGGCAGGTCGCGTACCGGCTGGGGCTGACCGGGCCGGCCCTGGCGGTGCAGAGCGCCTGCTCCAGCTCGCTGGTCGCGGTCTGCCTCGCCGCGCAGAGCCTCGCCGACTACCAGTGCGACCTGGCCCTCGCCGGCGGCGTCACCGTCACCTGGCCCCGGCACCGGCACACCCCCGGCGGGATGGCCTCCCCGGACGGCCGCTGCCGCGCCTTCGACGAGGGCGCCAACGGGGCCGGATTCGGCTCCGGAGTCGGCGTGGTGGCGCTGCGCCGGCTCGCCGACGCCCAGGCCGACGGGGACCGGATCTACGCCGTCCTGCCCGGCTGGGCGGTCACCAACGACGGCCCGGACCGGGCCGGCTTCGCCGTACCCGGCCCGGCCGGTCAGGCCGCCGCGGTGGCCAACGCCCTGGCCACCGCCGAGGTCGCCCCCGGCGAGGTCCGCCTCATCGAGGGCCATGGCAGCGGCACGCCGCTCGGTGACGCCATCGAGGTGGCCGCGCTGCACGAGGTGTACGCCGGGTCCGCCCCGGCCGAGTCCTGCGCGCTCGGCTCGGTGAAGACGAACATCGGCCACCTCGACACCGCCGCCGGCATCGCCGGGCTGATCAAGGCGGTGCTCGCCGTGCGGCACGGCGTGATCCCGCCGAACCTGCACTTCACCCGCCCGCACCCGGAGATCGACCTGACCGCCGGCCCGTTCTACGTGCCCACCAAGGCGCGGGACTGGCCGGAGGGGCCGCGCCGGGTGGCCGGGGTGAGCGCCTTCGGGCTCGGCGGCACCAACGCGCACGTGGTGGTGGAGCAGCCCCCGCCGGCCGAACCGGGTGACGACCCGGGTGCCGGGCCGTGGCTGCTGCCGGTCTCCGCGCGTACCCCGGCGGCGCTGCGGGCCGCGTTGACCCGGCTGCGGGCCCACCTGACCGGCGCCGCCCCGGCGCTGCCCGAGGTGGCCGCCACCCTGGCGCTGGGCCGGCGGGCGTTCGCCCACCGGGCCGCCGTGGTCGCCACCGACCTGCCCGGCGCGCTCGCCGCGCTGGACGTGCTGCTCGACACCGAAGCCCGGATCGCCGGGGACGGTGGCGGGCTCCGCGAACTGGCCGCCGACTGGGTGGCCGGGCGGGACGTCGACTGGAATGCCCTGCACCCCGAGGGCACGGTCCGCCGCACCGGACTGCCCACCTATCCGTTCCAGCGCCAGCGGTACTGGATCGACCCCGTCCCGAAAGGCCCGCGTTGAACTGGTTCGTCTCCGCCGGAAGCCGACCCCAGGCGCCGGTGAGGTTGTTCTGCCTGCCCTACGCCGGAGCCGGCGCGAGCGCGTTCCGGCGCTGGCAGGAGGGGATCGGCCCGGACGTCGAGGTGCTGCCGGTGCAGCTGCCCGGCCGGGAGAACCGGATCAGCGAGGATCCACGCTTCGAGATCGCCGAGGTGGCCGCCGCCATCGCGTCCCGGGCCGATCGCCCGTACGCCGTCTACGGCCACTCGATGGGCGGCCGGGTCGGCTTCGAGGTGGTCCGCGAGCTGCGCCGCACCGGCGGACCGCTGCCGCTGCGCCTGTATGTCGGCGGCGCCCGCGCCCCGCACGTCACCGCGCCCAGCCTCTTCGACGGGCTGTCCCAGGTGGGCGACGAGGAGCTGCTGCGCCGTCTCGGCGAGGGCGGCGGCCTCCCCGCCGAGCTGCTGGACCACCCCGAGTTGGTGGAGCTGCTGCTGCCCCTGCTGCGGGCCGACTTCGGCCGGGTCGACAGCTACCGGTACGTGCCCGGCGAGCCGCTGCCGGTGC